>NZ_JBHVPH010000027.1:0-116330 GCF_042887425.1 Kitasatospora sp. NPDC057940
AAACTGCCCGCTGGCCCCCGTGGCCGCCCACACCACCCACATATCCTCCGGGGGGGGCCGCCGCGGGGGCGCTGCCGGCGGCCCCCGACCCTGCCCCGAGGGAGCAGCGTGCGCCATCAGTGGGTCGACCTGCCTGCCGAAGTTCGTGACCTGATCGCCGAGCGGTGTGGCGCCGTCACCGGCGTGACGGTGCCGGACGCCGGTGAGATCGCCGAGTTCGCCGCCGCCCTGGACGCGGGCGGCGGCCGGTTGTTCGTGAAGGGCTCCCGGCTCGACAGCCCGAACCTGTGGATGGCCCGGAAGGAGGCGCAGGCCGCGCCAGCGGTGAAGGGCATCGGTGCGGCCCTGCTGTGGCAGGGGGAAGTCGGCGGCTGGCTGGTTACTGCCTTCGAGTACGTGCCGGGACGACACGCAGACCTGTCCCCCGGTTCGTCCGACCTGCCGCTCATCGCCGGAACGCTGGCCGGCCTCGCAGACCGGTTGACACCTGCACCCGTGCTGCGAACGTTCAGCCTCGCGCAGCGGTGGGGCGGATCAGCGCTGTGGCCGGAGATCGTCGCTGCCGACGGCCTGACGCCGTGGCAAGCCGAGCACGTGGACCAGCTCAGTGCGTTGGAGGGGCAGGTGTCGGATGCGGTCGCGGGTGACACGCTGGCCCACACCGACATGACCGGGCCGAACATCCTGGTCGAGGGCAGCCGGGTCCGGGTCATCGACTGGTCATGGCCGGCCCCGGCCGCCGCCTGGGTCGATACCGCCTCGCTGGTTCCCCGCCTGATCGCCGCCGGCCACACTGCCGCGCAGGCGCAGCGGTGGGCGATGACGGTCCCGTGCTATGCCGCCGCCGAGCCTGAGAAGGTCGTCGCCCTGGCGGCCGTGGTCGCGGCCCGGTGGCGGCTGCGCGCGATTCGGGACGGCGGCGCGTGGGTTGCATTGTCTGCGGCGGCCGAGACGTGGGTCGCGGGTCTGCTGTCGGCCGGTGCCGTCCAGGGAAGTGCCCCGCGCGAACACCGGTGATGAACACGGTCCGGGTGTCGGCGTCCCGCTGTTCCTGGTGCTTCCCGAGCACGGGTGGTGTCGGCAAGGTTGGCGGGTACGAGTGTGCCCCCTCGGGGCAGCCGGAAGGGCCGGCCCCCGGTGGGGCCGGCCCCGGTGTGCTGCTGGGGGGCGGCGCGTCAGGCGCGGCCGCGGAGGCCGCGGAGGTGTTCGGCGACCGGGGCGAGGGCCTCGTACATGGCGTCGAGCTGCTCCTCGGTGAAGCGGTCGATGAAGTGGGCCCGGACGCTGCGCACGTGGTCGGGGGCGACCCGCTGCATGGTCTCCCAGCCGTGCTCGGTGAGGTGGGCGTAGAGGCCGCGGCGGTCGCCGGGACACTCCTGGCGCAGCACCAGGCCGGCGTTCTCCATCCGGGTGATCTGGTGCGAGAGCCGACTCTTGGACTGGAGGGTGGCGGTGGCGAGGTCGGTCATCCGCATCCGGCGGTCGGGGGCCTCGGAGAGCACGACCAGGATCTCGTAGTCGTTGATCGCCAGGTTGTGCGGCTGGAGTTCGCGGCTGAGCTGGTACTCCAGCAGCTTGGCGACCTCCAGATGGGCGCGCCACATCCGCTGCTCCCTGGCGGTCAGCCAGGGAGTCTCCCCCTCGGGCTGCGACGGAGGGGTGTCCGCAGTGTTGATCGTGTGCGTATCCATGGGCTCAGCATACCCTATTTAGTTCAATCTTGTACAAGTTTACAGCCCGAAACGTCGCCCGAGATCGCCCAGATTGCCGAGGCCCGGCACGTTGAGGTTGCCCCCGCCGTGGCCCGACGCCGCCGCCGGCTGCGACGGCACCCCGCCCACCGGCACGCCCGCCTCGGCGTCCACCTGGCCCACCGACCGCTCGGCCATCAGCTTCTCGCTGGACTGCAGCAGCACCTGGCCGGCGCCGATGAACTCGAACTGGTGCTCCTCGCCGGAGGCCCCGCCCAGCCCGGTCAGCCGCCGGATGCCGCCGATCAGCCCGTGCATGTAGTCGTGGTCGTAGTGGTGGCACGGCGCCGGGCAGTCGGCCCAGCCGACCAGCGCCTGCGGGTCCACCCGGATCGGCGGCTCGACGAAGTGCACCGGCCCGTTGGAGGCGGCGACGAACTTCCCGGTGCCGATCAGGGTCAGGAAGCCCGGGATGATCGACTGCTTGAGCCGCAGCGACGGGTCGAAGGCCAGCAGGTTGCCCGAGCGCACGGTCAGGTTGCCGTCGTCCAGGTCGTAGGAGTTGAGGTCGAAGGCCCGGTCGGCCAGCAGCAGCTTGCCGCGGCCCTGGGCCACCACCCAGTCCGCCGCGTGCATCGGCGAGTTGAAGTGCTGGCCGATCACCCGGTCCAGCATGCCGGCGCCGACGCCCTTGAAGGTGATGTCGCCGTAGTAGGCGACCATCTTGCCCTTCTGCAGGAAGTAGGAGCCGTTCAGGTCGACCGAGAAGGCGTACGGGTTGACGTTGTCGTTCACCGGCAGGCTGTACGCGTCGTGCACCACCGGGCCGGAGCCGCCGTGCGCGCTCGGCAGCGGGGCCTGCGGGCCGCCGAACTGCTCCTGGGCATAGGCCTGTTGGGGCTGCTGCGGGGGAGGCGGCGGCGGGTACCCGCCCTGCTGGGGGTAGCCCTGCGCGGGCGGCGGCGCGTAGCCCGGCGGGGGAGGGGCGGCGAAGCCGGGCTGGGTCGGCTGGTCGTACGGCGACTGCCCGTACGGCGGCTGCGGCGGGTAGGACATCAGAGCTTCTCCTCGCTCGCCTGGACGTACACCGCGCCCTGTCCGGACAGCTCCAGCTGGAAGGCCTCGCCGGAGCCGCGGCCGATCATGTCGCGCCAGCCCAGCGCCGTGGACAGCTTGTTCTGCACCTGGCCGCGGTGCGCCACGTACGCCTGCGGGTCGACGTGCACCGGCTGGCCGGGGAAGATCGGCAGCTCGAAGACGCCGCCGTGCGCCATCACCGCGACCGAGCCCTTGCCGTCCAGCTGGGTGGTGAACAGGCCCTGGCCGGTGACCTGGCCGCGGACCATGCCCATCACCCCGCCCTGCGAGCCCATGAACATGGTGGACTGGCGCAGCGTGCCCTCGAAGGCCAGCAGCCGGTCCGCCTCGACGTACAGGGTGTCGCCGGCCAGGTCGATCACGTGCACGTGGTGGCCGCCGTGGCCGAACATCACCCGGCCCTGGCCCTCGACGGTCATCAGCGGGGTGTCCTCGTTGGCCACCCGGCGGCCGATCATCGACATCACGCCGCCCTGCCCGCCGGTGATGTTCGGCGTGAAGCGGACGTCCCCGGTGTACGCCAGCATCGCGCCGCGCTGGCTGAACAGCCGCTGCCCGGGCAGCACCACGGCCTCGACCATCTTGCCGTTGATCTTCGTGAAGCCCATCAGACGTCGCCCCCGATGGTGACCTTCTCCGACGGCTGCACGTACACCAGGCCCTCTCCGGTGAACTCCACCTGGACGGCCTCGCCGCCGCCCTCGCCGATCACCGTCGTCCAGCCCGCGCCCGACTTCAGGCTGCGGTGCAGGCTGCCGGTGTGCGCCACGTAGGCGCCCGGGTCCACCCGCAGCGGCTGGCCCTGGCCGACCCGCAGGATGATCGCGGGCCCGTTCGAGGTGACGGCGGCCCAGCCGTGCCCCTCCACCTTGGTGGTGAAGAGGCCGTTGCCGGAGGACATGCCGTTGAGCCCGGTGAAGGTGGTGCCGGTGCGCAGCGAGCCCTCCGTGCAGAGCAGGTTGTCCGCCTCGACGAACAGCGTCTCGCCGTTCAGCCGGACCAGGTTGATCTCGGTGGCCTTGTCGGCGAAGTAGCAGGTGCCCTGGCCCTTCACCTCCATGACGGTCATCTGCTCGCCGGTGAGCCGGCGGGCCACCATGCCGCGCAGGCCGTCCCCGCCGCCGGTCAGCTTCTTGAAGCTCATCTGGCCGGTGTAGGCGACCATCGAGCCGTGTCTGGCCTTGACGGCCTCGCCGGCCAACTCGACCGCGAGTACCCGGGATCCCTGGAGTCTGAACTGTGCCACGGCCGCAATCTAGCGGGCGCGGCCGGTGCGGGGGGAGGGGGAACGGCGGAACTGGTACCGGTCTGCGACAAACGCGCCGGTCACGCCCGCGCGTGCGCCCCCCGGGCGGCGTGCGGGACGGTGCCGGCCGCCTCCTCGACCTCCAGCAGCGAGGCCGAGTGGCGCTCCGCCTCGAAGGCCACCACCCCGCCGCGCAGCCCGAACAGCCGCTTGGACAGCATGATCCAGAGCACCGCGGCGATGTTCAGCACCAGCGTGCCGATCTTCACGGCGCTGACGTGCTCGCTCAGCTCGTAGCCCTCCAGCGGCAGGAAGGCGGCGGTGGCCACGACGGTGAGGTACTCGGCCCAGCGCCTGCCGAGCCAGAGGCCGACCGCCTCGACGATCTCGATCAGCGCGTAGGCCAGCAGCGCGCCCGCGACGATCAGCAGGGTGCTCTTCCGGTAGTCGAAGGTCTTGCGGATGGTGTCGACGATCGGGGAGTGTTCGAGGTCCCAGTGGAAGTGGTCGGTGACCGGCCGGAAGACCGACAGGTTCTCGTCGAAGACCCGGTGCACGGCGTCCTGGCTGTTGGAGAACTTCCAGACGGCCCAGGCCACGATGATGATCAGCAGACCGCGCAGCACCCGCTCGACGGCGAGGAAGCGCAGGATGAAGAGGTCCCGCAGCGCCTTGCCGCGCGGCACCAGCGGGGCGTCCTGCGCCGGGCCGGAGCCGTGCGGGGTGCCGAGCGCGAAGTCGCCGCAGCGCAGGCAGCGCCAGGCGTCGCCGAGGGCGGTCGCGGCGTGCAGCCGGGCGGCCAGCTCGGGCTCGGTCGGCGCGTAGGTGGTGTGGCCGCGCTTGGCGCAGGTCCTTCGGTCCCAGTCCCGCTTGAACATGTGGTCGCTACCCCCGGTCGTCCGATGTCTACGGCGCCCGGTGCGTCGGGCGCGGGCAGCAGGATAGGGGCAGCGGGTGACGGGCCGGCGCGACGAGCCGGGTTCTGGCGCACAGCTGTGACACGGACACGACGGCCGTGGGGTCCGACACGACGGCTGCGGGGTAGGGCACGACGGCCGTGCCGCCGGGGCGGGACACGGCGGTTGTGACGTCGGGCACGGTGCCCACCCCGGCCGGGGCTTCGGACAGGTGCTCGGTGATAATGGCCGGAAGGCTTGTGAGTCGCTTCACAAGCAGGTACGCCTCCGACCCCCGTATTGAGGTATCCATCGTGAACAGCAGCGCCGTCCACCGCCTGCGCCTGGTCTCCGGCCCCGAAGGGGTCTCGTTCATCCTGCTGCTGATCTGCTCCGTGCTGAAGCGGACCACGTCCTTCGACGGCGTCCCGGTGATGGGCATGGTCCACGGGATCCTGTTCATCCTGTACGTCGTCTTCTGGATCCAGGCCTGGCAGGCGCAGAAGTGGGACGCCAAGCGCGGCGTGCTGCTGTTCGTCCTCTCGGTGCTGCCCACCGGCGGCTTCTTCGCCGAGCGGATGCTCGCCAAGGAGGAGCGCGGCGAGCTGAAGCCGGCCACCGCGTAGCGACGAACCCCCGCCACGCGACGGTCGACAGGCTGCCGCGGCCTCCTCTCCCAAAGGGCCGCGGCAGCCTGTCGCCGTTTCTTACCGGGGGTGGCTGGGGTGTGCCGGCGCGCGCACTAGTTGACGTTGACGCCGCTCCACGCGGCCGCCACGGTCTTGTACTCGGTGCTGGTGGCGCCGTACAGGTCGGTCGCGGCCTTCAGGGTCGCCGTGCGGGCGGCCTTGTAGTTGGTGGTGGAGGTCATGTAGACGGTCAGCGCGCGGTACCAGATCGCGGCCGCCTTGGTCCGGCCGATGCCGGTGACCGTCGAGCCGTTGGAGGTCGGGCTGTTGTAGCTGACCCCGTTGACCACCTTGGCGCCGCTGCCCTCGGACAGCAGGTAGAAGAAGTGGTTGGCGATGCCCGAGGAGTAGTGGACGTCGAGGTTGCCGACGCCCGAGTACCAGGAGTCCGCGGAGCTGCCGTCCTTGGAGGGCTTGTCCATGTAGCGCAGCGGCTTGCCGTTGCCGAAGATGTTGAGCTTCTCGCCGATCAGGTAGTCCGGCGGGTCCGCGGGCAGGTTGGCCGACCACTCGACCATGGTGCCGAAGATGTCGGAGGTGGCCTCGTTGAGGCCGCCGGACTCGCCGGAGTAGTTGAGGTTCGCCGTGGCGGAGGTGACGCCGTGGGTCATCTCGTGGCCGGAGACGTCGATCGCGGTCAGCGGGTTGGTGTTGCCGGAGCCGTCCCCGTACGTCATGCAGAAGCAGGAGTCGTCCCAGAACGCGTTGACGTAGTTGGAGCCGTAGTGGACGCGGCTGGCGGCGCCGACGCCGTTGTTCTTGATGCCGTTGCGGCCGAAGGTGTTCTTGTAGTAGTCCCAGGTGGCCGCGGCGCCGTACTGGGCGTCCACGGCGGCGGACTCGCGGTTGGAGGCCAGGCCGTTGCCCCAGGAGTTGCTGGTCTTGGCGAACAGCGTGCCGTTGCCCGAGGTGGCGCCCTTGAGGTCGGTGGTGGACTGGCCGCCGCGCGTGGCGTCCTTCAGCGAGTAGGTCGAGCCGCTCTGGGTGGTGGTCAGCGTGACGCTGCCGACGTTGACGCCCTTGCCGGTGCCGGAGGCGGTCTGCACCTGCTCGCGGGTGGACAGCACCTGGCCGGTGGCGGCGTCGGTGACGACCTGCTGGCTGCTCGGGGTGCCGTCGGCCCGCTCGCCGTGGACCACCGTGCGGTGGGCCAGCCGCGGCGCGCCGTCGGCCGCCCACACCACCAGCTCGGCCGCGCCCGCGCCGTCGACCCGGCTGAGCGCCGCCTCGTCCTCGTCGGCGGCGGTGCCGACGGTCGCCTGAACCGCGGCGGTGGCCCGCTCGGCCGCCTGCCCGGCGGCGAGGCCCGGGGCCAGGCTCGGCAGCGACAGGCTGCCGTCGAAGGCCCGGTCGACCGAGTCCACCGAGCCGTCGGCGCGCTGGTGGACGACCAGGTCGCCGCCGAGCACCGGCAGGCCGGCGTAGGTCCGCTCGTAGCGCAGGTGGCGTTCGCCGTTGGCGTCGGCGACGACGTCCTTGACCACCAGCCGCTCCTGGCCGCCGAGGGCCAGGGCCTGGGCGACCGGGCTGCTCTGCCCGGCGGCCACCGCGAGCAGCGCGGCGCGCTGCTGCTCCGGCGACGGGGCGGCGGCCTGGGCGGCGGGGACGATGGCGATCTGGATCACGCCGGCGAGCAGGGCGGTGGAGGAGAGTATGGCGCCGGCTGTCAGCTTTCGCTTCACGTGCGGGGGTTCCTTCCACGAAACCGCGTGTGCGCGCGGTTGCGCCGCGTACCGGGGCGCCGGGGTTGGCGCCGGGGGGCGGTAGGGCGCGGACGTGCTGCTCCCGTGCGGTACCTGACGATCCGTCGACGGGTGGGGGTGACGGATGTCGGACGGGGCTTGGGCAGAAGCATGACAATCGATGGCAGGAAATGACAGACCACGGACAGGGATTGGCCGGGATCCGCCAGTGCTGGTGCGGATGGTTCGGCTGCCGCCCGGTGCCCGCTACGGGCGGTTCGTCCGGCCGGCGGGGCTCCGCCACCCCGGGAACGGAGCGGGCGGGCGGGGGAGGGCGGGCGTGCGAGGGCGGGCGGGCAAGAGGGTGTGCGGACGCCCGGGGCCGCCCTCCACAGGGGCCCCGGACGTCCTGTCACCGTGCGCCGTACGTCAGTTGACGTTGACGCCGCTCCACGCGGCCGCGACCGCCTTGTACTCGGCGCTGGTGGCGCCGTACAGGTCGGAGGCGGCCTTCAGGGTGCCGGTGCGGGCACTCGCGTAGTTGGTGGTGGAGGTGAAGTAGACGGTCAGCGCGCGGTACCAGATCTGCGCGGCCTTGTCCCGGCCGATGCCGGTGACGGCCGAGCCGTTGGAGGTCGGGCTGTTGTAGCTGAAGCCGTTGATGCTCTTCGCGCCGCTGCCCTCGGACAGCAGGTAGAAGAAGTGGTTGGCGATGCCCGAGGAGTAGTGGACGTCCAGGTTGCCGACGCCCGAGTACCAGGAGTCCGCCGAGGCGCCGTCCTTGCTGGGCTTGTCCATGTAGCGCAGCGGGGAGCCGTCGCCGTTCAGGTTGATCAGCTCGCCGATCCAGTAGTTCGGCGGGTTGGAGGGCAGGTTGGCGTAGAACTCGACCATCGTGCCGAAGATGTCGGAGGTGGCCTCGTTGAGGCCGCCGGACTCGCCGGAGTAGTTGAGGTTCGCCGTGGCGGAGGTGACGCCGTGGCTCATCTCGTGGCCGGCCACGTCGATCTCGGTGAGCGGGTGGGTGTTGCCGCTGCCGTCGCCGTAGGACATGCAGAAGCAGGCGTCGCTCCAGAACGCGTTGACGTAGTTGGAGCCGTAGTGGACGCGGCTGGTCGCGCCGACGCCGTTGTTCTTGATGCCGTTGCGGCCGAAGGTGTTCTTGTAGAAGTCCCAGGTGGCGGCCGCGCCGTACTGGGCGTCCACGGCGGCGGACTCGCTGTTGGAGGCCAGGCCGTTGCCGAAGGCGTTGGTCGAGTTGGCGACCAGCGTGCCGGTGCCGGAGGTCTTGTTCTTCAGGTTGACGGTCGACTGGCCGCCGCGGGTGGCGTCCTTCAGCTGGTACGAGGTGCCGCTCTGGGTGGTGGTCAGCGGGACGTTGCCGACGAAGACGCCCTTGCCGGTGCCGGAGGCGGTCTGCACCTGCTCGTGGGTGGACAGCACCTGGCCGGTGGCGGCGTCGGTGACCAGCAGCTGGCTGCTGGGGGTGCCGTCGGCGCGCACGCCCTCGACGGTGGTCCGGTAGGCCAGGCGCGGGTTGCCGTCGCTCGCCCAGACCACCAGTTCGGCCTTGCCGGTCTGGTGCACGGCCGCCAGCGGGGACTCGTCCTTGTCCGCGGCGACGCCGACGGTGGCCTGGACGGCGCCGGTGGCCTGCGCGGCGGCCTTGTCGGCGGGGATCTGCGGGGCCAGGCTCGACAGGCTCAGCTGCGCGGAGACCGCCTTGTCGACCGACTCCACCGCGCCGCGGGCGCTCTGGTGGACGACCAGGTCGCCGCCGAGCACCGGCAGGCCGGCGTAGGTGCGCTCGAAGCGCAGGTGCCGGGTGCCGTCCTTGTCCACCACGGCGTCCTTCGCCACCAGTTGCTCCTGGCCGCCGAGGGCGAGGGCCTTCGCCAGCGGGCCGGACTGGCCGCCCGCCAGGGCGAGCGCGGCCGCCTGCTGCTCGGCGGCCTGCGCCTGCGCCGCGGGGACCGGGCTGGCCTGGGCGGCGGTGCTCACCTGGACGACGCCGGTGAGCAGGGCGGTGGCGGAGAGTACGGCGACTGCTGCGAGCTTTCGCTTCACGGACGAGTCCTTCCGGGTAACCGCGTGTGGGCGGTCGCGCCGCGTCCCGGGGGCCGGGGTCGGCACCTGAGGGGCGGGACGGGCGCTGACGTGCGGACCCCGTGCGGTCGAGCGGCGGGCCACCGGTGGGTGGGGGTGGTGGCTGCCGACGGGGTTGGCGGAAAGCATGACAATCGAGCAAATCAAATGACAGGTCTTGCTCATGAATTGGCCAAGTCCCGCCAGCCGGAGGGATTGTGAACGGGCGGACAAAAGGTGCGAATCGCCCGGTCTTTCAGCGGGTTACCATCCGAACCGAGGCCTGATAGTGCGGTTGCGGACCGATCGGCCGTCAACTCCGCCGCGGCCCGGTCCTGTTGCCCCGCATTCACACCGGTGCAATGTCCTGGTACGGACCTGGCAGCCCTTTTGGCGGGTTCCCGCCACGCGTCGTGCTTGTCCACCATCAGGACGGCTGGTAGCGCTCGCCCCCTCCGCCGGTACGGTAAGGAGGTGCCCAAGCCCCTAGCCCTCGACTTCGACCCGATCGCCCGCGCCGACGAGCTCTGGACCCGCCGCTGGGGCGGGGTCCCCTCGATGGCGGCGATCACCTCGATCATGCGAGCCCACCAGATCCTGCTCTCCCGGGTCGACGCGGTGCTCAAGCCGTACGGGCTGACCTTCGCCCGGTACGAGGCGCTGGTGCTGCTGACCTTCAGCCGGACCGGCGAGCTGTCGCTGTCCAAGATCGGCGAGCGGCTCATGGTCCACCCGACCAGCGTCACCAACACCGTCGACCGGCTGGAGCGGGCCGGCCTGGTCGCCCGCCGCCCCAACCCGCTGGACGGCCGCGGCGTGCTCGCCACGATCACCGGCCGCGGCCGCGAGACGGTCGAGGAGGCCACCCGGGAACTCATGGCGATGGACTTCGGGCTGGAGGAGTACGACACCGAGCAGTGTCGGCAGGTGTTCGAACTGCTCAGGCCGCTGCGGATCGCCGCCGGCGACTTCACCGACGAACGCGGCGAGGGGGCTGCGCGGGAGCGGCCGTGAGGACGGTTACCCTCGTGTGAGCGGTGCGCGGATCCGGGCGTACCGGTCGATCCCTGCCGAACGAGGCGATGAAGAGTATGAAGGCGACCCCCCTGCTGGGCTGGTACCGGGCCCTGGCCATTGCGACAGGTGTGGCCCTGCTGGTGTTCTGCGGCTTCATGGTCGCGAAGTACGGCTTCGACGCGGCCGAGGACCTGACCACGTACGTCGCGATGCTGCACGGCTACCTGTACATCGGGTACTTCGTGGTGACCTTCCTGCTCGGGCAGAAGCTGAAGTGGCCGCTCGGTCGGATGATCCTGACCCTGGCCGCCGGCTGCATCCCGTTCGCGTCCTTCGTCTTCGAGCGCAAGGTGGTCCGCGAGGCCGCCGAGCGGCTCCCGGCCGGCGGCGACGCCCGCCAGCCCGCCGGCGTCTGATCCGACGCCCCGGCGAGTGCCCCTTCCCCCGCGGGGGAGGGGGCACCGCGCGTTTCCGGGCCCCGGGAGGGCGGCCCGCGGCGTTTCGGCCCCGGCATCCATCGACAGCTGCTAGGACGTCCGAGTAAATTAGTAGGACGTCCTAATAGCTGTGCCGCCCCGGTGCCGTGGCGGCCGTACGGAGCGGAGTTCGGGGTCATGGACGCCGAGGAGATCGAGCGCGGACGGCAGCGCTGGCAGCAGCGGTACGACAGCGCCCGCAAGCGGGACGCGGACTTCACCACCCTGTCCGGCGACGAGGTCGAGCCGGCGTACGGTCCCGCCCCCGGGCAGGCCGTCGAGGGCTTCGAGCGGATCGGCTGGCCGGGCGAGTACCCCTTCACCCGCGGACTGCACCCGACCGGCTACCGGGGCCGCACCTGGACCATCCGCCAGTTCGCCGGCTTCGGCAACGCGCAGCAGACCAACGAGCGCTACCGGATGATCCTGGAGGCGGGCGGCGGCGGCCTCTCGGTCGCCTTCGACATGCCCACCCTGATGGGCTACGACTCCGACGACGCCAAGTCGCTCGGTGAGGTGGGCCACTGCGGCGTCGCCATCGACTCGGCCGCCGACATGGAGGTGCTGTTCAACGGCATCCCGCTCGGCGAGGTCACCACCTCGATGACGATCAGCGGCCCGGCCGTCCCGATCTTCTGCATGTACCTGGTCGCCGCCGAGCGCCAGGGCGTCGACCCGGCGGTGCTCAACGGCACCCTGCAGACGGACATCTTCAAGGAGTACATCGCCCAGAAGGAGTGGCTCTTCGCCCCCGAGCCGCACCTGCGGCTGATCGGCGACCTGATGGCGTACTGCGCCCAGGGCATCCCCGCGTACAAGCCGCTGTCCGTCTCCGGCTACCACATCCGCGAGGCCGGGGCGACGGCCGCGCAGGAGCTCGCGTACACCCTCGCCGACGGCTTCGCCTACGTCGAGCTGGGCCTGTCCCGGGGCCTGGACGTGGACGTCTTCGCGCCCGGCCTGTCCTTCTTCTTCGACGCGCACCTGGACTTCTTCGAGGAGATCGCCAAGTTCCGCGCCGCGCGCCGGATCTGGGCCCGCTGGATGCGCGACCGCTTCGGCGCCAAGACCGACAAGGCGCAGTGGCTGCGCTTCCACACCCAGACCGCCGGCGTCTCGCTGACCGCGCAGCAGCCGTACAACAACGTGGTCCGCACCGCCGTGGAGGCGCTGTCCGCGGTGCTCGGCGGCACCAACTCGCTGCACACCAACGCCCTGGACGAGACCCTGGCGCTGCCCTCCGAGCAGGCCGCCGAGATCGCCCTGCGCACCCAGCAGGTGCTGATGGAGGAGACCGGCGTCGCCAACGTGGCCGACCCGCTGGGCGGTTCCTGGTACGTCGAGGCGCTCACCGACCGGATCGAGCAGCAGGCCGAGGCGATCTTCCAGCAGATCTTGAACAAGAGCCGTCTGGACAAGGGCCGCGAGGACCACGGGATCGGCCCGATCACCTCCGGCATCCTGCGCGGGATCGAGGAGGGCTGGTTCACCGGCGAGATCGCCGAGGCGGCCTTCCAGTACCAGCAGTCGGTGGAGAAGGGGGACAAGCGCGTGGTCGGCGTCAACTGCCACCCGCGCAGCGTCACCCCCGAACTGGAGATCCTGCGGGTCAGCCACGAGGTCGAACGCGAGCAGGTGCGGGTGCTGCGCGAGCGCAAGGAGGCCCGGGACGAGGCGGCGGTGCGGGCCGGGCTGGACGCCATGCTGGCGGCCGCGCGCTCGGGCGAGTCGATGATCCCGCCGATGCTGGACGCGGTGCGCGCCGAGGCGACCCTGGGCGAGATCTGCAACGCGCTGCGCGAGGAGTGGGGGACGTACCGGGAGAACGCGTCCTTCTAGGACGTGCCGGTGGGCCGCCCCGTACGGAGCTCCGTGCGGGGCGGCTTCGCCGTACCCTCAGTCGCCCAGCAGGCTGGGGAAGGGGCCGAGCAGCAGGTTGGTGAAGCGGCGGGTCCAGTCGGCGGTGATCGGCTCGCCGCTGACCAGGACGCGGTGCTCGACCGTCCCGGCGATGGTGTCGAAGATGATGTCGATCTCCTCGCGGGCCGTCCGCGGGTCGGCGTCCGGGGCGAGTTCGCCGCGCGCCTGGGCGGCCGCCCGGCCCTGCCGGACCAGGCGCTTCTGCGGGTCGACGATGGCCTCCCGGATCCGGCGGCGCAGGTGCGGGTCGCGGGTGCCCTCGGCGAACAGCGCGAGCAGCGCGGCCTGGGTCTCGGGGCGGGCCAGCAGGTCGGCGAACTGGGCGACCACCGCCTCGATGTCGGCCCGCAGGCTGCCGAGGTCGGGCATCACCAGGTCGTCGAAGAGGCTGGCGACGGCGTCCACCACGAGTTCGTTCTTGGACGGCCAGCGGCGGTAGAGGGTGGTCTTGGCGACCTTGGCGCGGGTCGCGACGTGGCCCATGGTCAGCCCGCCCCAGCCGAGTTCGGCGAGGGCCTCGCGGGTGGCGTCGAGGATGGCGCGGTCGGCGGCGGCGCTGCGCGGGCGCCCCTTGGCCCTGGTCGTGGCACCCGCCGAGGGGGCGGGGCCGTCCGCGGTCTCCGGGCCCGTGACGTCCGGGTTCGCGGGGGGCTGGGGGGCCGGCAACCGGGCCTCCTTGCGCTCTACTGGTGAGTAACATGGGTGGGGCTGGTAACGGTAGCGGCTGTTCGCCCGTTCGGGCAGCCGGGCCGCCCCGGAAAGTGGGGCAGGTCACGTCGCGGAACCGCCGGTGGGGCTTGCGGGCGGGACCCCGGCTCCAGTTACGCTACGACTCGTAGCGAAAGCAGTGACAACCAGGCGCCGCACCCGTGGGACGGGGCGGCGCGGGCGCGGGTGGGGATCCGCGCCGAACGGTTCAGGCTACCGGGGGAGGGCCACCGCGCCCGGGAATCCGCGCCGCACGGCCCGTGCGGGGCGACTTTCCCGAGGTTGGTTGCCCGCAGGCGGCGCGGACGGGGGAGGATGGTGCCATGCAGCCACGGAATTCGCGTCTCAACAGCTCCGCCCTGCGCGGTGCGGTCGACCTCGCCGCAGTGAAGGCAGCCGGCGAGGCTGCCCAGAAGGCCGAGCAGGCCCGGGTCGAGCGGGCCCGCCAGGCGGCCGCCGACGAAGCGGCCGGAGTCGCCCCCGCGCAGTCCGCCTACGCGCTCGTCATCGATGTCACCGAGGACACCTTCGAGGCCGAGGTCGTCCAGCGCTCCACCGAAGTGCCGGTCGTCATCGACTTCTGGGCCGAGTGGTGCGGCCCCTGCAAGCAGCTCAGCCCGATCCTGGAGGGCCTGGCCGAGGAGTACGCCGGCCGGTTCGTGCTCGCCAAGATCGACGTGGACGCCAACCCGCTGATCTCCCAGCAGTTCGGCATCCAGGGCATCCCGGCCGTGATGGCCGTGGTGGCCGGCCAGCTGGTGCCGCTGTTCCAGGGCGCGGAGAGCGCGGCCAACGTCCGCAAGGTGCTGGACCAGCTGATCCTGGTCGCCGAGCAGCGCTTCGGCGTGGTCGGCGGCGCCGGGGCCCCGGGCGAGGCGCCGGACGCCGCCCCGCAGCGGCCGGAGGACCCGGCCCTGGCCGCCGCGCACGACGCGCTGGACAGCGGCGACCTGGGCGGCGCCGTCCAGGCCTACCGGAACGTGCTGGCCGACCAGCCGGGCAACACCGAGGCCAGGCTGGGCCTCGCCCAGGCCGAACTGCTGCAGCGGATCGAGAGCGTGGACCCGCAGGCCGTCCGCGCCGCGGCCGCGGCCGACCCGAAGGACGTCGAGGCCCAGCTGCGGGCGGCCGACCTGGACCTGGTGGGCGGTCACGTCGAGGACGCCTTCGGCCGGCTGGTGGACACCGTCGGCCGGACCGCCGGCGAGGACCGGGACGCCGCCCGGCTGCGCCTGCTGGAGCTGTTCGAGGTGATCGGCCCGGAGGACCCGCGGGTCACCGCGGCCCGCACCGCGCTGGCGCGCGTGCTGTTCTGACGCCTCCTCCGGTCCGGGCCCGGCCCGTCCCGGGCGGGTCCTGGCACGTCGGATGACCTGCGGTGTCGCCGGGTGATTTGGCGACAATCCGGTCAACCGGACAGAGGTTTACCAAATCTTGACAACACCCGTGGACAGTCACACTTGGTGACTGTCCACGGGTGTTTCGTTCATGTTTCCGGCGGATTTCTTCGTCACGTTTCCTTCAAGACGTCACACACGGTGCACGGCACGCCGATTTCACGGTCAACGCCGTCGGGTGTTGCATTACCCGTCAGTAAGGAACCTCTTGTGCTTCGCCCGGGATTCGAGCACGATCGGCGACGCCCGGTCCCTGACTCCACACCCTCCGATCCGGTCGGCACACCCTCCGATCCGGTCGGCCACGTGGAGCACGGGATCCCCACCGGGTGATCCGCCGACCCCGGTCGGCGGTAGGGAGGGCAGGGGGGTATCCGCGGTCCCACGGCGGTTCCTGTCCTTCGACCGGCCGCGCGGCCCTGCGCGGTCGCTGGTTGTCGCTCGGGGGTGATCGCCGATGTCGTCGGTCCTGCCCGCCGCCCCGCAAGGACGGCCGGTGGAGGGACGGGAGTGCCGCTGTGTGCCGGCCGCTCCCGCGTCCGACGACGCCCAAGGCGCTCTCCGCTACCGAGGACGTAGCTCTCTCCCATCCCAGTCCCCCACCGGCGCGGGCGCGCCGCCGGGGAGCCGGAGATGTACGTCCTAGAAGGAGGACTCGCATGTCCCAGACCTACGGCAAGACCCGCTGGAAGCGCTTCGCCCTGGTGATGGTGCCGAGCATCGCGGCCACCGCGATGGTCGGCGCCGCAATGGCCAACAACGCGCTGGCGGCTTCGTTCAGCGTCTCCGGCCAGAGCTTCAAGGTCACCACGCCGGAGCTGCACGGCAAGAACTTCGCCCAGTTCGGCTCGATCGACGCCGAGGTGAACGGCACTCCGCACCCGGTCGCCGTCTCGGCCTTCGACGAGGCCACCATCAAGGGCCTCTGCCAGTCGGTGGTGACCGACCCCAACGTCATCCCCGGCCTGCCGTGGAAGCTGCCCAAGATCATCCTTCGCCTGGAGGCGGGCAACAGCGACGACGTCAAGAAGCAGGTCTACGCCAAGAACCTGCTGATCGACCTCGACCAGCTGAACGCGGACGCCGAGTTCACCAACATCAACATCGGCCAGGACGCCTCGACCCTCAAGGGCGAGGCCACCCAGGGCTGGAAGTCCAAGCTCGGCGGCCTGCCGTCCGGCGCGACCGGCTTCGCCCAGGCCGCCGACAAGGCCGACCTGTACAACGTGCAGCAGACCGCCTGGGCCACCTCGGCCGGCACCTTCAAGCTCCCCGGCCTGAAGCTCGCGCTGCACACCGACGGCACCGGCGAGTGCTACTAGGCCTTTGACGGGCGGCGGACCGGGCCCGGTCCGCCGCCCCGACGGCACCTGTGGGACCGGTGGCGGCGCGCGCGCCGTCGCCGGATCCCGTGTCTCGTCCATCCCTCGTTCACACCATCGAGGAGCTGCACCGTGTCCAGCGCCCTTGCCTCATTCCGGCCCGCCGAGCACGAGAACCCCGTCCAGTGGCTGCGCCGGGTGTTCCGTACCTTCCGTCGGACGCGGCCGTACTACGGCGGCCTGCTGGCCATGATCGCCGGCGTCCCGATCATGTACTTCCCGTACGCCAAGCTCTCGTTGGGCGGCATGACGGTGGCCATGGCCACCACGGCGGGCGCCGGATCGCTGATCATCGGCGTGCTGCTGATCGTGCTCGGGCTGACCGCGTGGTTCCAGCCGACCGTGCGGGTCTTCGCGGGGGTCGCCACCACCCTGCTGACGCTGGTCTCGATCCCGGTCTCCAACCTGGCCGGGTTCGGCCTGGCGCTGCTGCCGGGGCTGATCGGCGGCGGTCTGATGGCGTCCTGGGCGCCGCTGCCGGAGCCGAAGGCGGCCAAGACCGCCGTCGCCGCGAGCGTCGCCACCGAGGCCCCCGCTGCTGAGGCACCTGCCTCCGCAACACCTGTCTCCGAAGCACCTGTCTCCGAGGCCGCCGTCGCCGCGAACGTCGCCACCGAGCCCGCGGCGGCCGAAGCGCCCACCGCGAAGCTGCCCGCACAGGCCGCGTCGAACGAGCAGGCCGCCGCCGTGGACCCGAAGGAGGCGCGGTGAGCGCGTCGGATGACCAACCGCAGCGCGCCGGTCGACACGCGGCGCCGCGCACGCCCGTCCGGGTCCGGCTGAGAGGCCGCGCGCTGGCGATGGCCGCGGTGCCGACGGCGCTGCTGATGGCCGCCGCGTACACCCCCAACCCGGCCGTCGCCGAGTCCACGGCGGGCAAGCCCTGCGGGACCGCGCCCGCCACCGTGCCGGACGTCGCGCCGCTGGAGACGCCCGTCCCCAAGAGCGAGCTGCCCGAGCCGCCGCCCGGTCCGTCCACGGCGCCTTCCACCGTTCCCTCGACGGCGCCCTCGACGGGGCCGAGCGCGATCCCCACCCAGACGCCGACCGCCGCTCCCACCCAGCAGCCCTCCGCGCCGGCCGGTACGCCGAGCGCCGGCACGACGCCGACCGGCGCCCCGACCGGCACGGCCACCACCCCGGCGACCACGCCGCCGGCCGCCCGCTCCGCCGCCCCCGGCGGTTCGGACACGGTCCACCAGGCCGGGCTGATCGGCGACGTCCTCGGCGGCGTCGACCACCTGCTGGAGCCGGGTGGTTCACCGAGCCCGACGCCGAGCGCCAAGTCGACCGGCGCCCCCGCGCCGGAGACCACCCAGGCCCCCGCGCCGGCCGCCCCGGCCCCGCGCGCCGGGACGCCGGCCCAGCCGCAGGCCCCGACGACCGGGGCCCCGGCCGACACCCAGCCCGGCACCGCGCCGCCCGCCGCCCACAGCGGCGAGCAGACCCCGGCGGGCGACCAGGCCTCGCCCGCCGCGCCGGCCCCCGCCGCCGGTGGCCCGGCCGGCGCCACCACGGGGAAGCCGAGCGGCAAGGCGAGCCCGAGGACGGCCCCCGCCACCCCGTCCGCCGCCGACACCCCGTCCTCCTCGCCGACCGCCAACCCCAACTGCGCGGTGGACACCCGCGGCCTGACCGCCGGCGCGCCCGCCACCGGGGACGTCGTCCCGCAGCAGAACTGGACGCTGGCGACCAGCCGGCTGGCACTGCACGGCGCGGCCTTCCACGGCGTCTACGACGTGCGGACCCCGACCGGCACCAAGCGGGTGCTGAAGTTCGTGGTGGACAGCGTCGACATCGACAACCTCGACATGTCGACGTTGCAGGGCAACGGCAAGACCTTCCACGTGAAGGGCGCCCCCGGCTCGACCTCGACCATGCGCAAGGGCCCGGTCACGATGTACGTGGAGCGGCTGTCCGGCCACCTCTCCAAGGTGCTCGGCCTGCCGATCCCGATCGACCTGGGCGAGATCACCCTCACCCCGGACACCCTGCCGCGCTGGCTGTACGACCTGATCGGCTCGATCCCGATCCCGCTGGACCTGGAGCTGACCGGGGTCACCGCCAAGCAGGCTGGCCAGTTCGGCGGCACGCTGACCATCCCCGGCATGCGCCTGTTCAACGACGACGCGCCCTACAGCGACAAGTAGGCGACCGGCAGCCGCGCCACGGCGGCGGCGACGTCGCGAGAACGCCCGTGGGGCGGCCCTCCAACGGAGGACCGCCCCACGGGCGTCGGTGCCAGGGGGTTGGTGCTACTCGCCCCGGGTGCCCAGGTGGTGCACCTGGACCATGTTGGTGTTGCCGGGGATGCCGGGGGGCGAGCCGGCGGTGACGATGACGGTCGCGCCCTCGGCGAGCTTGCCCATGCGCAGCAGCTCCCGGTCGACCTGGGCGACCATCTCGTCGGTGGACCCGACCTGCTCGGTGACGTGCGCCTCGACGCCCCAGCTCAGCGAGAGCTGGTTGCGGGTGGCGACGTCCGGGGTGAACGCGACCACCGGGATCGGCGAACGGTAGCGGGACAGGCGGCGGGCGGTGTCACCGGACTTGGTGAACGCGACCAGCGCCTGGCCGTTCAGGAAGTCGCCCAGCTCGCACGCGGCGCGGGCGATCGAGCCGCCCTGGGTGCGCGGCTTGCGGCCCGGGTTGAGCGGCTGGAGGCCCTGGGACAGCAGCTCCTCCTCGGCCTTCTCGGCGATCCGGCTCATGGTGCGGACGGTCTCGATCGGGTACTTGCCGACGCTCGACTCGGCGGACAGCATGACCGCGTCGGTGCCGTCCAGGATGGCGTTGGCGACGTCGGAGACCTCGGCGCGGGTGGGGCGCGAGGCGTGGATCATCGACTCCATCATCTGGGTGGCGACGATGACGGGCTTGGCGTTGCGGCGGGCCAGCGTGATCAGCTGCTTCTGGACCAGCGGCACCCGCTCCAGCGGGTACTCGACGGCCAGGTCGCCGCGGGCGACCATGATGGCGTCGAAGGCGAGGACGATCTCCTCCATGGCCTCGACGGCCTGCGGCTTCTCGATCTTGGCGATGACCGGCACGCGGATGCCGACCTCGTCCATGACCTCGTGGACGTCCTTGATGTCGTCCGCGTTGCGGACGAAGGACAGGGCGATCATGTCGACGCCCAGGCGCAGCGCGAAGCGCAGGTCGTCCTTGTCCTTCTCGGACAGGGCGGGCACGTTCACGGCCGCGCCGGGCAGGTTGATGCCCTTGTTGTTCGAGAGCACGCCGCCCTCGATCACCACGGTCTTCACCCGCGGGCCGTCGACGCTGACGACCTCCAGGGCGATGACGCCGTCGTTGATCAGGATCGGGTCGCCGGGCTTGACGTCGCCGGGCAGGCCCTTGTAGGTGGTGCCGCAGATGTGCTGGTCACCGGGGACGTCCTCGGTGGTGATGGTGAACTCGTCGCCGTTGTCGACGGTCACCGGGCCGTTGGCGAAGGTCGCCAGACGGATCTTGGGACCCTGGAGGTCGGCCAGGACGCCGATGGCCTTGCCGGTGTCCTCCGAGACCTGGCGGACCTTGCGGTACCGCTCCTCGTGGTCCGCGTGGTTGCCGTGGCTCATGTTCAGTCGGGCGACGTTCATGCCCGCCTCGACGATGGCCTTCAGCTGTTCGTAGGAGTCCGTCGCCGGACCCAGGGTGCAGACAATTTTCGCTCGGCGCATATGGATCAGTCTATCCGTTCGTGTTATAGGTGCATTCGGCACGAATCGTGAGGGATCGCCGACGAAGGATTCCGAGGGGCGAGACGGCGGCCGGTCACTCCCCGGGCCGCCGGTGCACCAGGGCGAAGGCCTGCCGGGCGATCTCCAGTTCCTCGTCGGTGGGCACCACGGCGACCGCCACCCGGGCGTACGCGGGCGAGATGATCCGGGCCTCGCCGGAGCGCACCGAGTTCAGCTCGGGGTCGACCGCGATGCCCAGTTCGTCCAGCCCGGCGGTGGCCGCCGCGCGCACCGGCGCCGCGTTCTCCCCGACACCCGCGGTGAACGCGATCGCGTCCACCCGGCCGAGCACGGCGTAGTAGCCGCCGATGTACTTGCGCAGCCGGTGGATGTACGCGTCGAAGGCGAGCTTCGCGTCGGCGTCCCCGGCCCCGGCCCGGCGCATGATCTCGCGCATGTCGTTGTCGCCGCACAGGCCGCGCAGACCGCTGCGGCGGTTGAGCAGGTCGTCGATCTCGTCGATCGACAGCCCGCCCACCCGGTGCAGGTGGAACACCACGCCGGCGTCGATGTCGCCCGAGCGGGTGCCCATGACCAGGCCCTCCAGCGGGGTCAGGCCCATCGAGGTGTCCAGGCAGCGACCGCCGGCGACCGCCGAGGCGGAGGCGCCGTTGCCCAGGTGCAGCACGATCACGTTCACCTCGGCCGGGTCCTTGCCGAGCAGCCGGGCGGTGGCCCGCGAGACGTACTGGTGCGAGGTGCCGTGGAAGCCGTAGCGGCGCACCCGGTGCTCGTCGGCCACGGCCTTGTCGATCGCGTACCGGGCCGAGAACTCGGGCATCGAGGCGTGGAAGGCGGTGTCGAACACGGCCACCTGGGGGAGGTCCGGGCGCAGCGCGCGGGCCACCTCGATGCCGGTGATGTTGGCCGGGTTGTGCAGCGGCGCGACCGGGATCAGCCGGCGGATCTCCTTGAGCACGTCGTCGGTGACGACGGTCGGCTCGGTGAACCGCTTGCCGCCGTGCACCACCCGGTGGCCGATCGCGGCCAGCTCGGGGGAGTCCAGCCCGAGGCCGTCGGCGGCCAGCTCCTCGGCGACGGCCTTCAGGGCGGCGGAGTGGTCCGGGAAGAGCTGCGGCAGCTCGCGCGGCCCGCCCGAGTGCGGGGTGTGCACCAGCCGCCCGCCGGGCTCGCCGATCCGCTCCACCAGGCCGGAGGCCAGCCGGGCGCCGTCCAGCATGTCGATCAGCTGGTACTTCACCGACGAGGAGCCGGCGTTCAGCACGAGAACGCGCGTTCCATCGCTCATGCCTTCGACTCCTTGTCGTCCTGGGCCTGGATGGCGGTGATCGCGACGGTGTTGACGATGTCCTGGACCAGCGCGCCGCGCGAGAGGTCGTTGACGGGCTTGCGCAGGCCCTGGAGGACGGGGCCGACCGCCACCGCGCCCGCCGAGCGCTGGACCGCCTTGTAGGTGTTGTTGCCGGTGTTGAGGTCCGGGAAGATCAGCACGGTCGCCCGGCCCGCCACCGCGGAGCCCGGCAGCTTGGTGGCCGCGACGTGGGCGTCCACCGCCGCGTCGTACTGGATCGGGCCCTCGACCAGGATGTCCGGCCGCAGCTCGCGGACCAGCTCGGTGGCCTTGCGGACCTTGTCGACGTCCGCGCCGGACCCGGAGGTGCCGGTCGAGTACGAGAGCATCGCGACCCGCGGCTCCACCCCGAACTGGGCGGCGGTGGCGGCGGACTGGATCGCGATGTCGGCCAGCTGCTGGGCGTCCGGGTCGGGGTTGACCGCGCAGTCGCCGTACACCAGCACCTTGTCGGCCAGGCACATGAAGAAGACACTCGACACGATGGCCGCGCCCGGCGAGGTCTTGATCACCTCGAAGGCGGGCCGGATGGTCGCGGCGGTGGAGTGCACCGCGCCGGAGACCATGCCGTCCGCGATGCCCTCCTGGACCATCAGGGTGCCGAAGTACGAGACGTCGGTGACCACGTCCAGCGCCAGCTCGACGGTCATCCCCTTGTGGGCGCGCAGCCGGGCGTACAGCTCGGCGAACTGGCGGCGCAGCGGGCTGGTGGTCGGGTCGACGATCCGGACCTGGGCGCGGTCGGTGCCGGGCTGTTCCTGCGGGAGGTCGATGCCGAGGCCCGCGGCCTTGCGGCGCACCGCGTCGGCCTCGCCGAGCAGGGTGAGGTCGCAGATGTTGCGGCGCAGCAGGATCTCGGCCGCGCGCAGCACCCGCTCCTCGGTGCCCTCCGGCAGGACGACGTGCCGCCGGCTCGCCCGGGCCCGCTCCAGCAGCTCGTGCTCGAACATCATCGGGGTGACGCGCTCGGACCGGCCGACCTCGATCAGGTTGGTCAACTCGGCCGTGTCGACGTGCAGTTCGAACAGTCCGAGGGCGATCTCGGCCTTCCGCGGACTGGCCGCGGTGAGCTTGCCCTCCAGGTGGGTGAGGGTCGCGGCGGTCGGCCAGCTGCCCTCCGGGACGACCGCGACAGGGGTGCCGGGGGCGAGCCGGGCGGCCAGCGCCATCACGTTCGGGCCGGGGTGCTGGCCGAGCGTCAGCAGCACGCCGGCGATCGGCGGGGCGCCGGCGGCGTGCGCGGCCAGCGAGCCGATCACCAGGTCGGCGCGGTCCCCGGGGGTGACGACCAGGGCGCCCTCGGTCAGGGCGTCCAGGAAGGTGGGCAGCATGGCGCCGCCGAAGACGAAGCCGCGGACGTCCCGGGCCAGGCCTGCGGCGTCCCCGAGCAGGACCTCGGCGCCGGTCGTCTCGACCAGCTGGGCGACGGTCGGCGCGGCCAGCGCCGGCTCCTCCGGGATGACGTAGGCGGGGATCGGCAGCTTCTCGGTGAGCTTGCGCTGGATCCGCTGCTTGGCGCCCGGGGCGACCCGGTTGGCGATCATCGCCAGGGTCTCGCAGCCCAGGTCGGTGAACGCCCGGTGGGCGTTGCGGACCTCGGCGATGACGGCCTCCGGGTCCTCGGCGTGCCCGCCGACCACCGGCAGCACGGCGGCGCCGAACTCGTTGGCCAGCCGGGCGTTGAAGGCCAGCTCGTCCGGGATGTTGGTGTCGGCGAAGTCGGTGCCGAGCACCAGCACCGCCTGGCAGCGCCGCTCCAGCGCGCGGAAGCGGTCGACCAGGGCGGAGACCAGCTCGTCCTGCCCCCGGGCGGCCTGCAGCGCGGCGGCCTCCTCGTAGCTGAGCCCGTACAGCTCGGAACTCGGCAGGTCGATCCGGTACCGGCCGCGCAGCAGCTCCACCACGTGGTCCGAGCCCGGCTCGCCCCCGGTCCGGCGGCCGGGAGCCGCCCCCGCGTGCGCGTGCACCAGCGGCCGGAACACCCCGACCCGGTCCACCTGGCGGGTGAGCAGTTCCATGACCCCGAGTTCGACCGCCTGCCGGCCGTCCCCCCGGTCGATACCGGTCACGTACACGCTGCGCGCCACGTGGGTGTCTCCGTCCCGTCGTCTCGGAATATGGCCATATCGACCATACCTTCGCACCACGAACGGACGTCCGCGAGCAGAGCGGCCGAGCCGGGGCAAGGGCTGAACGTCCTGGGCGCGGGGTTTGCGCTGCCGCCCGCCCTTGATGTACCTACATGACGTAGTTACATTGGAGGGCATGGAGACCATGGGACTGCGTGAGCTGAACCAGAACCCGTCGAAGGCGGTCGCGCGGGTCCGGGCCGGCGCGACGATCGTCGTCACCGACCGCGGGCGGCCCGTGCTGAGACTCGTGCCGGAGGAGCCCCCGGCGACGACCCTCGAACGCATGGTCGCGGCCGGCGAGGTCACCCCGCCCGCCGAGGAGGGCATGCCCGAGCTGGCCCTCGACCTGTTGCCGGAGATCGGCAGCCTCTCGGACGTCCTGGTGGAAGACCGCGAACGGGAGCGGAACCGTTGATCTACCTCGACTCCTGCGCGTTGCTGAAGTTCATCAAGCCGGAGCCCGAGACGGCCGCACTGCGGGCGTGGCGGCAGGCGCTGCCCGCCGGGACCGAGCTGATCACCAGCGCGCTGGCCCGGCTGGAGATCACCCGCACCCTGCTCCGCGCGGGCCTGGCCCACCAGCAGGTCCCCTACTACGTGGACCAGGCGCTCCGGGGCAGCCACCAGGTCGACCTCAGCAGCGCGGTGCTCGCCCGGGCGCTCTCCTACCGCACTCCGCGCCTCGGCTCGCTGGACGCGTTGCACCTGGCCAGCGCGGACCCGTTCCGCACGGAGCTGACCGAGTTCATCACCTACGACCGCGAGCTGGGCAGGGCCGCGGCGGACCTCGGCTTCCCGGTGTCGGCACCGCGCTGAGCGCCTGCCCGGCCGGGCAGGCGCTCGGACGCTCCGGTGCTCGGTGCTCTGGTGCTCAGGCCCTCAGCGGGCCGGGCGGAGCCAGAGGGTGGCGAGCGGGGGGAGGACCAGTTCGGCGGAGCGGGGCTGGTCGTGCCAGGGGGTCGGTTCGGCCTTGACCGGGTGGGAGTTGCCGATGCCGCCGCCGCCGTAGGCCTCGGCGTCGGTGTTGAGCAGTTCCTCCCACAGATGGTCGCGGCCGTCCAGGTCGGGCAGGCCGATCCGGTGGCCGTGCCGGACGACGGGGGAGAAGTTGCAGACCGCGACCAGCGGCGAGCCGTCGGCCGCGTACCGGACGAAGGAGAGCAGGTTGTCCTCGGCGGCGCCGCCGTCGAGCCAGCGGAAGCCGTCCGGGGTGGTGTCCCGCTCCCAGAGGGCGGGGGTGTCCAGGTAGTGCCGGTTGAGGTCGCGGACCAGCCGGCGGACGCCGCGGTGGTCCTGGTGGGCGGGCCACTGCTCGTCGAGCACCCACCACTGCGGGCCCTGCTCGTGGTCCCATTCCGCGCCCTGGGCGAACTCCTGTCCCATGAAGAGCAGTTGCTTGCCCGGGTGGGACCACATGAAGCCCAGGTAGGCGCGGTGGTTGGCGCGCTGCTGCCACCAGTCGCCGGGCATCTTGGAGACCAGCGCCTGCTTGCCGTGCACCACCTCGTCGTGCGAGATCGGCAGGACGTAGTTCTCCGAGTAGGCGTACACCATCGAGAAGGTGATCTCGTTGTGGTGGAACTTGCGGTGCACCGGCTCCTTGGACATGTAGACCAGCGAGTCGTGCATCCAGCCCATGTTCCACTTGAGCCCGAAGCCGAGGCCGCCGGCGTCGGTCGGGCGGGTGACGCCGTCCCAGGCGGTGGACTCCTCGGCGATGGTGACCACGCCGGGGCAGCGCCGGTAGACGGTGGCGTTCATCTCCTGGAGGAACGCGGCCGCGTCCGGGTTCTCCCGGCCGCCGTGCTGGTTGGGCGTCCAGGCGCCGCCCTCGCGGGAGTAGTCGAGGTAGAGCATGGAGGCGACGGCGTCCACCCGCAGGCCGTCGATGTGGAACTCCTCGCACCAGTAGACCGCGTTGGCGACGAGGAAGTTGCGCACCTCCGTGCGGCCGTAGTCGAACTCCAGGGTTCCCCAGTCGGGGTGTTCGGCGCGCAGCGGGTCGGCCGGCTCGTACAGCGGCTCGCCGTCGAAGCGGGCGAGTGCGAAGGCGTCCTTGGGGAAGTGGGCGGGCACCCAGTCGACGATCACGCCGATGCCGTGCCGGTGCAGGGTGTCGACCAGGTGGCGGAAGTCGTCGGGGCTGCCGAGCCGGGCGGTGGGGGCGTAGTAGCCGGACACCTGGTAGCCCCAGGAGCCGCCGAAGGGGTGCTCCATGACCGGCATGAACTCCACGTGGGTGAAGTTCAACTCCTTGAGGTAGCGCGGCAGTTCCTCGGCGATGGCGCGGTAGCCGGTGAGGTCGGGCCGCCAGGAGGCTAGGTGCAGCTCGTAGACGGACATCGGCGCCCGGTGGTGCGCGGCGCGGGCCCGGCGGGCCATCCACTCGCCGTCCTGCCAGCGGTAGTCGGAGGAGGTGACCACCGAGGCGGTGGCGGGCGGGCACTGGGCGGCCCGGGCGAGCGGGTCGGCCTTGTCGAGCACCCAGCCCTGTCGGGTGTGGATCTCGTACTTGTACGCGGCGCCCTCGGCGAGGCCCGGGACGAAGAGCTCCCAGATGCCGGACGAGCCGAGCGAGCGCATCGGGTGCCCGGTGCCGTCCCAGTGGTTGAAGTCGCCGATCAGCCGGACGCCGACGGCGTTCGGCGCCCAGACCGCGAAGGCGGTGCCGGCGACGCCGTCGACGGTGCGCACGTGCGAGCCGAGGGCCTGCCACAGCTGTTCGTGCCGGCCTTCGGAGATCAGGTGCAGGTCGAGTTCGCCGAGGGTGGGCGGGGTGCGGTAGCCGTCGTGCTGGGCCAGCGGCTCGCCGCCGGGGTAGGTCACCAGCAGCCGGTAGTCCACGGCGTCGGCGCCGGCCACCAGCCCGGTGAACAACCCGCCCTGCTGGTGGGTGAGTTCGGCCGGTCCCTGGGTGGTCTCGACGACCACCCGCTCGGCGAACGGGCGCAGCACCCGGATCGCGGTGCCGCCGTGCACCGGGTGCGCGCCGAGCAGGGCGTGCGGGTCGTGGTGCTGCCCGCCGACCAGCCGGTCCACCTCGGACGGCGGCAGCGGCGCCTCGGGCAGGCGCAGCGAGGCCGTGGGCGGAGCCGTGACCGGGGTGGACTGCGTGACCGGTACGGACTCCTCGGTCGGGGCGGGTTCGCCGCCCGGCGCGGACTCCTCGGCCGGGACGGGCTCGGGCCGGGGCGAGTCCGGGCCGGCCAGGAAGGTGGCCGGGACGGGGCGGGTGGTGCGGCCGGGCGGGTCGAGCGGCGTCACGGCTGGGTCCTCCTGCGACGGGGGGTGGGCTAACTCCAGGGCGGCGGAACCGGGGGTGCGGGTGGGGCAGGGGGGCGGGCAGGGCAGGGGGTGCGGGCGGGGCCGGGGCGGTCAGACGGTGAGGGCGAGCCGGTTGATCGCGGCGAGCGGGATCGGCAGCCAGCTCGGCCGGTGCCGGGCCTCGTACACGACCTCGTACACCGCCTTGTCGATCTCCAGGGCCCGCATCAGCTCCGGTGAGGCCGCCGGGTCGGCGCCGCCGCCGGCGGTGTAGCCGGCGCAGAAGGCGGTGCGGTTGCGCTGGGCCCAGGCGGCGGCGAGGTGGGCGAGCTCCGGGTCGACCGGGCCGCCGGCCAGCAGGTGGGCGGCCGCGTAGTCGAAGGAGCGGAGCATGGCGGCGACGTCGCGCAGCGCGGGCTGGGGTTCGCGGCGTTCGTTGACGGACTTGGCGGGTTCGCCCTCGAAGTCCAGCAGCACCCAGCCGTGCGGGGTGCGCATGGCCTGTCCGAGGTGCAGGTCGCCGTGGATGCGCTGGACGGGCAGGCCGTCGGGGTGGGCGTCGGCGAGTTGCTGGAAGGCGGTGCGCAGTGCGGCCCGGTAGCGCAGCAGGCCGGGGACGGCGGCGACGGCGCTGTCCAGCCGGTCGGCCATGGTGGTGGCGAGCCGGCTGGTCTGGGCGCGGTCGAGCCGGGCGACCGGCATCGAGCGGGCCAGGACCCGGTGGACTTCGGCGGTGGCCCGGCCGAGCCGGTGGGCCTCGATGGCGAAGTTGCCGGGGGAGGGGTCGCCCTTGAGCCGGCCGACCTGGTCGAGGGCGAGCTCCCAGCCGTCCTCGGCGTCCGGCAGGTAGCGCTGGAGCAGCCCGAGGGTGGCGGGTTCGGCGCGTTCCAGCCGGCTCTCGAACCAGGCGGCGACCCGGGGGATCCGGGTGGAGCCGGCCCGGGAGAGGGCGAGGGAGAGTTCGAGGTCGGGGTTGGTGCCGGGGTGGATGCGGCGGAACAGCTTGAGGATGTACGAGGTGCCGTAGATGACCGAGCTGTTGGACTGCTCGGCGGTGGAGGCGCGGCCCGGGAGGTTGGCGGGGAGCCCGGAGCCGGGGGTCCGGCGGAAGGACAGCGAGCCGAACCGGTCGCCGGTGGCGAGGTGTTCCAGCAGCCGCCCGGTGAGTTCGGGGTCGTGGACGGCGTCGTAGAGCGCCGCGCCGTCGTACGGGCCCTGGCTGAGCCGGCCGAGCACGGCGCTGGGCTCGATGTCCGCGGGCCCCTCCGAGCGGATGCCGAGCAGGAGTTGGTAGATGTCGCCGTGCGGGGCGCCGGCCGTGGTGGCGTGCTCGACCCGCAGCAGCAGGTGCAGCAGGGCGGGGTCGCCGACCTGGAGCGGGGTTCCGACCATCGGGGTGAGGCCGGTGATGGGCCGTCCCTTTCCGGCGTACCACCGCTGGGTGGGGAGCCACTCGGCGATCAGCGGCAGCGCGGCCTGGACGAGTTCGCTGACCCCCAGGGCGGTTCTCCGGGCCCCGGTGCTCCGCGCGCCCGCCGGTGCGGCGGGGTCGGCGGGGGCGTCCTGCTGCACATGGGCTTGAGAACGGGAGGTTTCGGACATGACTCCCTTTCCCCGGAAGCGGGCGGACTGCCCGACGGGTCTGGCCGGGTCCGTCAGTCTTCCGGATTTCGGCGGCGCGGCGGCGGCGGCACGCGAGCGGGGCTCAGGTGTCACGCCTTCGTGTGGGTGGCCGTTGGGCTGTTCTCCGTACGCGGCGGTGCAGAGAACTCCGGGGGCGCAGGGGTTCAACTCGCGCCCCCGGAGGGTCTGGTGGTGCTGTGGGGCAGGGTGTGGCGGATCGTTACTTCGAGCGCCTGGTCCCGCTCAGTCGCGGCGGCTGCCGGAGCTGGAACCAGTAGAAGCCGTGGCCGGCCAGCGTGAGCAGGTAGGGCCACTCGCCGATGGAGGGGAAGCGCACCCCGCCGATCAGCTCGACCGGGTACCGTCCGCCGTACTGCCGCAGATCCAGCTCGGTCGGCTGCGCGAACCGCGAGAAGTTGTTCACGCACATGACCAGGTCCCCCTCGTGTTCGCGCACGAAGGCCAGCACGGCGGGGTTGCTGGAGGGCAGTTCGGTGTACGTGCCGAGGCCGAACGCCGGATTGAGCTTGCGGATCTCGATCATGCGACGCGTCCAGTGCAGCAGCGAACTCGAACTGCTCTGCTGTGCCTCGACGTTGGTCACCTGGTAGCCGTACACCGGGTCCATGATGGGCGGCAGACTGAGCCTGCCCGGGTCGGCGGAGGAGAAACCCGCGTTGCGGTCCGGGGTCCACTGCATCGGCGTGCGCACGCCGTCCCGGTCGCCGAGCCAGATGTTGTCGCCCATGCCGATCTCGTCCCCGTAGTAGAGGACCGGCGAGCCGGGCAGCGAGAACAGCAGGGCGGTGAACAGCTCGATCTGGTTGCGGTCGTTCTCCAGCAGCGGGGCGAGCCGGCGGCGGATGCCCACGTTGGCGCGCATCCGGGGGTCCTTGGCGTACTCCGCGTACATGTAGTCGCGCTCCTCGTCGGTGACCATCTCCAGGGTCAGCTCGTCGTGGTTGCGCAGGAAGATGCCCCACTGGCAGCCGCCGGGGATCTGCGGGGTCTTGCTGAGGATCTCCGACACCGGGTAGCGGGACTCCCGCCGCACGGCCATGAAGATCCGGGGCATCACCGGGAAGTGGAACGCCATGTGGCACTCGTCGCCGCCCGCGGTGAAGTCGCCGAAGTAGTCGACGACGTCCTCGGGCCACTGGTTGGCCTCGGCCAGCAGCACGGTGTCGGGGTAGTCGGCGTCGATCTCCTTGCGGACCCGCTGGAGGAACTCGTGGGTCTCCGGCAGGTTCTCGCAGTTGGTGCCCTCGCGGGCGAACAGGTACGGCACCGCGTCCAGCCGGAAGCCGTCGATGCCGAGGTCGAGCCAGAACCGCAGTCCGGCGATCATCTCCTGCTGGACGCGGGGGTTGTCGTAGTTGAGGTCCGGCTGGTGGGAGAAGAACCGGTGCCAGAAGTACTGCTTGCGGACCGGGTCGTAGGTCCAGTTGGAGGTCTCGGTGTCGACGAAGATGATCCGGGCGTCCGGGTACTGCTTGTCGTCGTCGGCCCACATGTAGAAGTCGCCGTACGGGCCGTCCGGGTCCGTCCGGGAGGCCTGGAACCACGGGTGCTGGTCGCTGGTGTGGTTCATGACGAAGTCGATGATCACGCGCATGCCGCGGGCGTGCGCGGCGTCGACGAACTCCATGAAGTCGGCGAGGTCGCCGAACTCCGGCAGCACCGACTTGTAGTCGGCCACGTCGTACCCGCCGTCGCGCAGCGGCGAGGCGAAGAACGGCGGGAGCCAGAGGCAGTCGACCCCGAGCCACTGCAGGTAGTCGAGTTTGGTGGTGAGCCCCTTCAGGTCCCCGACCCCGTCGCCGTTGCTGTCCTGGAAGGACCGCACCAGCACCTCGTAGAAGACCGCACGCTTGAACCACTCCGGGTCCAGGTTCTTCTTCGAGGTCTCCGGGAAGGTGTCGGGGACGGGCTCGTTCACAGTCACGCTGGGTTCCTCCGAACCGTGAGGAGGTGAGCCGGCTCGGCTGAGGGATCGAGCCGGACGTAGTTGTGCCGGCCCCAGGTGTAGACGGCGCCGGTGAGCTCGTCGTGCACCGCGTACGGGCCGTCGCCGTCGAGGGTGACGGTGGCCTCCTGGACGTGGTGCGGGTCGAGGTTGACCACGGTGACGACCTGGTCGGTGAGGCCCTCGGGGGTGGTCGCGCTCTTGGAGTAGGCGAGCACCTGGTCGTTGTCGGTGGGGTGGAAGCGCAGGTTGCGCAGCTGCTGGAGGGCCGGGTGGCGCCGGCGCAGCCGGTTCAGCACGGTGAGCAGCGGGGCGAGGGAGTCGGTGCGGGTCCAGTCGCGCGGGCGCAGCTCGTACTTCTCCGAGTGCAGGTACTCCTCGGAGCCGGGGTGGGCCGGCTCGTCCTCGTACAGCTCGAAGCCGGCGTAGACGCCGTAGCTGGGGGCGAGGGTGGCGGCGAGCACGGCGCGGACCGCGAACGCGGCGCGGCCGCCGTGCTGGAGGTAGCCGTGCAGGATGTCCGGGGTGTTGGCGAAGAAGTTGGGCCGCATGTAGGCGGCGGCGTCACCGGTGAGTTCGGTGAGGTACTCGGTGAGTTCCGGCTTGGTGGTGCGCCAGGTGAAGTACGTGTACGACTGGTGGAAACCGATCTTCCCCAGGGTGTGCATCATCGCGGGGCGGGTGAAGGCCTCCGCCAGGAACACGACGTCCGGGTCGGTGCGGGCGATGTCGGCGAGCACCTTCTCCCAGAACGCCACGGGTTTGGTGTGCGGGTTGTCGACCCGGAAGATCCGAACGCCGTGGGACATCCAGAACCGGAGGATCCGGATGGTTTCCTTGACGATTCCTTCCATGTCCTGGTCGAAGTTGATCGGATAGATGTCCTGGTACTTCTTCGGCGGGTTCTCGGCGTACGCGATGGTGCCGTCCGCGCGGTGGCTGAACCATTCCGGGTGCTTGTTCACCCACGGGTGGTCGGGGGAGCACTGGAGGGCGAAGTCCAGCGCCACCTCCAGGTGCAGGGCCTCGGCCTCGGCGACGAAGTGGTCGAAGTCCTCGATCGTGCCGAGGTCGGGGTGGACGGCGTCGTGGCCGCCCTCGGGGGAGCCGATCGCCCAGGGCGAGCCGACGTCGTGCGGACCGGCCGTCAGGGCGTTGTCCGGCCCCTTGCGGAAGGCTCGTCCGATCGGGTGCACCGGCGGCAGGTAGACCACGTCGAAGCCCATCGCGGCGACGGCCGGCAGCCGCTCGGCGGCGGTGCGCAGGGTGCCCGAACGCGGCGGCTCGACGCCGCTCGGGTCCACCACCGCACCCTCCGAGCGGGGGAAGAACTCGTACCAGGAGCCGTACAGCGCGCGCTCGCGGTCCACCTGGAGCGGCAGCGGGCGGGAGGCGCTGAGCAGTTCGCGCAGCGGGTACCGGGACAGCAGGTCCAGCACCTCGGGGGCGAGCGCGGCGGCCAGCCGGGACAGCGGCGGCAGGCCGGGGTCGCGCAGCGCGTCGGCGGCCGCCAGCACGTGCGCGCGGCCCTCCTTCTTCGGCACGCCGACCGCGGCCTGCTCCAGCAGCCGGGCGCCGTCCTCCAGGACCAGCGCGGTGTCGATCCCGGCGGGCAGCTTCACGGCGGCGGTCCGGCGCCAGGTGGCGACCGGGTCGCTCCACGCCTCGACCAGGTACGACCAGCGGCCGGGCGCGGTCGGGGTGACGTGCGCGCCCCAGCGGTCGGTGCCCTCGGCCAGCTCGCGCATCGGCGTCCACGGGCCGCCGCGGCCGCGCGGGTCGCGCAGCACCACGTTGGCGTTGACGGCGTCGTGGCCCTCGCGGAACACGGTCGCGGTGACCAGGAAGGTCTCGCCGACGACGGCCTTGGCCGGGCGGCGGCCGGAGTCGACGAGGGGGCTGACGTCCAGGACGGGGATGCGGCCGATCACGGTGTCGCTCTCTGTCGTCTTGCGGGCGGCGGGCTTGCGGGCGGAGGCCTTGCGCGGCGCGGCGCCGGAGGCGCCCTCGGCGGTGGTCCCGGCGGTCCCGGCGGCGTCGGCGGTGGCCTTCGCGGTGGCGGCGGCGCGGCGCGTGGTGGTGGTGCGCCTGCGCGGTGCCGCGGTCCGGCCCTCTTCGACCCCGGGTTGTCGGGCCGCTTCGGCCGGCTCGGTGCGGACCGCCCCGGCGGCCCGCGGCGCCGGCATCGCCGGATCCGTCCGAGTGTCAGAATCCATCCGTCCGGCGGATTCCGCGACCGCTGCGTCGTGGCTGTCGGCCACCGGTGTGGACTGGTCCCGCGTGTCGCCGTGCATGTCAAACTCCTGCCCGAGATCGGCGGCAGCTCCCGCGGGCCGGGGATGGGCCAGGGGAGTACCGGGAGGACTGCTGGGTGGGGAGGACGTGCGACCGGAAGCCTGCCCGCGCCGCCGTCCCCGGCAACCTGCCCGGCGCCCGCCGAGCCCTCGACGGGGGGCCCTGGAGCCGCGCGCGTCCCGGCGCGCGCCTCCAGGGGGCACGCCCCTGGGCGACCCGGTCGACCCGTGAACGAGCAGGCCGAGTACGAGGACACGCGTCGGTGCGAGGTGAGCGCCGAATGGGCTAAGAAGAAGGGGAACGATCAACGCGAAAAGGATTCGGACGTGCTGCTTCAAGGCGGACGCCACCCGCCGCCGCACTCCCCGCAGCATCAACGACCTTGAGTCATCCTCGCACCGGGGACAAGACTTTTGCAGCGGTACGACAGTAGTTTCGGGCTTTGTCCTGAGCGGATGAGCCATCGGAAATGGACCTGTTCCGCAGTGTTCATGCATTGGTAGCGCAGGACCCCGGAAATGTGCGCCGCGCGCGCCCCCCGTGCAGACCAATGCGCCGAATGCGATCTCATCAATAGGCCGAACGGATGCCCAATAGCCCACTTGACGCACTGTCATGACGGACATCGCGGCTACGCTTCACGCCGTGAAGGCAATCCGCAGATTCACCGTCCGCACCGTCCTGCCCGAACAACTCCAGCCGCTGCACGAGCTGGCCCTCAACCTGCGCTGGTCCTGGCACCCCGAGACCAGGGACCTCTTCCGGTCCGTGGACCCGGAGGTCTGGGCCGCGACCGGCGAGGACCCGGTGCGGCTGCTCGGGGAGGTCCCGGCCGCCCGGCTCGCCGCCCTCGCCGCCGACCGGCGGTTCCTGCGCAGACTCGGCGACCTCGCCGACGACCTGCGCGAGTACCTCAGCGGCCCGCGCTGGTACCAGGCCCAGCAGGAGGCCGGCGCCACCCCGCCGCCCGCCGCCATCGCCTACTTCTCCCCCGAGTACGGCATCGCCGCCGCGCTGCCCCAGTACTCCGGCGGGCTCGGCATCCTGGCCGGCGACCACCTCAAGGCCGCCAGCGACCTCGGCGTCCCGGTCATCGGCGTCGGCCTGTTCTACCGGCACGGCTACTTCCGGCAGTCCCTCAACCGGGACGGCTGGCAGCAGGAGCGCTACCCGCTGCTCGATCCGGACGAACTCGCGGTCAGCCTGCTCCGGGAGGACGACGGCACCCCCGGCCGGGTCGACCTCGCCCTGCCCGGCGGCCGCACCCTCGCCGCGCACATCTGGAAGGCCCAGGTCGGACGGGTCCCGCTGCTGCTCCTCGACTCCGACATCGAGGCCAACTCGCCCGCCGAGCGCGACGTCACCGACCGGCTCTACGGCGGCGGCAGCGAACACCGGCTGCTCCAGGAGATGCTGCTCGGCATCGGCGGCGTCCGCGCCGTCCGCGCCTACTGCCGGCTCACCGGGCACCCCGCCCCCGAGGTGTTCCACACCAACGAGGGCCACGCGGGCTTCCTCGGCGTCGAACGGATCCGCGAGCTGGTCGCCACCGGCTCACCCGGCCCCGACAGCGTCGGCCTGGACTTCGCCGCCGCCCTGGAGTCCGTCCGGGCCGGCACCCTGTTCACCACCCACACGCCCGTCCCGGCCGGCATCGACCGCTTCGACCGCGAGCTGGTCGCCCGCCACTTCAGCGGCGACGCCGCGCTGCCGGGCGTCCCGGTCGAGCCGGTGCTCGCGCTCGGCGCCGAGACCTGGCCCGGCGGGGACCCGAAGCTCTTCAACATGGCCGCCATGGGCCTGCGGCTCGCCCAGCGCGCCAACGGGGTCTCCACCCTGCACGGCGAGGTCAGCCGCTCCATGTTCAACGGCCTCTGGCCCGGCTTCGACGCCACCGAGGTGCCGATCACCTCCGTCACCAACGGCGTCCACGCCGCCACCTGGATCGACCCGGCGGTCGTGCGGCTCGGCGCCGCCGAGATCGGCGCCGACCGCGCCGAGGACGCCATGACCACCGGCGACGCCAAGCGCTGGACGGGCCTGGAGCGGATCGGCAACACCGAGATCTGGGACCTGCGCCGCAGCCTGCGCGCCCAGCTGGTCGACGAGGCCCGCCGCCGGCTGCGCGACTCCTGGCGCCAGCGCGGCGCCGGCGAGGCCGAACTCGGCTGGGTCTCCTCGGTGCTCGACCCCGACGTGCTCACCATCGGCTTCGCCCGCCGGGTGCCCTCGTACAAGCGGCTCACCCTGATGCTGCGCGACCCGGACCGGCTGCGCGCCCTGCTGCTGCACCCCGTCCGGCCGGTGCAGATCGTGGTCGCCGGCAAGGCCCACCCGGCCGACGACGGCGGCAAGCGGCTGATCCAGCAGATGGTCGCCTTCGCCGACGACCCGGCCGTCCGGCACCGGATCGTCTTCCTGCCGGACTACGACATGGCGATGGCCCGGCACCTCTACCCGGGCTGCGACGTCTGGCTGAACAACCCGCTGCGCCCGCTGGAGGCCTGCGGCACCTCCGGGATGAAGGCCGCGCTCAACGGCTGCCTCAACCTGTCCGTCCTGGACGGCTGGTGGGACGAGTGGTACGACGGCCAGAACGGCTGGGCGATCCCCACCGCCGACGAGACCGGCGGCGTGCTCGACCCGGAGAGCAGCGAGGCCGAGCGCCGCGACGACATCGAGGCCGCCGCGCTGTACGACCTGATCGAGGACCAGGTCGCCGGCCGGTTCTACGACCGGGGCACGGACGGGCTGCCGCACCGCTGGATCGCCATGGTCCGGCACACCCTCGTCACCCTCGGCCCCAAGGTGCTGGCCGGGCGGATGGTCCGCGAGTACGTCGAACGGCTGTACACCCCGGCGGCGCTGGCCCAGCGGGAGCTGGCGGCGGCGGAGCACCACGGCGCCCTGGAGCTGGCGGCCTGGAAGGCGAAGGTCCGGGAGGCCTGGCCGGCCGTCCGGGTCGAGCACGTCGAGGCGGACTGTCCGGACGAGGCGCAGGAGCTGGGCAGCTCGCTGGCGCTGCGGGTGCAGGTCGCGCTCGGGGCGCTGGAACCGGGCGACGTCGAGGTGCAGGCGGTGTCCGGCCGGGTGGACGAGACGGACGGCATCTCGGACGGCTGCGTGCTCGCCCTCAAGCCGGTCGGCGGGTCCGACCTGGACGGCCGGACCCGCTACGAGGGCTCGCTGGAGCTGTGCCGGACCGGCCCGTTCGGCTACACCGTCCGGGTGCTGCCGGCCCACCCCCGGCTGGCCTCCCCGGCGGAGCTGGGGCTGGTGGCCCTGCCCGCCGAGTCGTCGGGGATGGACGCGGGGGTGCTGCGCTGAGGCCCTGCCGCGGGGAGCGCCGAACCAGGACGACCTAGACCAGGCTGTCCCGCCAGGCCTGGTGGAGGGCGGCGAAGCGGCCGGATCCGTCGATCAGCTCCTGTGGGGAGCCGTCCTCGACGATCCGGCCCTGGTCCATCACCAGGACGCGGTCGGCGATCTCCACGGTGGAGAGCCGGTGCGCGATGATCACCGCCGTCCGGCCGGCCAGCACCGTGCGCATGGCCCGCTGGACGGCCTGCTCGCCGGGGACGTCCAGCGAGCTGGTCGCCTCGTCGAGGATCAGCACCGCCGGGTCGGCGAGCAGGGCGCGGGCGAAGGCGACCAGCTGGCGCTGCCCGGCGGAGATCCGGCCGCCGCGCTTGCGCACGTCGGTGTCGAAGCCGTCCGGGAGCGCGGCGATGAACTCGTACGCGCCGATGTCCCGGGCGGCCTGCTCGACCTCCTCGCGGGCGGCGCCGGGGCGGCCGATGGCGATGTTCTCGGCGACGGTGCCGGAGAACAGGAAGGACTCCTGGGTCACCATCACCACGCCGCGCCGCAGCTCGGGGGTGGCGAGGTCGCGCAGGTCCACGCCGTCCAGCCGGATCCGGCCGTCGGTCGGGTCGTAGAAGCGGGCCAGCAGCTTGGCGACCGTCGACTTCCCGGCGCCGGTCGCGCCGACCACCGCCACCGTCTGCCCGGCCGGGATCACCAGGTCGAACGGCGGCAGCACCTGCTTGCCGGTGCGGTAGGCGAAACGGGTCTCCTCGAAGCGGACCTCGCGCCCCTTGCCGGCGGCCTGCGGCAGTTCGGCGGGCGCGGCCGGTTCGGCGACGGTCGGCTCGTGGGCGAGCAGGCCGGCGATCTTCTCCAGCGCGGCGGCGGCCGACTGGTAGCTGTTCAGGAACATCGCCAGCTGGTCGATCGGGTCGTAGAGCCGGCGCAGGTAGAGCACGAAGGCGGTGAGCACGCCCAGCTCGACCGTGCCGTCGGCGACCAGGTAGGCGGCGAGCAGCACCACGCCGGTGGTCCACAGGTTGGCGGTGACGCGGGAGAGGCCGACGTAGCGGGCGATCTCCAGCAGGCCGTCCGCCGTCGCGGTGGCGGACTGCCGGTTGACCACGGCGAAGGCCTCGTCGTTGGCCTTCTCGCGGCGGAAGGCCTGCACCGGGCGGATGCCGTTCATGGTCTCGGTGAAGCGGACGATCAGCGAGGCGGCCGAGGTGCGGGAGCGGCGGTAGACCCGGCGCGAGCGGCTGCGGAAGGAGCGGGCGATCAGCGCCAGCGGCAGGATCGACGCCAGCGAGACCAGGCCGAGCCGCCAGTCCAGCACCAGCAGCAGCACCGAGATGTAGCAGACCGACAGGAGGACGGTCAGCAGCTCCTGGAGGCCCTCGGAGAGCAGCTCGCGCAGCGCGTCCACGTCGCTGGTGGCGCGGGAGATGATCCGGCCCGAGGTGTAGCGCTCGTGGAAGTCCAGGCTCAGCCGCTGGGCGTGCCGGAAGATCCGGCCGCGCAGCTCCAGCAGGATGTCCTGGTTGACCCGGGCGCTGATCTTGATGAACGCCCACTGCAGCAGCAGGCTGAGCAGCGCGCAGCCCAGGTAGGCGCAGACCACCGCGACCAGCGGGCCGCTGTCGCTCTCGCGCAGCGCCGGGATGCCGCGGTCCATCGCGATGGCGACCAGCAGCGGGCCGGACTGCAGGGCCGCCTGCTGGACGAGGATCACCAGCATCGCGACGGCGATCCGGGCCCGGTGCGGGCCGAGCAGCGAGCGCAGCAGCGCCCGGGGCGCGCCGGGTGGGACGGGGATGTCCTCCTCGTCGGCCGGGGGCGGCGGCAGCTGTTCCTCGACCGGCTCGGCGGTCTCCCGTTCGGCGGGGCCGACGGGCGAGATGGTGGTGGTCATCGGGTGGTGCCCCCCTCGGAGACCAGGACGGCCTCGGGCGTCGGGGCGGACTCGCCCGACATCAGTTCGCGGTAGTGCGCGCAGTCGCGCAGCAGGTCCTGGTGGGTGCCGACGGCCTCGATCCGGCCGTCGGAGAGCACCGCGACCCGGTCGGCGAGCAGCACGGTGCTCGGGCGGTGGGCGACCACCAGGGCGGTGGTGGCGCCGAGGACCTGGCGCAGCGCCCGTTCGACCAGGGCCTCGGTGTGCACGTCGAGGGCGGAGAGCGGGTCGTCCAGCATCAGGAAGGCCGGGTCGCCGACCACCGCACGGGCCAGGGCGAGGCGCTGGCGCTGGCCGCCGGACAGGCTCAGGCCCTGCTCGCCGACCTCGGTGTCCACGCCGTCCGGGAGCTTCTCCACGAAGGAGGCCTGGGCGGTGGCCAGGGCGGCGCGCAGCTGCCGGTCGTCCGCGCCCGGGGCGCCCATCAGGACGTTCTCCCGGACGGTGGCGGAGAACAGGGTGGGCTCCTCGAAGGCGACCGCGACCAGCTCGCGCAGCCGCTCCCGGGGGAGGTCGCGGATGTCCCGGCCGTCCAGGGTGATGGTGCCGGCGGTGGCCTCGTACAGGCGGGGGAGCAGTGCGGTGAGCGTGGTCTTGCCGCTGCCGGTGGCGCCGACCAGGGCCATCGTCTCGCCGCTGCGGATGTGCAGGTCGATGCCGGCCAGCAGGTCGGGGGTGTCGTCGGGGGCGTCGGGGTAGCGGAAGCGGACGCCGGTGAAGCGGATGCCGTCGGGGGTGGTGCCGAGTCCTTCGGCGGTGCCCGGGTCGGCGGTCTCGGGCTCGTCCAGCACCTCGAAGAAGCGGTCGGTGGCGGTGGCGGCCTCGTTGGCGTAGGCGAGCAGCCAGCCCAGGGACTCGACGGGCCAGCGCAGCGCCAGCGCGGTGGAGAGGAAGGCGACCAGGGTGCCGGCGCTCAGCTCGTCGTGGGCGACCAGGTAGGCGCCGGCGGCGAGGGCGCAGCCGAGGGCGATCTCGGGCAGGCCGACGATCACCGCCCAGAGGTTGGCGAGCAGCCCGGCCTTGCGCAGTTCGGTGCGGCGCAGGTCGTGGGTCTGGGCGCGGAAGCGCTCGGCCATCGTGCGGTGGCGGCCGAAGGCCTTGAGGATGCGGATGCCGAGGACGGACTCCTCGATGACGGTGGCGAGGTCGCCGTTCTGGTCCTGGGCGCGGCGGGAGGCGCCCGAGTAGCCGGCCTCGAACCGCCGGGTGAGCACGAACAGCGGGACGGCGGGCAGCAGGATGATCAGGGCGAGCCGCCAGTCCTGGGTGAACATCACCGCCGTGCCGGCGAGGAACATCACCGAGTTGACGACCAGGAAGACCAGCGGGAAGGCCAGAAACAGCCGCATGGTGTACATGTCGGCGGTGGCCCGGGAGAGCAGCTGGCCGGATCCCCAGCGCTCGTGGAAGGAGATCGGCAGCCGCTGGAGCTTGGCGAAGAGGTCGCCGCGCATGGCCGTCTCCAGCCCGGCCAGCGGGCGGGCCAGGACCACCCGTCGGGTGTAGAACAGCGCGGCCTCGACCAGTCCGAGGACCAGCAGCAGGCCGATCAGCGGCCAGAGCCCGCTCAGGTCGTGTTCGGCGAGCGGGCCGTCGACGATCCGGCCGAGGACCAGCGGGACGCCGAGGACGCTCAGCATGGCGACCAGGGCGGCGGCCACCGAGGTGGCCAACCGGCGGCGGACGGCTCGGGCGTAGGGCCACAGGCGGAGTAGGGAGCGGACCGTGGAGCGGTGCCCGGTCGCGGTGTCGTCGTCTTGTCGGTTCTCGGCCATCGTCGTGAGGGTAGGACGAGGGCGCGTCATTTCTCATCAGGTTTTTCACCCCTGACAGAACACTTCGGCGAGAACCGGCCACCCGTACGGGTGGGGCGCGGGTGAACAGCGGGGCGCGTGGGGCCGGCCGCACGGGCCGGAGTGCGCCGCTCGCGCGGCCGACACCGCTCAGGTCGTGGCGGCGGGCGCGCGCAGCAGCCGCAGCGAGCGCCCGGCCAGCAGCGTCGCGCCCTGCGGACAGGGATCGCCGCCGCCCTCGACGGCGGTGTCGACCACCGTCTCGTACGCCTCCTCCGGCGCGGCCCAGGGCTCGCCGGGGAGGGTGAACAGCACCGGTTCGTGGCCGGCGTTGAGCAGCAGCAGGAAGCTGTCGTCCAGCGTCGGCCGTCCGGCCTCGTCCCGTTCGGACATCGCGGTGCCGGACAACAGCATGCCCAGGCAGGCGGTCGGGGTGAACCAGTCGGCCTCGGTCATCTCCTTGCCCAGCGGCGTGAACCAGGCGAGGTCCGGCTGGCCGCCCGGGGCGGCGGCCCGGCCGGAGAAGAACGCCCGCTGCCGCAGCACGGGGTGGGCCCGGCGCAGCCGGATCAGCCGGGCGGTCAGCTCGCACAGCCCGCGCCAGCGGGGATCCGCCAGGAGCGACCAGTCCAGCCAGCCGAGCTCGTTGTCCTGGCAGTAGGCGTTGTTGTTGCCGCCCTGGGTGCGGCCCAGCTCGTCCCCGGAGGTGAGCATCGGGACGCCGGTGGAGAGCAGCAGCGTGGCCAGCAGGTTGCGCAGTTGGCGCAGCCGCAGGGCGTTCACCTCCGGGTCGGTGGTCTCGCCCTCGACGCCGTGGTTCCAGGACCGGTTGTCGTCGGTGCCGTCCCGGTTGGCCTCGCCGTTGGCCTCGTTGTGCTTGCGGTCGTAGCTGACCAGGTCGCGCAGCGTGAAACCGTCGTGCGCGGTCACGTAGTTGACGGAGGCGTACGGGCGGCGGCCGCCGCGCTGGTAGAGGTCGGAGGAGCCGGACAGCCGGTAGCCCAGCTCGCGGACGTCCGGGCGGGCACCGCGCCAGAAGTCCCGCACGGTGTCCCGGTACTTGTCGTTCCACTCGGCCCACAGCGGGGGGAAGCCGCCGACCTGGTAGCCGCCCGGGCCGACGTCCCAGGGCTCGGCGATCAGCTTCACCCGGCTGAGCAGCGGGTCCTGGGAGACGGCGGCGAGGAAGGGGTGGTCCATGTCGACCCCGTCGGTGCCGCGGGCGAGGGCGGCGGCGAGGTCGAAGCGGAAGCCGTCCACGCCCATCTCGGTGACCCAGTACCGCAGCGAGTCGGTGACCAGCCGGACCACCTGCGGGCGGCGGGTGTCCAGGGTGTTGCCGCAGCCGGTGAAGTCGGCGTAGCCGCGCGGGCGGTGCGGGGCCTGGCGGTAGTAGGCGGTGTTGTCGATGCCGCGCAGCGAGAGCATCGGGCCGAGTTCGGCGCCCTCCGCGGTGTGGTTGAACACCACGTCGAGGATCACCTCGATCCCGGCGGCGTGCAGGGCGCGGACCATCCGCTTGAACTCGCCGACCTGGCCGCCGCGCGAGCCGGCCGCCGAGTAGCCGGCGTGCGGGGCGAAGTAGCCGATCGTGTTGTAGCCCCAGTAGTTGACCAGGCCGCGCGACTGGAGGTGGTCCTCGCTGGCGTACTGGTGCACCGGCAGCAACTCGACGGCGGTCACGCCGAGGCGGGTCAGGTGGGCGACGGCGGCCGGGTGGGCCAGGCCCGCGTAGGTGCCGCGGAGCTCCGGCGGGATGTCGGGGTGGCGCATGGTGAAGCCGCGCACGTGCAGTTCGTAGAGCACCGTCTCGGCCCACGGGGTCTTCGGGCGGTGGTCGTCGTACCAGTCGTCGTCGTCGTGGACGACCACGGATCTGGGCACGTAGCGGGCGGAGTCGCGGTTGTCCCGGACGGTGTCGGCGACGTCCGCCTCCGGCCAGTTGCGGACGGCGGCGCAGACCGCGTCGTGGCTGGTGTAACAGCCGTCCACGGCACGGGCGTACGGGTCGAGCAGCAGCTTCGCCGGGTTCCAGCGGGCGCCGGTCCACGGGTCCCACCGGCCGTGCACGCGGAAGCCGTACCGGGTGCCGGGGCGGACGCCGGGCAGGAAGCCGTGCCAGGTCTGGAAGTCCTGCTCGGTGAGGCGGTGCCGGGCCTCCCGGCCGTCCTCGTCGAACAGGCAGAGGTCGACCGCCTCGGCGCCGGCCGCCCAGAGCGCGAAGTTGGTGCCCTGGCGGCCCTGTTGGTCGGTCCGGAAGCGGGCGCCGAGCGGCTGCCAGCTGCCGGGCCACGGTGGCTCGGCGGTGTCCCCGCCGGGCGGCCGCACTCCGGCTTCCAGCTCCTGCCCTGACGCCATGGCCGCACCCTCCCTGGACGGGGTGTCCCGGACCCCGTTCACTTCCTCTTTCCCGGATTGCGCAGATCGGAAGCGGCTGAACGGGGGCTTACCGGCGGATGGCGGCCGATGGATGGGGGGATTTCGCGCGGCCGCGCGTGTCCCCGCCGTGATTGCCCTCGTTGTTCCCGGTATCGGGCGGTCCCGGTACCGGACGTTGCCGGCATCGGGCGTCCCCGGTGGCGGAGGCTCCCGGTACCGGACCTTCCCGGTACCGGACGTGGACAGTGGGAGGCCCCGGAATGCGGCGCCGAGGACGGGTGTGGGCGCGGCGGGCGGCGGCGGTGGCCTGGGGCCTCGCCGTCCTGACGGGGTGCGGCGGCTCCCCGGCGGCCCCCGCGCAGGACGCCGCCGGGCCCGGGGCGCACACCCCGCCCCCGCCGCCGTCCCGGGCGGTCGTCACGGCGCTGCCCGCCGACGGGGCCCAGGACGTGCCGCCGGAGGGCCCGGTCCGGGTGACGGCGGCGCAGGGCCGGCTGGTCACCGTCCGGCTGGCCGACACCAGGGGCACCGAGGTCCCCGGCACGATCGCCCCGGACGGCGCCGCCTGGACGCCCGACGGCCCGCTGCCGCTGGGCACCGCGTACACCCTGGACGCCGTCGCCGAGGACGACCAGGGCCAACGGGCGGCCCAGCACTCGGCGTTCTCCACGATGGCCCGGGCGCACACCTTCGTCGCCTTCTTCACCCCGGAGGACGGTTCCACCGTCGGTGTCGGCATGCCGGTGTCGCTGCGCTTCAGCCGGCCGATCACGGACCGGGCGGCGGTGGAGAGGGCCGTCCAGGTGAGCGCCGACCCGCCCGTCCCGGTGGCCGCGCACTGGTTCGGCAACCAGCGGCTGGACGTCCGCCCGCAGCAGTACTGGGCGGCCGGCACCAAGGTGACGGTGGCGCTGCGGCTGAAGGACGTGCAGGGCGCGCCGGGCGAGTTCGGCACCCAGACCAAGGACCTGCACTTCACCGTCGGCCGGGCCCAGGTCTCCACCGTCGACCTGGACGCGCACACCCTGACCGTCCGGGCAGGGCAGGGCGGCAAGGTGGTGCGGGTGCTCAAGGTGTCCGGCGGCAGCCGTGACCACTCCACCTACCGGGGCGTCATGGTGGTGTCGGAGAAGTACAAGGTGACCCGGATGAACTCGCAGACCGTCGGGATGGGCGACGAGTACGACATCAAGGACGTGCCGCACGCGATGCGGCTGACCAACTCCGGCACCTTCGTGCACGGCAACTACTGGGCGGACCCGGGGGTGTTCGGCACCGCCAACACCAGCCACGGCTGCATCGGCCTGGCCGACGCCAAGGGCGGGGCGAGCAAGGACTCCCCGGCGGGCTGGCTGTTCGAGCACACCGTTCCGGGGGACGTGCTGGAGGTGAAGGCCTCCGCGGGGGACTTCGTGCCGCCGCAGAACGGCCTCAACGGCTGGAACATGCCGTGGGAGCAGTGGGTGGCGGGCAGCGCCCTCGGGCCGGCTGCCGGGCCTGCGGTCGGGCCCGCGGTCGGGCCCTCGGCCGGGACCGCGGTCGACCCCGCCGCCGGCCCCGTCGCGCAGTAGTCGATCTTCACCGCCGATTCACCCCCGATCCACCCACCTCCCCCCGGGATCCGCTCGGACGGCCCGGCTATCCTGCTCCGGCGCGCCCTGGTCCGGCGCGAAAGATCGGCGTCCGGTGCAACTCATGGGGGCACTCAACGCGTCAAGAGAGTGGATACCGGGAGGGGAGAAAGCGTGAAGACGGGGAAGACGGCTGACGCCGCGATACGTACCACCAGCCGTTACGGGCGCAGGGGTGCGATGGCGTTGGTCATGGGCGGGGTGCTGCTGCTCACCGCGGCCTGCGGCGACGACAAGGGCGGGACGGGCGGCGGGGGCGACAACGCGGCGCCCGCGGCGACGGCGGGTGCGGGCGGGACGGCGGCCCAGGCGGGCGCGTCGGGCGAGCCGAAGGCCTCCGCCGCGGTGCTGGCCGTCGAGCCGAAGGACGGAGCCCAGGACGTCGCACCGAGCAACGCGTTGCAGGTGTCCGTCTCGAACGGCAAGCTCACCACGGTCGAGGTGACCGACAAGAACGGCAAGCCGGTCGACGGGGCGATCACTCCGGACGGCGTCGGCTGGAAGCCCGCCGCCGCGCTCACCGTCGGCATGGCGTACAAGGTGAACGCGCAGGCCAAGGACGCCGACGGCCTGGTGACCGCGTCCACCACGACGTTCACCACGCTGACGCCGGACAAGAAGGTCTCCACCAACGACAACATCAGCGACGGCGCCACCTACGGCGTCGGCATGATCGTCTCGGTGAACTTCAGCAAGACCGTCAAGAACAAGGACGCCGTCCTCAAGGGCATCACCTTCGAGACGAACAACGGCACCGAGGTGAAGGGTCACTGGTTCGGCGACAACCGGCTGGACTTCCGCCCGGCCGAGTACTGGAAGCCGGACACCAAGGTCACCATCAAGTACCGGCTGAAGAGCGTCGAGGTCGCCCCGGGCGTCTACGGCGACGTGGACAAGGACGAGCCGTTCACCATCGGCCGCTCCCAGATCGCCACCGCCGATGCCAAGGCGCACCAGATGACGATCGAGCGGGGCGGCAAGAGCACCACCGTGCCGGTCACCATGGGCGCGGAGGCCACGCCGTCCTGGAGCGGGACGATGGTGATCATGTCCAAGGAGAAGGTCACCCGGATGAACTCGCAGACCGTCGGCCTCGGCGGCGAGTACGACATCCAGGACGTGCCGCACGCGATGCGGCTGACCACCTCCGGCACCTTCGTGCACGGCAACTACTGGTCCAACGCGACCAATCCGTTCGGCAGGACCAACGCCAGCCACGGCTGCGTCGCGATGGTGGACGAGAAGGGCGGCAGCGACACCTCCGTCGCGGGCAAGTTCTTCAACGACTCGATGATCGGCGACGTGGTCAAGGTCGTGAACAGCAAGGAGAAGACCGTCGCGCCCTCCAACGGGCTCGGCGGCTGGAACATCGCCTGGGCGAACTGGTAGATCCTGCCCGCCGATTGACCGGATAGTCCCGGTTCGTCGCCGCGGTGCGGACGAGCGGCCCGATCCTCACCCGTTGGGGTCGGGCCGTTCGCGTTTTCGCAGCGCACCGGGCCCCGGATGGCGCAACCTTTCCGGAGGCCGGCGCGTGTAGTGGTCGGGTCCGTGGTGTGCGCGGGGTTTTGTGCGGGGCTCCGGGTCGTGGGGTTTCGGCCCGCGGGGTTCGGTTCGCGGGTTTCGGCCCGCGGGGTTCGGTTCGCGGGTTTCGGCCCGCGGGGTTCGGTCTGTGGGTTTCGATCCGCGGGTTTCGGTTCGTGGGGTTTCCGAGGGAGGGATCGACGTTGAGGTCGATACGCAGAGTGGTGGCCGTCGGCCTGGTGGGCGGCGCGATGGCGCTGACGGCCGCGTGCGGCGGCGGGAGTGGCGGGAGCGGTAACGGGGGCGGGAGCGCGGCCAAGGCGGACCTGGGGGCCGGAACGGCCGCCGGAACGGCCTCCCCGGGCGCCGCGGCGGCGAGCAGCGCGGCGCCGAAGGTGTCTCAGGCCGTGGTGAACATCGAGCCCAAGCCCGGCACGGTGGACGTCGCGCCCGACGCGCTCAAGGTCGGCGCGACCGGCGGCAAGCTCACCACCGTCAAGGTCAGTGACAAGACCGGCGCGGAGGTGCCCGGCACCATCGCCGCCGACGGCTCCAGCTGGACCCCGTCGGCCGGCCTCGCCGTGGGCAGCACCTACCAGGTCAGCGCGATGGCCGCGGACGCCAACGGCGTGGTCGCCAGCGCGGACAGCAACTTCTCCACGCTGACGCCGACGGCCCTCGCGAAGGCCGCCGACAACGTGGACAACAACGCGACGTACGGCGTCGGCATGATCGTCTCGGTGAACTTCAGCAAGGACGTCAAGAACAAGGACGTCGTCGCGAAGGGCATCACCTTCGAGACCGACAACGGCACCGTGGTCAAGGGCCACTGGTTCGGCAACCGCCGGCTGGACTTCCGCCCCGAGCAGTACTGGAAGTCCGGCACCAAGGTGACCGTGCACTACCGCCTCAAGAGCGTCGAGATCGCCCCTGGGGTGTACGGCACCGACCGGGACGAGCCCTTCACGATCGGGCGATCTCAGATTTCGACGGTTGACGCCGCCGCGCACAGGATGACCGTCGAACTGGACGGCAAGCCGTCGGACATCGACATCACCTCCGGCTCGCCCGAACACCCGACCTGGAACGGCACGATGGTCGTCATGTCCAAGGAGGGCGTGGTGCGGATGCAGTCCAGCACCCTCCCCGGCATGAGCGGCTCCCCGTACGACCTCCAGGTGCCGCACTCGATGCGGCTCACCGACAGCGGCACCTACCTGCACGGCAATTACTGGAGCAAGCTCATCGGCGAGGACAACGTCAGCCACGGCTGCGTCGCCCTCAAGGACGTCGAGGGCGGCGGCGAATCCACCTCGATGGGCAAGTTCTACGCCGGCTCGCTCGTCGGCGACGTGGTGGTCGTGAAGAACTCCACCAAGAAGGAGACCCTCGACCCGGCGAACGGCCTGAGTGGCTGGAACGTGCCCTGGAGCGCCTGGTAGGCCGACCGGTAGCCGCCCTGGTCGGGGCGGTTCCGTGGCAACCCGGGATTGACGGCGGACGCGTCCCGGGTTGCCTGCTCCCCACCCTCGCCCCACCTGCCGTCGGCCCCTTCCGGACCCCCTCCGGGCCCCCGCCTGGCACTCTTCGCGGGGTCTCCTTGCACGCGGCATATGCCGACTCGGAGGAGATCGTTTGCTCATTGTCCGTACGCGGCCGCTTGCGTTCCGCAATGATGGACCGCATGGCGGGTTGGGGCGAAACAGATCAGTCATCAGTTCCCGGGGCCGGATTGGTCGCCGAGGCGTCGTGGATCGATGTCCAGGGCGCGCTGGCGGCGCTGGAGCGGCTCAGCTCGGAGGAACTGGAGGAGATGTATTGCGGCAGGCTGAGCGATCAGTCCGTGCCGAACGAGGTACGACTGCCGTCCCGGCCGGAGACCGGCCCGGTGGCCCGCCGACTGGTGCTGTCGGTCCTGGAGTCCTGGGACCTCCACCAGCACCTGGAGGCCGGTGAGTTACTCACCAGCGAACTGGTCTCCAACGCCGTCCGGCACGCCGCCGGGCGCACCATCGGACTCCAGGTGATCCGCAAACCGGGCTGGCTCCGCGTCGAGGTCCGCGACTCCTCCCGGGCGCTGCCCTGCATGATCCTCGCCGAGCCGAAGCCGGTGACCGAGCGGGGGCGGGGTCTGCGGGTCATCGACGACCTGGCCGACCGCTGGGGCGCCGACCTGCTGCCGCGCGGCAAGGGCGTCTGGTTCGAACTGAAGGTCCGCGAGCGGCACTGACCGTTCCGGGCTTCCCGGGTTGGTCTTTCTTGGCTTTCCGGGCCGTCCGGCCGTCCGGGTCATCCTGGTCGTCCTAGTCGTCCGGGTCTTCCCGGGAAAACGCGCAGGGCCCCCGAAGTCGCCGTGGTCCGGCGGATGGGGGCCCCTGCAAGTCATCGCGCCGGCCAAGGGGGTGCGTGCCGCGCGATGGGCGTCGGCCGTGCCAGGTCGGGCCAGCCGAAGTCTCCACGCCCAGGCCGGCGTGCTGTGCCGCCCGCCGTTGGGCTGCTTCGACTATCGCACGGATCTCAGCATGTGGGCAAACCAGGTGGCTTTGATTGAAAGGTTTGTAACCTAGTTCACCTTTGGATTTTGCATAGGTTCACGCTGTTGCCTGTGAATATTCACCATCCTCGCTGTTGGGCCTCCGGTGCTTCGTCGCCCGGCCGCCAATTCCTCCGTACACCCAGCCACGCCGGAACTGCCGGGTAGCATCAGGCCCGTGAACCTGTACTGGCACGTCGTACTGCCACCGCTCAGCGCCTGACCGGGCGCACACGCCGGTGGCTCGCCCCCCGCGCTCCCTGCTGCGGCCCCCTTCGGCCGCCGGGGGCTGCCGTGTGTGCCCGGTGCGAAACCAACTCCCTTGACGGTCTTCGACGACGGAAGTTCACGACTGTGCCGAACCGCACCTCCACGCCCGTGCCCACCCGGCCCGCCTCCTCCGCCACCGCCCGCCGCACCAGCCCGCTCGGCGGTCCGGTCCCGATCCTGGTCGCCGCACTGCTGTGGGGCACCACCGGGACGGCCAGCTCCCTCGCACCCGACGGCGCCCCTTCGGCGGGCATCGGCGCCGCCGCGCTGGTCCTCGGCGGGCTCCTCCTCTTCCTCTCCACCCGCAGCGCCCGCGCGCTGCCCCGGGCCTGCGGCCGCCGGGAGCGGTGGCAACTCGCCGTCGGCGCCGTCGCGGTGGTCGGCTACCCGGTCACCTTCTACCCGGCGGTGACCCGCGCCGGGGTGGCGGTGGCCACCGTGATCGCCCTGGGCAGTGCCCCCGTCTTCGCCGGCCTGCTCGGCTGGATCACCCGGCAGGGGCGGCCGAGCGGCCGGTGGGCCGGTGCCACGGTGACGGCGGTCGTCGGCTGCGCCGTCCTGGTGCTGGGCCCCGAACTCACCGGCGGCGGCGCGGCGGTGGACGCCGTGGGGGTGGGGCTGGCCGCGCTCTCCGGCCTCTCGTACGCCGTGTACTCGCTCATCGGCGGGAGGCTCATCTCGCGCGGGCACCCGTCCGCCGGGGTGATGGGGGCGATGTTCGGCGCGGCCGCGCTGCTCGTCCTGCCGGTGCTGTTCCTCGGCGACCTGCAGTGGCTCGCCTCGCCGCGCGGCGCGGCGGTGGTGCTCCACCTCGCGGTGATCACCACCTTCCTCGCCTACCGCCTCTTCGGCCACGGCCTGCGCCGCACCTCCGCCCAGACCGCCACCACCCTCACCCTCGCCGAACCCGCCGTCGCCGCCCTCCTCGGCGTCGCCGTCCTCGGTGAACGCCTCCCCGCCGCCTCCTGGTGCGGCCTCGCCATCCTCGCCGCGGGCCTCGCCATCCTCACCGTGCCCATGGGTGCCCGCCGCCGCTGACCCGCGGGTGGCCCCACGCGCAGGAAGTCGGACGGGCCGACTTCCTGCGCAGGTGCCGTTCGGCGGTCGGCGGGCCAACACGCGGTGCCTCACCCGCTCTTGCGCCGAACCGCTTGCCGCCGGGCGCCCCGCTTGGTGGGCTTGACCGCATGGAAGAGACCACGGACAGCCGACCGCAGGCGACGTACGACCGCATCGGGGTCGGCTACCGCGCCATCCGCCGGCCCGATCCCCGACTGCACGCCCTGATCGGTTCCGCCCTCCAGGGGGCCCGGTCGGTGGTGAACGTCGGTGCGGGCGCCGGATCCTACGAACCCGAGGGCGCCGACGTCATCGCCGTCGACCCCTCCCAGGTCATGCTCGACCAGCACCCGGGGCGCCGGAAGGTCAAGGCCGGAGCCGAGCAACTGCCCTTCCCGGACGGCTCCTTCGACGCGGCGATGGCCGTCCTGACCGTCCACCACTGGCCGGATCCGGAACGGGGCCTCGCGGAGCTGCGGAGGGTCGCCCGGCGGCAGGTCGTCTTCACCTGGGACCCGGCCCACCGTCCGCAGCTGTGGCTGCTGGAGGAGTACCTGCCCGAGATCCGGGAGCTGGAGGAGAGCCGCTTCACACCGCTGGCCCAGGTCGTCGACGCGCTGGACGCGCACACCGTGCTGCCCTTCCCCGTCCCGCACGACTTCACGGACGGTTACCAGATCGCCTACTGGCGGCGGCCCGAGTTCTACCTCGACCCGGTCGTCCGGCGGGCCAGCTCGACCTTCGCCCAGTTGCCGGCCGCGGTGGTGCAGCCGGCGATCGACCGCTTGCGCGCCGACCTCGAATCCGGCGCCTGGCACCGCCGCCATGCCGAACTCCTCGACCAGGAGCGCATGGACTACGGGTACCGGCTGCTCATCGCGGGGGAGGTCTCCTCGGAGTAGGAAGTCGGCGGGGCCGACTTCCTGCGCGCGGGGCCGGGATCGAGCGTCCGAGTGGGTTCGGGGAAAATATATCGACCGGTCTACATAGGGAGCGTTCGTGGGGGGCGGGGCGCGCAGGAAGTCGGACGGGCCGACTTCCTGCGCAAGGGGGGCGCGGGGGTGCGGTGAAGAAGTAGACCGGTCTGCATATTCCGCGCGTGGAAGGTAGACCGGTCTACATAATTTCCCCCACCCGCCGGAGGCCCGGGGCGGCGCCTTTAGATGCCGAGGTGGGTGGCGATGCCGGTGAGGACGCAGTCGAGGCCGGTTTCGAACTGCCAGGTGGGGTCGTCCTTGCGGGTGGCCTCGTGGAGGTAGCGCTGGTAGGTGGGGTAGCGGCCGGTGTCCATCAGGAAGGACATCCGGGGGGCGAGGCCGGCGCGGGTCTCGTCGCCGTCGGACCAGCCGTGTTCGCGCTGGAGGGTGCGCAGGGCGAGCTCGGCGGCGACGGAGCCGTGGACGTAGCCGGTGACGGTGCGGAAGACCGCCATGGTGGTGTCGGCGTCCAGGCCGTGGTCGGCGAGGGCGGCGAAGGCGCGTTCGGGGATGGCGAGCTGGTTCGGGGTGAGGGGGACGGCGCCGGCGCGGACGATCCACGGGTGGGCCAGGTTCATGGCGCGCAGGTGGAGCGCCAGGGTGCGCATGGTGTCGCGCCAGCCGCTGGAGGGAGTGTCCAGGGGGAGTTCGCCGTGGACGAAGTCGACCATCAGGTCGATGAGTTCGTCCTTGCCGGAGACGTACCGGTAGGCGGCCATCGGGGCGACGCCGAGGGTGGTGGCGAGCCGGCGCATGGTGACGGCGTCGAGGCCTTCGGCGTCGGCGATCGCGACCGCGGCCTCGGCGATCCGGTGCGGGGTGAGGGTGGTGCGCGGCGCGGGGGCCGGGCGGGCGAGGCGCTCCCAGAGTGAGGCCTGGGGCTTGGTCTGGTCGTCGTCTCCGGCGGGGGCCTGCTGGGCGGGCATGACGGCGGGCTCCTTCCGGCTGGGGCTCCCACCGTACCACCCGGCGTGTACGGCGTATTGGAAGTAGACGGCGTACGCGCCGGTGTGTACGTTGTATCTGGCAGATACGTTGTACACATCGTCCCGGAGGGGGAACATCCATGGCCAAGGACGTTTCGGAGAAGAGCCTGAAGATCGCGGTCGTCGTCGGCAGCACCCGGAGCGGCCGGTTCGCGCCCGTCGTCGCCGACTGGCTGCTCGGCCACCTCGGTGCGCGCGGCGACATGACCGCCGATCTGGTCGATCTGGTCGAGACCCCGCTGCCGACCACCTTCCCGTCCTTCGGTGGTGAACTGGAGCCGGGCGCGGCCGAGTTGCTCGCCGCCGTCACACCCCGACTGGACGCCGCCGACGCCTTCGTGGTCGTCACGCCCGAGTACAACCACAGCTTCCCGGCCCCGCTGAAGAACGCCATCGACTGGCACAACAGCCAGTGGCACGGCAAGCCGGTCGGCTTCGTCTCCTACGGCGGCCTCTCCGGCGGTCTGCGCGCCGTCGAGCAACTGCGGGTGGTGCTCGCCGAGTTGAACGCCATGACGATTCGCAACACGGTCAGCTTCCACGGCGCCGCCCAGTGCTTCGACGCCGACGGCAAGCCGCTCGACCCGGCCGCCGACGTCGCCGCCAAGAGCATGCTCGACCAACTCGCCTGGTGGGCGGAGGCGTTGCGCGACGCCCGGCGCGTCCGCCCGTTCGCGGCCTGACCGGGCGGCGCAGGCGTGACCACCTCCGGTGAGAGCGCGACCGCCTCCGGTGCGGGCGTGGACACCCCCGACGAAGGGGCGACCGCCCCCGGCGAAGGGGCAACCACCTCCGGCGAAGGGGCGACCGCGCCCGGCGAACGCCCGAAGCCGCCGCTGCTCGGCATCGTCGGGCTGATGCTCGGCATCTTCCTCTCGGCCCTCGACGGGCAGATCATCGGCACCGCGCTGCCGACCATCGTCGGCGACCTCGGCGGCCTGGACCAGCTCTCCTGGGCGGTCACCGCCTACCTGCTCACCTCCGCCGCCGCCACCCCGCTCTGGGGCCGGCTCGGCGACCTGTACGGGCGCAAGGGCGCGTACCAGTGGGCGGTGCTGCTGTTCCTGGCCGGCTCGGCGCTGTCCGGACTGTCCCGGAACATGGGCGAGTTGATCGCCTTCCGGGCGGTCCAGGGGGTCGGCGCCGGCGGGCTGATGGTCGGCGCGCTCTCGGTGATCGGGGTGCTCCTCCCGGCCGGCGACCGGGGGCGGGTGCAGTCGGTGATCGGGGTGCTGATGCCGATCGCCTTCGTCGGCGGACCGCTGCTCGGCGGCTTCCTCACCGACCGGCTGAGCTGGCGCTGGGCGTTCTACGTCAACCTGCCGGTGGGCCTGTTCGCGCTGGCGGCGGTCGGCCTCGGCGTCCGGCTGCGGACCGAACGCGTCCGCGCGCCGTTCGACTGGGCCGGGGTGGTCCTGCTGACCGTCGGTATCCTCTCCCTCACCCTGATCGGCAGCTGGGGCGGCGTCACCTACTCCTGGACCTCGCCCCAGGTCCTCGGCGCGGCGGCCGTCGCGGCGGCGGCACTCGCCTGGTTCGCCCGGGTGGAGCGGCGGGCGCCCGGACCGCTGATCCCGCCCGCCCTGTTCCGCGACCGCAACTTCACGGTCGCCCAGATCCTCGGCTTCCTCACCGGCGCGGTGATGCTCGCCCTGGTCGGCTACCTGCCGCAGTACCTGCAGTTCGTCCAGGGCGCCTCACCGACCACCGGCGGCCTGCTCCTGCTGCCGCTGATGCTCGGCATGATGGGCGCCCAACTCCTCACCGCCCGGTTGATGGGCGGGCCCGGGGGCGAGCGGCGCTACCCGCTGATCGGCGGCGTTCTGGCGCTCGTCGGCGCGGCGCTGCTGCTGCTCCTCGGCACCGGCACCCCGACGGCCGTGGCCTCCGGGCTCACCGCCGTCGCGGGGGTGGGGATCGGCCTGTTGATGCAGAGCACCATGCTGACCTCGATGGGCGCCGTCCGGCCCCGGGACATGGGCGCCGCGATGGGGGTGGTCACCCTGCTCCGCAGCATCGGCGGCTCGCTCGGCATGGCGGCGCTCGGCGCGGTCTACGCGGCCCGGATGACGGACGTCCTCACGGAGCGGCTCGGCGCCGACCAGAGCGCCCGGCTGACCGGCGGCGGGCTGACCCCCGCCGCGCTCACCGGGCTGCCGGCCGGGGTTCGGGACGCGGTGGGGGAGGCGGTCACCGGCGGCCTGCACGGCGCCGTGGTCGGCGGGGTGGTCCTGGCCGCCATGGCCACCGCCGTCGCCTGCCTGGCCCGCCCGAACCCGGGCGGGGGCGCGCCCGACGAGCAGGGGTCCCGGGACGGCGCGCCGACCGCGGCGCCGGCGGGCTGAACCCCGTACGCCGCCGCGAGGGGCGGCAGGAGGGACACCCCGGAACGCCCCGGGACGCCGAGAGCCCCGGAACGCCGAGAGCCCCCGGACGGGTCCGGGGGCTCAGGCGACAGCGGGTGTGATCAGCACTCGATGACGTTGACGGCGAGGCCGCCGCGTGAGGTCTCCTTGTACTTGATCTTCATGTCGGCGCCGGTCTCCTTCATCGTCTTGATCGCCTTGTCGAGCGAGACGTGGTGCCGGCCGTCGCCGCGCAGGGCCATCCGGGCCGCGGTGACGGCCTTGACGGAGGCCATGCCGTTGCGCTCGATGCAGGGGATCTGGACGAGGCCGCCGACCGGGTCGCAGGTGAGGCCGAGGTTGTGCTCGATGCCGATCTCGGCGGCGTTCTCGACCTGTTCGGGGGTGCCGCCGAGGACCTCGGCGAGGCCGCCGGCGGCCATCGAGCAGGCGGAGCCGACCTCGCCCTGGCAGCCGACCTCGGCGCCGGAGATGGAGGCGTTCTCCTTGAAGAGCATGCCGATGGCGCCGGCCGCGAGGAGGAAGCGGACGATGCCGTCCTCGTCGGCGCCCGGGATGAAGTTCAGGTAGTAGTGCAGGACGGCGGGGATGATCCCGGCCGCGCCGTTGGTCGGCGCGGTGACCACCCGGCGGCCGGAGGCGTTCTCCTCGTTGACCGCCATCGCGTAGAGGGTCACCCACTCCATCGCGTTGGCCGGGCCGATGCCCTCGGCGCGCATCGCGCGGGCGGCCGCGGCGGCGCGGCGGCGGACCTTGAGGCCACCGGGCAGGATGCCCTCGCGGGACATGCCGGCCCGCACGCACTCCTGCATGACCTGCCAGATCTCCAGCAGCCCGGTCCGGATCTCCTCCTCGGAGCGCCAGGCCTTCTCGTTCTCCAGCATCAGGCCGGAGATCGACAGCCCGGTCTCCCGGGTGAGCCGCAGCAGCTCCTCGCCGGTGCGGAAGGGGTAGCGCAGCGCGGTGTCGTCGGGCTTGACCCGGTCCGCGCCGATGGCGTCCTCGTCGACGACGAAGCCGCCGCCGACCGAGTAGTAGGTCTTCTCCAGCAGCGTGGAGCCGTCCGCCGCGTACGCCCAGATGGTCATGCCGTTGGCGTGGTACGGCAGCGAGCGGCGGCGGTGCAGGACCAGCTGGGTGCCCGGGTCGAAGTCGATCGGGTGGGTGCCGAGGAGGTTGAGCCGCTTCTCGGCGGTGATCCGCTCGACGTCCTTGTCCGCCTGGTCGACGTCGACCGTGCGGGGGGAGTGGTTCTCCAGGCCGAGCAGGACGGCCTTCGGGGTGCCGTGGCCGTGGCCGGTGGCGCCCAGCGAGCCGTACAGCTCGGCGCGCACGCTCGCCACCTGGGCGAGCAGGTCCTCGGACCGCAGGCGCCGGGCGAACATCCGGGCGGCGCGCATCGGGCCGACGGTGTGGGAGCTCGACGGGCCGATGCCGATGGAGAAGAGGTCGAAGACGCTGAGGGCCACGGGGGACGTCCTTGTCTGTCTCGTGGAAGGACTGGCGGGCGGGGGACGACACGGGTCGGGGCACCGCGCGCACTGTCCAGTGTGCGCGGTGCCCCGGGATCCCAGGTGCCGCGGCGGGGTGAGGCCGGTCACCCCGCCCGAACGATCACCGAGGTGATCAGAGGTTCGGGTAGAGCGGGTACTTCTCGGCCAGCGCGGTGACGCGGGCCTTGAGCGCGGTGGCGGCGTCCTCGTCGAAGGCGGGCTTGAGCGCCTCGGCGATGATGTCGGCGACCTCGCGGAAGTCCTCGGCCTGGAAGCCGCGGGTGGCGAGCGCGGGGGTGCCGATGCGCAGGCCGGAGGTGACCATCGGCGGCCGCGGGTCGTTCGGGACGGCGTTGCGGTTGACCGTGATGCCGACCTCGTGCAGGCGGTCCTCGGCCTGCTGGCCGTCGAGCTGGCTGTTGCGCAGGTCGACCAGGACCAGGTGCACGTCGGTGCCGCCGGACAGCACCGAGGCGCCGGCCTCGGCGACGTCGGCCTGGAGCAGGCGCTCGGCGAGGATCTTGGCGCCCTCCAGGGTGCGCTGCTGGCGCTCCTTGAACTCCTCGGACGCGGCGACCTTGAAGGCGACGGCCTTGCCGGCGATCACGTGCTCCAGCGGACCGCCCTGCTGGCCGGGGAACACCGCGGAGTTGATCTTCTTGGCGTACTCGGCCTTGGACAGGATGACACCGCCGCGCGGGCCGCCCAGGGTCTTGTGGGTGGTGGTGGTGACCACGTCCGCGTACGGCACCGGGTTGGGGTGCAGACCGGCGGCGACCAGGCCGGCGAAGTGCGCCATGTCCACCATCAGCAGCGCGCCGACCTCGTCGGCGACCCGGCGGAACGCGGCGAAGTCCAGCTGGCGGGGGTAGGCGGACCAGCCGGCGATGATCAGCTTCGGCTGGTGCTCCTTGGCCAGGCGCTCGACCTCGGCCATGTCGACCTGGCCGGTCTTCTCGTCCACGTGGTACGCGACCACGTTGTAGAGCTTGCCGGAGAAGTTGATCTTCATGCCGTGGGTCAGGTGACCGCCGTGGGCCAGGTTCAGGCCCAGGATGGTGTCGCCCGGCTTGATCAGCGCGAACATCGCGGCGGCGTTGGCCTGCGCGCCCGAGTGCGGCTGGACGTTGGCGTGCTCGGCGCCGAACAGGGCCTTGATGCGGTCGATCGCGATCTGCTCGACCACGTCGACGTGCTCGCAGCCGCCGTAGTAGCGGCGGCCGGGGTAACCCTCGGCGTACTTGTTGGTGAGCACCGAGCCCTGGGCCTCCATGACCGCCACCGGGGCGAAGTTCTCGGAGGCGATCATCTCCAGGGTGGTCTGCTGGCGGTGCAGCTCGGCGTCGACCGCGGCGGCGATCTCCGGGTCGAGGGAGTGCAGGGACTGGTTCAGAACCGTCATGGTGTGGTCTTCCCGGGAGGAGAGAGACGGGAGCAGAGAGGGGGGAGCCTGGCGGGGCGGCCGCCGCGCTGCGGCCGCCCCGTCACGAGCGGGTCAGCCGCCGATGAAGGCGGTGTACTCGTCCGCGCTGAGCAGCTCGTCGGTGGACTCCACCTGGACCTTGAACAGCCAGCCGCCCTCGAACGGGGCGCTGTTGACCAGGCTGTTGTCGTCCAGGACGTCCTGGTTGATCTCGACGATCTTCCCGGTCACCGGGGAGAACAGGTCGCTGACCGACTTGGTGGACTCCAGCTCGCCACAGGACTCGCCCGCGGTCACGTCGTCGCCGACCTCGGGCAGCTGCACGTAGACGATGTCACCGAGCGCGTCGGCCGCGTGGGCGGTGATGCCGACCGTGGAGACACCGCCCTCGATGGCGGTCAGCCACTCGTGCTCCTTGGTGTACTGCAGGTGCTGGGGGTTGCTCATGGCGTCATTCTCCAGGATGGGAAGCGGGTACGACGAAGCGGGCCGCCGCACGGACGGCTTCGACGTGGATCAGGCGTGGATCAGGCGTGGTCCGGGCACGGTCCAGGCCCGGGTCGGACCTGGGCCTGGCGTGGCCCGAGCCCGGGTCGGGCATGGTGCGGGCCCGGGTCCACGGGGTCTACGGGGAGGGCCGGGCCTCAGCGGGCGCGCTTGTAGAACGGCAGCGCCACGACCTCGACCGGCTCGTGCTTGCCGCGCACGTCCACCGCGACGGTGGTGCCGGGGGCGGCGTGGGCCGCGTCCACGTAGGCGATCGCGATCGGCCGGCCCAGGGTCGGGGACGGGGCGCCCGAGGTGATCCGGCCGATCGGGGCGCCGTCGGCGGAGACCACGGTGTACTCGGCGCGCGGGACGCGCTTGCCCTCGGAGACCAGGCCGACCAGCACCCGCGGCGGGTTGGCCTCGGCCTCGGCGGCGGCCTTCTCCAGCGCCTTGCGGCCGACGAAGGTGCCCTCGTTGGTGGTCTTGTCGAAGCGCACGACCCGGCCCAGGCCCGCGTCGAACGGGGTCAGGTCGGTGGAGAGCTCGTGCCCGTACAGCGGCATGCCGGCCTCCAGGCGCAGCGTGTCGCGGCAGGACAGGCCGCACGGGACCAGGCCGCGGCCCTCGCCGGCGGCGGTCAGCGCCTGCCAGACCCCCTCGGCGTCGCCCGGGTTGCAGAAGATCTCGAAGCCGTCCTCGCCGGTGTAGCCGGTCCGGGCGAGCAGCACGTCGCGGCCGGCGACCTGGGCCGGGAGGATCGCGTAGTACTTCAGGCCGGGCAGGTCGGCGTCGGTGGTCCCGGCCAGGATCGCGGTGGCCTCCGGGCCCTGGACGGCGATCAGCGCGTAGGTGTCGCGGTCGTCCGTGACGACGGCGTCGAAGCCCTTGGCACGGGCGATCAGCTCGTCCAGCACCAGCTGGGCGTTGGAGGCGTTGGCGACGACCAGGAAGGCGTCCTCGCGCAGGCGGTAGACGATCAGGTCGTCCAGGATGCCGCCGTCCTCGGCGCAGATCATGGTGTAGCGGGCGCGCAGCACGCCCAGGGCGGAGACGAAGCCGACCAGCGCGTGGTCCAGCATCTCGCCGGCCTGCGGGCCGGTGACGGTGATCTCGCCCATGTGGGAGAGGTCGAACAGCCCGGCCCGGGTGCGGACGGCGAGGTGCTCCTCGCGCTCGCTGCCGTAGCGCAGCGGCATGTCCCAGCCGGCGAAGTCGGTCATGGTCGCGCCGAGGGCGCGGTGCAGCGCGTCGAGCGCGGTGAGGCGGAGGGACGACATGGCCTGGAACTCCTCGGTCGGGGCACTCATGGGTGCACGCGCCGGAACCGGACCCGCTCGGGGACCGACCCTGCGCGCGGGCATGCGGCGGCGTGGGTCTCCCCATCTGTCGTCGAACCTGAGAGCTTCACCGCCCACGCGCCCGCAGCTGTTTCCAGCATCCAGGACAGCATGGTGGCTTGCACCGTGGGTGGGCGCGCGACAGGGCCGTGCGCCACTTTCCAGATGTGCCTAACCCGTGCGGTAAGGGGGCCTGAGAGATTCCGGGGAGGAGTTGCTCCTTCGGCGCCGGCTGTGCCGCCTGACGGGGCACTCCGGGCTCTCCCGCGCGGGTTCGAGCGGCCGGTATGGAGTTGTCGGTCCGCCGGCGCGCCGCGCCGTCGAACGCGCACATCATGGCACGTCCGCGCCGACGGCGGGAGAGGGGACCCGGTCACACCCCGCCACCACGGACGCAGCCCTAGACTGCTGCGCGTCGGCGCAGCAGAGGGCGGCCGACCGGCAGAGGGCGGATCAGGCGCGCATGGGGTACCCGGTGGAGCAGCAGCAGGGGTGGGGCGGGCCGGAGTCGGCGCTGCCGGGCGGCGGGTGGCCGGCCAACGAGCTGGAGCAGGTGCTGACCGCCGCGCTGGGCGACCCGGGTGCGACGCCGCGGGTGATCGAGGTGCTGGCCCGCAGCCAGGTGTGGATCCCGCTGCCGGCCGGCGGCGACCCGCAGGGGCCCGCGCTGGACCTGCCGACCATCGAACTGGCCGGCGAGCCGTACGTGCCGGTGTTCTCCTCGCAGGAGGTGTTCCTGCGGCAGGCGCCGGGGATGGCCTTCGCGGTGGCGCCGGTCTGGGAGTTCGCCCGCGGGCTGCCGCTGGGCGTGGGCATCGCGGTCAACCCGGAGGCGGCGGTGGGCATCCCGGTGCCGCCGCAGGGTGTGGCGGAGCTGCGGCGCGGCCCGCGCGAGGAGCGCCTGGCCGACCAGGAGCAGGGCCGGAACCAGGGTCCGAACCAGGACCAGGGGCAGGGCCCGGAGGCGCCGACCGGTGGCCGGGTGGCGCTGCGCGAGCCGGTGCCGGGGGAGGACCCGGAGCACTTCCTGGCCGCCTGCCGGGCCGAACTGTCCGCCCTGCCCGGAGTGCTGACCGCACGCCGGGCGCTCGCCAGCATCGAGGGCGAGCCGACCGTGATGTTCGTGGGCGTCCAGCTGGACCAGACGGCCCCGGCCGACCCGGGTGCGGTGAACGAGGCGCTCGGCCGAGCGCTGGGAACCGCGCCGCTGCCGGGGGGCGTCCACCTCGTACTGCTCGATCTCGCCGATGACCCGGTGGTCGAGTGGCTGCTCACCCGGGTACTCCCTTTCTACGCGCGGGGTTGAGCGGGGTTCGTATCGGAGGCACGTCGCCGTGGCGGTGGCCGGTGCCGCGCCATAGGGTGCGTGCAGACGGCCGACGGACCGGCAGGCTTGAGGAAAGAGGCGCGGCGAGGTGGGCGCATGAGTGCGGGAGCGGTAGCGGGCGGTGCACCGGGGCCCTGGGGCCAGGCACCCGCCGGGCGCCCCGGAGCGGATCCGGGCGCGCTGGAGCGCGCCCTGCGCGAGGTCGCGCCGGAGCGCTACGAGGCGTACGAGCAACTGCTGCACGCACTGGCCGACGGCCAGGTCTGGATGCTGCTGTGGCACGGCACGCCGGGCAGCGCCGACGCCCAGTACGGGAACATGGAGATCAGCGGCCACGGCTACGCGCCGGCCGTCACCTCGTCCGAGCAGCTGGCGTCGTCCGGCTGGGCGCGGGCCCACGAGGTCATCTCCGGGCGGGAGATCGCCGCTTCGCTGTACCGGACCCGCTGGGGCCTGTGGCTCAACCCGCACGCGCCCGGCGGCGGGGTCGGGGTGCCCTGGGCGGACCTGCGGCGGATCGCCGCGGGCCTGGACCGGCTGCCGGCCGGGCCGTTGAAGCTGAGCGAGCCGCAGCTGAACGCCCAGCCGTTCTTCGCGCTGCTGGAGCGGCAGGCCGGTGAGGTGCGCGCGGTGCGGGCGCTGCGCCGGGCCTGGGTGCAGCCGGCCGTGGGGGAGCCGTACCTGGCGATCGGCCTGGAGCTGTACGAGAGTTCACCGCCGGCGGTGGAGGCCGTGCGGGCGCTGATGCAGCGGGCGATCGCGGTGGCCCCGGAGGGGCTGGCGGTGTCCACGGTGGCGATGGCGGACGAGTACGACCCGGTGGCGCTGTGGATGCGGGCCCATGCGCGCCCGTTCTTCGACCGGGAGGCGGGGCGGCCGCCGACCGGCCCGTACCCGCCGGTGCCGCCTCCGCCGTACCCCGCGCAGCAGGGGCCGGGCTACGGCTACGGCACGCAGCAGCCCGGCTGGACCGGACAGCCGCAGCAGCCGTGGCCCGGATACCCGGGGCGCTGACAACCAAAACCTTTCTCCAGAAGCCGACTTGATCTTGCATCAGGTCGGCTTCGATGCTTTCCGGGCGAACTTCCGGCCGTTACCGTCGATCACCTTGACACGCCAGTTGCACCCGTGTGAAGAGGGATATGCCGAAGACGTAGGAGGTGCATGCGCACAGATCACAGTTGGGCATCTGTCGGTTGTCAGGGCTGGCGCAAGCCAGTTCGGATGGCAGAGAGTTCTGCGCAACGCACCGCGCGTACTGGGAACCCCACGAAGGTGAACGCGCACGCCGACCGCCAGAACCACGCGAAGCCCATCCCGCGTTGGGGCAGTACCCGTGCACGACGTACTGCCGCGAACACCCGTTCCAAGCACCTCCGCACGTCCGCAGCCGTACCGCCGAACCGGTGACCGGCGCCCGTGGGCCGGCCACCGTCGGCGAGGGGACCAACTGACCATGACCGCACCCATCGCAACCACCGGGAACGAACCGGAGGCACCCGCCCCCGCGAGCCCGGCCAAGAAGATCGAGGGCCGCTCCCTCGGCCAGATCGCCTGGACCCGCTTCAAGCGCGACAAACTCGCCGTCGCCGGCGGCGTCGTGGTGATCCTGCTGATCCTGCTGGCCGTACTGGCCAAGCCCATCGAGGCCCTGTTCGGCCTCGACCCCGACGCCCTGAACCAGGACCTGCTCGACGCCAACCTGGGCGGCATCCCGCTCGGTGACTGGGGCGGGATGAGCTGGGACCACCCGCTCGGCGTCGACCCCCTCCAGGGCCGTGACCTGCTCTCCCGCGTGATCGAGGGCTCCTGGGTCTCCCTGCTGGTCGCCTTCGGCGCGACCCTGCTGTCGAACACGATCGGCACCGTGCTCGGTGTCATGGCCGGCTACTACGGCGGCTGGGTGGACACCGTGATCAGCCGCATCATGGACGTCTTCCTCGCCTTCCCGCTGCTGCTCTTCGCCATCGCGATCTCGACCTCGCTGCAGGGCGGCGCGTTCGGCCTGCACGGCCTCCCGCTGCACATCATGGTGCTGATCTTCGTGATCGGCTTCTTCAACTGGCCCTACATGGGCCGGATCGTGCGCGGACAGACGCTGTCGCTGCGCGAACGGGAGTTCGTCCACGCGGCCCGCAGCCTGGGCGCCCGAGGCCCGTTCATCCTGTTCAAGGAACTGCTGCCGAACCTGGTCGGTCCGATCCTGGTCTACTCGACCCTGCTGATCCCGACCAACATCCTCTTCGAGGCCGGCCTCAGCTTCCTCGGCGTCGGCATCCAGCCGCCGCAGGCCTCCTGGGGCGGGATCCTCCAGGACGCGATCAAGTACTACCAGGTGGACCCCCAGTACATGGTGGTCCCCGGTCTGGCGATCTTCCTCACCGTGCTCGCCTTCAACCTGCTCGGCGACGGGCTGCGTGACGCCCTCGATCCCAAGAGCAACTGACGCAACGTCAGGCCCTCCCTCCTTCCCATCCTCAAGGGGTTGATCTCACCCATGCGCAGGTCCCGTACCGTCGCCCTGACCGCGGCGGCAGCCGCCGCGGTCCTGATCGTGACCGGCTGCACCTCCGGCAGCAAGGGCTCCGGCTCGTCCTCCTCCGCCAGCGGCAGCAGCGCCGGTGGCGGCGGTGCCGACGCCGCCACCAAGGGCATCGTCAACGCCTCGGACAAGAAGGGCGGGACGGTCACCTACGAGATGAAGGGCGCCCCGGACTCCTTCGACCCGGGCAACACGTACTACGCCTACATCTACAACTTCTCGCGCCTGTACGGGCGTCCGCTGACCACCTTCGCCCCGGGCGCCGGCTCGAACGGCAACAAGCTGGTCCCGGACCTCGCCGAGAGCCTGGGCAAGGTCAGCGCGGACGGCCTGACCTGGACGTACAAGCTGCGCGCGGGCCTGAAGTTCGACGACGGCACCCCGATCAGCTCGAAGGACGTCAAGTACGCCGTCGAGCGCTCCAACTTCGCGCCGGACGTGAACTCCAACGGCCCCACCTACTTCCACGACCTGCTGGTCGACAACGAGACCCCGTACCAGGGCCCGTACAAGGACAAGACCGGTGGCCTGAACTCGATCGAGACGCCGGACGACCAGACCATCGTCTTCCACCTGAAGCAGCCGTTCGCGGACTTCGACTACCTGGTCGGCTCCCCGCAGACCGTGCCGGTCCCGCAGGCCAAGGACGACGGCGCCGGCTACGTGAAGCACGTGGTCGCCTCGGGTGCCTACAAGTTCGAGTCCTACGAGGACGGCAAGCAGCTCACCCTGGTGCCGAACACCAACTGGGACCCGAGCACCGACCCGATCCGCAAGCAGCTCGCGGACAAGATCGTGGTCCGGATGGGCATGGAGCAGTCCACCATCGACAAGGACCTGATCGCGGGCAACGCCCAGGTCGACCTGGTCGGCAGCGGCGTCGACCCGCAGACCCAGGCGCAGATCCTGCAGAACCAGAAGCTCAAGGCGAACACCGACAACGCCTACGGCGGCCGCCTGGCGTACGTCGCGATCAACAGCAAGGTCGCGCCGTTCGACAACCTGGAGTGCCGCAAGGCCGTCCAGTACGCGATCGACAAGGTCTCCGTGCAGACCACGCTCGGCGGCCCGATCCGCGGCCAGATCGCCAACACGGTGATCCCGCCGGACGTCCCGGGCCACCAGGACTTCAACACCTGGTCGACCAACGGCAACAAGGGTGACGAGGCCAAGGCCAAGGACGCCCTCAAGGCCTGCGGCAAGCCGGACGGCTTCAGCACGGTGATCACCGCCCGCACCGAGCGCGACCCGGAGGTCCAGGCCGCGACCGCGATCCAGGCGGCGCTGAAGAAGATCAACATCAACGTCGAGATCCAGAAGTACGCGCAGGGCAAGTACTTCTCGGACGCCGCCGGTGTCCCGCAGTTCACCCAGGACCACAACATCGGTCTGATGATGATGCAGTGGAGCGCCGACTGGCCGACCGGCTACGGCTTCCTGCAGCAGATCTCCGACGGCCGCGCCATCAAGGCCTCCGGCAACAGCAACCTGGCCCAGCTGAACGACCCCGAGGTCAACAAGCTGCTCGACGACGCGATCACCAACACCGACCAGTCGGCGCGCGAGAAGATCTACGGCCAGATCGACAAGAAGATCATGGACCAGGCGGTCTACGTCCCGCTGACCTACTTCAAGGTCTTCCTGTACCGCCCGGACAACGCCACCAACCTGATGTCCACCTCGGGCTTCTCGGGTGAGTACGACTACCTGAACATCGGCACCACCAAGTAAAGAGCCTGGCTCCACATCCCTGAAGGCAGGTGAAGGCAGCGGCCGCCCGCCGCCGTCCGGAAGACCCCGGACGGCGGCGGGCCGCCGGAGCCGCCCAACTGTGTTTGCCTACATCATCCGCAGGATCTTCGCGGCCGTCGTACTGCTGCTGGTGGTCAGCGCTGTCACCTTCGCGATCTTCTTCCTGCTCCCGCGCATCGCCGGCGAGACCACCGACCAACTGGCCACGCAGTACGTCGGGAAGAACCCCTCCCCCGAGGCGATCGCCGCGGTCAAGAAGAACCTCGGGTTCGACCAGCCGCTGTACACCCAGTACTGGAACTTCCTCAAGGGCCTGGTCAGCGGCGCCGAGTACAAGTTCGGCCCGGACCCGGTCACCTGCCACGTCCCGTGCTTCGGCTACTCCTTCAAGAACCACCTGGAGGTCTGGCCCGAGCTGATCAAGCGCGTCCCGATCACCCTCTCGCTCGCCGTCGGCGCGGCCGTGCTCTGGCTGGTCTCCGGCGTCGCCACCGGCGTCGTCTCCGCGCTCAAGCCGCGCTCGGTCTTCGACCGGATCGCCATGGGCATCTCCCTCGCCGGCGTCTCGCTGCCGGTCTTCTTCACCGGCGCGGTGCTGCTCACCCTGTTCAGCTACGAGTGGCCGATCCTGGACAACCTCCAGTACGTCGACTTCGCCGACGACCCGCTGATGTGGGCCCGCAACCTGATCCTCCCGTGGATCTCGCTGGCCTTCCTCTACTCGGCGCTCTACGCCCGGCTCACCCGCGCCGGAATGCTGGAGACCATGAGCGAGGACTACATCCGCACCGCCCGGGCCAAGGGCCTGGTCGAGCGCAAGGTCGTCGCCCGGCACGGACTGCGCGCCGCGCTGACTCCCGTCATCACCATCTTCGGCATGGACCTCGGTCTGCTCCTCGGCGGCGCCCTCATCACCGAGCAGGTCTTCTCGCTCCAGGGCGTCGGCGCCTTCGCCGTCCAGGCGATCGCCGACAACGACCTGCCCAAGATCCTCGGCGTCACCCTGCTCGCCGCCTTCTTCATCGTCGCCTGCAACCTCGTGGTCGACCTCCTGTACGCACTCGTCGACCCCCGGGTGAGGCTCTCGTGACCGAGCTCCAGAAGACCGAGGCGGTCGCCGCCCAGGCCCCGTCCGGCGACCCCTTCCTCTCCGTCCGCGACCTGCGGATCCACTTCGACACCGACGACGGCCTGGTCCGCTCGGTGGACGGGGTCAGCTTCGACCTGCACAAGGGCCGCACCCTCGGCATCGTCGGCGAGTCCGGCTCCGGCAAGTCCGTCACCTCGCTCGGCATCATGGGCCTGCACCGCACCAAGCGGGCCCGGATCACCGGCGAGATCCGGCTGGACGGCGAGGACCTGATCGCGGCCGGCCCCGAACGGGTGCGCCAACTGCGCGGCCGCGAGATGGCGATGATCTTCCAGGACCCGCTGACCGCGATGCACCCCTACTACACCGTCGGCGCGCAGATCGTCGAGGCGTACCGGGTGCACCACCCCCAGGCGTCCAAGAAGCAGGCCCGGGCCCGCGCGGTCGAGATGCTCGACCGGGTCGGCATCCCGCAGCCCGACCGCCGGGTGGACGACTACCCGCACCAGTTCTCCGGCGGCATGCGCCAGCGCGCCATGATCGCCATGGCGCTGGTCAACGACCCCTCGCTGCTGATCGCCGACGAGCCCACCACCGCCCTGGACGTCACCGTCCAGGCGCAGATCCTGGACCTCATCCGCGACCTCCAGGACGAGTTCGGCTCGGCCGTCATCATCATCACCCACGACCTCGGGGTGGTCGCCGAACTGGCCGACGACATCCTGGTCATGTACGGCGGCAAGTGCATCGAGCGCGGCCCCGCCGAGACCCTCTTCGACGCGCCCGAACACCCCTACACCTGGGGCCTGCTGGGCTCCATGCCGCGCCTGGACCGCGAACTCCAGGACCGCCTCGTCCCGGTCAAGGGCACCCCGCCCAGCCTGATCAACGTGCCGTCCGGCTGCGCCTTCCACCCGCGCTGCCCGTACGCCGACCGGACCGGCGGGCGCTCCACGAGCGAGCTCCCGGTGCTGGCCGAAGCCGCGCCCGGCCACCACGCGGCCTGCCACCTCCCGGCCGCCGAACGGCACCGCATCTTCGCCGAAGAGATCGCGCCCCGGCTGTGAGCCCGGCCTCGTACCACCTTTCTGGAGAGAACCGATGACGGACACTCAGGCGGCAACGGCCACCGCGCCCGCGCCCGCCCCCGACCGCGAGCCGCTGCTCCGGGTGACCGGCCTGACCCGGCACTTCCCGATCCGCGGCGGACTGCTGCGCCGCCAGACCGGTGCGGTGCGGGCCGTCGACGGCATCGACTTCACCGTCAACGCCGGTGAGACGCTCGGGGTCGTCGGCGAGTCCGGCTGCGGCAAGTCGACGATGGGCCGACTGGTCACCCGGCTCGACGAACCGACCGGCGGGAAGGTCGAGTTCGAGGGCACCGACATCACCCACCTGGGCGTCGGCGCGATGCGGCCGCTGCGCCGCGACATCCAGATGATCTTCCAGGACCCGTACTCCTCGCTCAACCCGCGGCACACCGTCGGCACCATCGTCGGCGCGCCGTTCCGGCTGCAGAAGGTGGAGCCCGAGGGCGGCACCAAGAAGGCCGTCCAGGAGCTGCTGGAACTGTGCGGGCTCAGCCCCGAGCACTACAACCGCTACCCGCACGAGTTCTCCGGCGGCCAGCGCCAGCGCATCGGCATCGCCCGGGCGCTCGCCCTCCGGCCGAAGATGATCATCGCGGACGAGCCGGTCTCCGCCCTGGACGTCTCCATCCAGGCCCAGGTGGTCAACCTGCTGGACGACCTCCAGCGCGAACTCGGCCTGACCTACCTGATCATCGCGCACGACCTCTCGGTGGTCCGGCACGTCTCGGACCGGGTCGCGGTGATGTACCTCGGCAAGATCGTCGAGATCGCCGACCGCGACTCCCTCTACGCGAGCCCGCTGCACCCGTACACCAACGCGCTGATGTCCGCGGTGCCGGTGCCCGACCCGCGCCGGCGCCAGCGGGCCGGCCGCGAGCGGATCCTGCTCACGGGCGACGTCCCCTCGCCGATCAACCCGCCCAGCGGCTGCCGCTTCCGCACCCGCTGCTGGAAGGCCCAGGACGTCTGCGCGAGCCAGGAGCCGCCGCTGACGGCGCTGAAGACCGGGCACGAGGTGGCGTGCCACTTCCCCGAGTCGGGCGAGGGGAACGCCTGACCGGCGCTGCCCGCACGCACGATGCGCCGCACCGGAACACCGGCTTCATCAGCCGGTCGTTCCGGTGCGGCGCATCGTGGTGTCCGGGACTCCCAACCCGGTCGGGACGGTGCTGTGCTGATCACGCGTCAGGAGCCCGGCCCTTGCCGACGGGCAGCCGGGTCGCCGCGGGCATCGTGAGCCCGGCCGCGAGGAAGACGGCCGCCAGCGCCACCCACCCGTACTGACCGGCCCCGACGACCGCGACCAGGGCGACCGGCGCGGCCACGTTGGCGGCTCCGCGGCCGATGGCCAGGACGCCCTGATACTGGCCGGTGGCGTGCTCGGGAGCGAGCTGGAAGCTGAGCCCCCATTCGCCGGAGACCTGGTACATCTCCCCCCACGTGTGGGCGATCATCCCCAGGGCGAGGATGCCGGTCGCGACCAGGGTGTTCCCCCAGCCGGCGGCGCCGTACAGCAGGCAGGCGCAGCCGAGGAAGAACCCGCCGAGGCGGGAGATCCGCCCCCACCGGCCCGGGGTGGTGTCGTTGCCCTTGGAGCTCACCTGGACCTGGAAGATCACCACCAGGACCGTGTTCAGGACGATCAGGGCGCTGAACAGCCAGGCGGGTGCCTTGGTGTGGGTGACCAGCCACAGCGGAAGGGCGATCTCCATGAGGGCGCCGTTCAGCGACAGCACGGCGTTCAGCCCGGTGAACCGCAGGTACCGGAGGTCCTTGAGCGCCGCCCCCAGCGGCTGCTTCTCGCTGTGCGCGGGCGGCGGATGCCGTACGGGCATCCGGTTCAGCACGAGGGCCGACCCCGCGTAGGCCAGCGCCGCGACGACCACCATCGCCTCGTACGCGGCCCGGGTGTCCAGGTACAGGGCCAGGCCGGCGGCTCCCGCGCCGAGCGAGATCCCGATGTTGCTCACGACCTGCTGGTGCGCACGCGCGGTCACCCGCTCCTCGGGCGAGGCGATCAGGGACACCAGGGCGGGCAGGACCGTGCGGCAGCCCCGCTGCACGACGCCCACCGCGCACGCCGTGACGGCGAAAGCCCAGAAGGAACCGACGGCCAGGTAGCACAGCACCGCCGGCCCCGCGGCGACGGTGAGGACGAGCAGGACCCGCCGCGGCCCGATGCGGTCGGAGAGGTGTCCGATCGGCAGGGCCGCCAGCAGGCCGGCCAGGCTGGCGACCGTGAGCCCGATGCCCACGTCCACCATCCGCAGACCCACCACCCGTGTGAAGAACAGCACGCTGACGGTGGCGAACAGCCCGTCCCCGAGGGTGGTCAGGAACGTGGACAGCGTCAGTCCGCGCACCGGCCCGGCCGGCGGGACCGCCCTGGCGAGGGCCAGCCGGGCAGCGCTCGCCCGGGTCGGGGGAGCGGTCGTATCAGTTTTCGTCACGTGGCGGCAGCCGCCTGGAAGGTGACCGGCAGCGTCGCCAGGTAGCGCATGGTCGCGGTGCGCTGGCGCAGTGGCTCCCCGGCCGTCCGCAGGCGGGTGGGGCGCCGCAGAATGGCCTTGATCAGCGCCTGCAGCGTCACCTGGGTGAACAGGTTTCCGACGCAGGTGTGAGGGCCCCGGCCGAATGCCATGTGCTGATTCGGTGTCCGGTCCAGAATGATTTCGTCGGGGCGGGTGAATTTTTCGGGATCGCGGTTTGCCGCGCCGAAAAGCACCACGACGACGTCTCCGCGCTTGAGCTGGACGGATCCGATGACGACGGGCTCGGTGACGATGCGGCTGGTCCCCTGGACCGACGCGTCGTAGCGCATGAGTTCGTCGAAACCGCTCGACAGCAGCGCCGGGTCGCGCATCGCCTCGAATTTTTCGGGGTTCTCCAGCAGCGCCAGCATGGCATTTCCGGCGCCGGCGACGATCGAACTGTATCCGGACTGGAAGACGACCCGCACCGTGTTCCGGACGAAGGAGTCGGCGACATTCACCTCGGCGCGGTTGCCGGCGACGTGGGCCAGCAGTCCGGGGCGCGGATTGGCCGTGAACCAGGACTCGACCATTTCGCTCAGTCGGCCGCGCGCCTCGATGCCGAGTTTCCTGAGTTCCGCACCGGTCTCGATTCCGTCCCCGCCGGTTTCGGGCGCCAATCCGGCGTCCATGCTCCGCACGATGGCGTCCGATATCGCGGCGAAGGTCCTGACGTCCGGCTGCTCGATGCCCATGAGCTCCGAGATGGTCGCCAGGGCGAGCGGCTCGACGACCTCCGACATGAGGTCGAACTCGGCCCTGCCCTCCAGCCCGTCGAGCAGCGACCCGACCAGGGCCTCGCCCTGCTCGCCGACGGCCTCCAGGTCCTGGGCGCGCAGGGCGTTCATGAAGAGGCTGCGGAGCGGGCCGTGGTCCGGCGGGTCGAGGGTCTGCAGGCTCAGCCACGGCTCGGAGACCGACTCGCCGGCACGCCGCCAGTCCGTCGCGAACACCGCGGGGTCCTGCAGCACCATCTGGCAGTCGCGGTACCGGGTCAGCACCCAGCTCTGCATCTTCTCGTGCCAGTGCACGGGCTCCGACGCGCGCAGCTCCGCGTAGACCGCGTAGGGGTCGGCGAGGGTCGAGCTGTCGAGGGGGTCATAGCGGACCGGGAGTTTCATGGACAATTCCTAGGATTCTTGAACGGCCTATGAGGCCCATGTTCTCGCTGGGCCAAGAGCGTGCGCCGGACCCGGACGTATCCGGGTCCGGCGCCAATTCTCGCCGACGATACCGGGCTCTGCCGCGGTTCGGGCAATATAATTAGTCGTTGTAACGCATGGAAATTCACCTACCCGAGCTAAATGTCCCGGCCATTGCCGCGGACTGTCGACGTTCGGACATCGGGGATGCCGGTGCAATCGGCATCAGGGATTTCAGTCGTTGTAGCGCACGGAAGTCTCCTCTCCGGTTGTTCATGTTCGAAGCCCCAGTGCTTCTCTCGATGGAAATGAAACTACCACCGCCATTCGGCCCCGTCCATGAGTTAATTCCGGGATCAATTTCCCAAACCAGCCAACCCGGGCAAAGGGTGCATCGAATTCTGGAAGGAAATGCGAATTGTATTCTCCATACCGCACGACCCGCAGTATTTCGCGAATATGTCGAAATTTGGTGTTCACGTCAACTCTGCGCAGAGTGTCCGGACCGGCGGCGGTCGTCGCCCGGGCCCGCGCGTCCGGGGCGGGCTGCGGAGTGCGGCCGTACGCGGAGGGGGGGAGGGTTCCGCACGGGTCATAGTTGTTCGGTGACCTCGCAGATCTTTCCCTCCGACGTGCAGCAGTCGCTGGACCTCGTCGGCATCTTCGTCTTCGCCCTCTCCGGAGGGCTGCTCGCCGTCCGCAAGAACATGGACATCTTCGGCATCGCGGTGCTGGCCGAGGTCACCGCGCTCGGGGGCGGCGTGATCCGGGACCTGGTGATCGGGGCGACGCCCGTCGCGGCGTTCAGCAACCTCGGGTACTTCATCACCCCGCTGGTCGCCGCGCTGGTGGTGTTCTTCCTGCACCCCGAGGTCGAGCGGATCAACCGGGCGGTGCAGACCCTGGACGCCCTCGGCCTCGGCCTGTTCTGCGTCACCGGCACCGCCAAGGCGCACGACTACGGGCTCGGCGCGGTGTCGGCCGTCGCCCTCGGCATGGTCACCGCGGCCGGCGGCGGGGTGATCCGCGACGTGCTGGCCGGCGAGATCCCCTCGCTGCTGCGCTGGGACCGGGAGATCTACGCCGTCCCGGCCCTGGTCGGCGCCGCCCTGGTGGCGGTGCTGATCGGCACCGACCGGCTGACCGGGGCCACCGGCACCGCCGCCGCGCTCACCGCCTTCGGGCTGCGGATGCTCGCGTTGAAGTACGGCTGGCGCGCCCCGCGGGCCTGGCACCGCAACGGTTCTCGCACCAGCGAGGAGTAGGCGAGCCGCCGTACGCGAGCGAGATCGCCTCCGCCGTGCAGAGCAGTTCCGGCACCATCCGGGCGAGTTCGGCCGGCGGCACCTGGCTCGCCGGGGCGCTCAGCGCGCAGGCCGCGACCGTCCGGCCGCCGCTGCCCGCCACCGGCGCGGCCACGCACGTCACCGGCTCCCGGTGCTCGGCCGACTCGGCCGCCCAGCCCCGCAGCCGCACCGCGGCCAGTTCGGCCGGCAGCTCCTCGGCGGGGGTGCCGTCCTCGGGCAGCCCGGCCAGCAGCACCCGGCCGATCGCCGTCCCGCCGGCCGGCGCCCGCCGCCCGATCCGGGAGGCCCGGGCGGCGCCCGGCCCGGCCCAGCTCCCGGCCACCTCGTCCAGGTACAGCACCTCGCCGTCCTGGAGCACGGCCAGCTGGACGGTGTAGCCGCAGCGCGCGTTGAGCGCCGCCAGGTACGGCGCGGCGACCTGCCGGACGTCGATCTCCTCCAGCGCCCGGTGGGCCAGGGAGAGCACCCGGCCGCCGAGGCGGTAGCGCAGGTCGGGCTGGCGCTGCGCGAAGCCGTGCTCCTCCAGGGTGCGCAGCAGCCGCAGCGCGGTGGACTTGTGCACCCCGATGCTGCTCGCGGCCTGCTCCAGGGTGACCGGCCCGTCGCCGAGCGACCCGAGCAGGGTCAGGGCGCGGTCGACCGACTGCGACATGGCGCACCGCTCCTGTCCGCGCCGATGGGAAGTGAGGGTGGGACGTGGTCCCGGGAGGTGCCCGCGGGCCGGGCCGGGGCCCGTCCGCGGGAAGCGTCCGTCAGGCTAACCGCTCGGCCGCGCGCCGGGTCAAACGGGTGCCGGACACCGGTGTCCGGTGGGCGCGCGGTCCGGGAACGGCCCGGGTGACGCCCGGGAGTCGTCCGGTGGCCGTCCGGTGGCCGGATCGGTGCGCACACCGGGACGGGGCCCGGGGAGCGCCCTCTACAATCGGATGGTTATGCCATACCTGGACCATGCGGCGACCACGCCGATGCTGCCCGAGGCGATCGCCGCGATGTCGGCGCACCTGGGGGTGGTCGGCAACGCCTCGTCCCTGCACGCGGCCGGCCGCCGGGCCCGCCGGGTGGTCGAGGAGGCCCGCGAGTCGCTGGCCGACTCGCTGGGCGCCCGCCCGAGCGAGATCGTGCTCACCGGCGGGGGCACCGAGTCCGACAACCTCGCCGTCAAGGGCCTGTACTGGGCCCGCCGGGACGCCGACCCGGCCCGCACCCGGGTGCTGTGCAGCCCGGTCGAGCACCACGCGGTGCTGGACGCGGTGCACTGGCTCTTTGAGCACGAGGGCGCCGACGTCGAGTACCTGCCGGTCGACCCGCTCGGCCGGGTGCACCCGCAGGCGCTGCGCGAGGCGATCGAGCGGGACCCGTCCTCGGTCGCGCTGGTCACCGTGATGTGGGCCAACAACGAGGTCGGCACCGTCCAGCCGGTGCGCGAACTCGCCGCCGTCGCGGCCGAGTACGGCATCCCGATGCACGCCGACGCGGTGCAGGCGCTCGGGCAGGTCCCGGTCTCCTTCGCCGGGTCGGGGCTCACCGCGCTCACCGTCACCGGGCACAAGATCGGCGGCCCGTTCGGCATCGGCGCGCTGCTGCTCTCGCGCGGCGCCGCGCCCGTCCCGCTGCTGCACGGCGGCGGCCAGGAGCGCGACGTGCGCTCCGGCACCCTGGACGCGCCGGCCGCCGCCGGCTTCGCCGCCGCCGCGGCCCTCGCGGTCGAGCGCCAGCCGGAGCACGCGGTCGTGCTCGGCGGGCTGCGCGACGAGCTGATCGCCGCCGTGCTGGCCGCCGTCCCTGCCGCGGTGCTCAACGGCGACCCGGCCGCCGAGGGGCGGCTGCCCGCCAACGCGCACTTCTCCTTCCCCGGCTGCGAGGGCGACGCGCTGCTGATGCTGCTCGACGCCCAGGGCATCGAGTGCTCCACCGGCTCGGCCTGCTCGGCCGGGGTGCCGCAGCCCAGCCACGTGCTGCTCGCGATGGGCGTCGACCCGGCGCTGGCCCGGGCCTCGCTGCGGTTCTCGCTCGGGCACACCTCGGTGCGCGAGGACGTGGCGGCGCTGGTCGAGGCCATCGCCCCGGCCGTCCAGCGGGCCCGCAACGCGGGCCTGGCGTCGGTGCGGCGGTAGTTCCTCCGGGCGGTCGGGCATGTACGGCGGCCCCGTACTCTTGTAGTCACCATGACTGACTTCCCGGGTGCCCCGACCGCTCCGTCCACCGGCCGTCTGCGCGTGCTCGCGGCGATGTCCGGCGGCGTCGACTCCGCCGTCGCCGCCGCCCGCGCCGCCGAAGCGGGGCACGAGGTGACGGGCGTCCACCTGGCGCTGTCCGCCAACCCGCAGTCCTTCCGCACCGGGGCCCGCGGCTGCTGCACCATCGAGGACTCCCGGGACGCGTGGCGGGCGGCCGACGTGATCGGCATCCCGTTCTACGTCTGGGACCTCGCCGAGCGCTTCCGCGAGGACGTCATCGACGACTTCGTCGCCGAGTACGCGGCCGGCCGCACCCCCAATCCCTGCCTGCGCTGCAACGAGAAGATCAAGTTCGCCGCGCTGCTCGACAAGGCGATCGCGCTCGGCTTCGACGCGGTCTGCACCGGCCACTACGCCCGGATCGTCGACCTGCCGTCCGGGGAGCGCCAGTTGCACCGCGCCGTCGACGCCGCCAAGGACCAGTCCTACGTGCTCGGCGTGCTGGACGCGGACCAGCTCGCCCACTCCCTCTTCCCGCTCGGCGACACCACCAAGGACGTCATCCGCGAGGAGGCCGAGCGCCGCGGCCTGGCCGTCGCCAAGAAGCCGGACAGCCACGACATCTGCTTCATCGCCGACGGCGACACCCAGGGCTTCCTGGCCAAGCACCTCGGCACCGCCACCGGCGACATCCTCGACGCCGACGGCACCAAGCTCGGCGAGCACGACGGCGCGTACGGCTTCACCATCGGCCAGCGCAAGGGCCTGCGGATCGGCCGGCCCGCCGCGGACGGCAAGCCCCGCTACGTCCTCGACATCTCGCCGGTCGACAACACCGTGACGGTCGGCCCGCTGGAGGGCCTGGACGTCACCGGGCTCACCGCGATCCGGCCGCGCTGGTGCGGCACCGAGCCGCTCGCCGACGGCCGGTACACCGCCCAACTGCGCGCCCACGGCGAGGAGGTGCCGGTGAGCGCGTCGGTCGTGGACGGCGAGCTGCGGGTGCGGCTGGACACCCCCGTCCGCGGCATCGCCCCCGGCCAGGCCGTCGTCCTCTACGACGGCACCCGCGTCGTCGGCTCCGCCACCATCGCCGGCACCGAGCGCCCGGCCGTCCGCGCCTGAAACCGGGGTGAGCGCGGCCCGGCCCGCGTGATAGACCAGGTAGCACTATGAATATCTGCGTCTTCTGCTCCGCGTACTCGCTCGACGACCGCTACTCCGTTCCCGCCGCCGAGTTCGCGCGGCTCCTCGGCGAGGGCGGGCACACCCTGGTGTGGGGCGGCTCGAACGCCGGCCTGATGGGGCTGCTGGCCGACGAGGTGAAGGCGGCGGGCGGCAGGCTGGTCGGGGTGCTGGTCGAGATGCTGAGGCACAAGGCGTACGTCGGCGCCGACGAGCTGGTGATGACCGGGGACCTCGCCGAGCGGAAGGCGGAGCTGGCCGCCCGGGCGGACGCGATCGTCGTGCTGGTCGGCGGGCTGGGCACCCTCGACGAGGTGACCGAGGTGCTGGAGCTCAAGAAGCACGGCATGTTCGACAAGCCGGTGATCGTCCTGGACACCGAGGGCTTCTACGCGGGCCTGCGCACGCAGATGGAGCGGATGGACGCCGAGGGCTTCCTGCCGCGCCCGCTCGCCGAGCTGATCAGCTTCGCCGACACCCCGGCTCAGGTGTTTGAGCAGCTCAAGGCCTGATTAGATCAGCACCATGGCTGCACATCTGATCACCGGCGCCGGTTCCGGCATCGGCGCCGTCCTGGCCGAGCGTCTCGCCGAGCGCGGCGACGACCTCTGGCTGTTCGCCCGCGACGCCCGCCGCGCCGCCGAACTGCGCGAGCGCTTCCCCGGGGCGAAGACCCTGGTCGGCGACCTCGGCGACCCGGCCAAGCTCTCCTGGGCCCTCGGCCACCAGGCGCTGCCCGTCGAGCTCGACTCCCTCCTGCACGTCGCGGGCATGGTGGAGCTGGGGGCGGTCGGCGAGCTGCCGGTCAAGGCCTGGCAGAGCACCCTGGCCGTCAACCTGGTCGCCCCCGCCGAGCTGACCAGGCTGCTGCTGCCCTCGCTGCGCCTGGTCAAGGGGCACGTGGTGTTCGTCAACTCCGGTGCGGGCCTCAGCGCCTCCGCCGAGTGGTCGGCCTACGCCGCGAGCAAGCACGGCCTCAAGGCGCTCGCCGACGCGCTGCGCCAGGAGGAGCACGCGAACGGCGTCCGGGTCACCTCGGTCTACCCGGGCCGCACCGCCACCGCGATGCAGGCCAAGGTGCACCAGCAGGAGGGCAAGGCCTACGACGAGAACCGCTTCATCGCCCCGGAGTCGGTGGTGAAGGCGATCCTCGCCGCCCTCGACGCCTCCCGCGACGCGGAGCTCACGGACATCACCGTCCGCCCCGGGCGCTGACCCCGCCGGGGCGGCGGCGCACTAGGCTCGGGCGGGTGAGCACCGGAGACACCTTCCCCGACCTGCGCGGCGCCGCCACCGGCGTCGGTTCGCTGCCCGGCACCGACGCGCGGGAGGCCGCCAAGACCTCCACCGGCGCGCTGGAGCAGCTGCCGTTCCTGCCCGAACTCCCCGCCCGGGGGCCGGGCGCCGACATGATCGGCCGCGGCGCCGGCCTGCTGGTCGAGCTGTTCGCACAGACCGAACCGTCCGGCTGGCGGTTCGCCGACCGCCCCGGCCGGGACACCCGGCGCGCGCACTCCTGGCTGGGCGAGGACCTGGACGCGCTGGAGGAGTTCACCCAGGGCTACCAGGGCGCGCTCAAGCTCCAGGCCGTGGGCCCGTGGACGCTGGCGGCGAGCATCGAGCTCAGGCACGGCGAGAAGGCGCTCTCCGACCACGGCGCCTGCCGGGACATCGCCGGCTCGCTCACCGAGGGACTGCGCCGCCACCTGGCGGACGTCCGCCGACGGGTGCCCGGCGCGCAGCTGGTCCTCCAGCTCGACGAGCCCTCGCTGCCCGCCGTGCTGGCCGGTTCGGTGAAGACCGCCAGCGGCTTCCAGCGGCTGCGCTCGGTGGACCGGCAGGTCGCCGAGGAGGTGCTGCGCGAGACGATCCGCGGCCTGGACGTGCCGGTCGTGGTGCACTGCTGCGCCCCGCAGGTCCCGCTGCCGCTGCTGCGCCGGGCCGGGGCGGCCGGGGTCTCCCTCGACTTCTCCCTCCTCACCGAGCGGGAGGACGACGACCTCGGCGAGGCGGTCGAGGCGGGCACGGCGATCCTCGCTGGTGTCGTGCCCTCCACTGACCAGGAGGTGTCCGACCCGGCCGGTAGTGTCCAGGGTGTCAGGACCTTGTGGCGCAGGCTCGGGTTCGCCCCGGAGCTGCTGGGCCGCCGCGTGCTGGTGACGCCGACCTGCGGGCTGGCCGGGGCGTCCCCGGCGTACGCGCGCAAGGCGCTGTCGCTTGCGGCGCGGGCGGCGCAGAGCCTGGTGGACAACCCGGAATGAGAACGTAGGAGGGCTTGCGGTGGTGGCTGTCGAGGGCTGGGAGGACGTCCCTGCGGAGGTGCGCAGGCGGCACGCCGAGCTGGTCGTGGAGATCACCGAGCACCGCGCCCGGTACTACGTGCAGGACGCCCCGGTCGTCAGCGACGCCGAGTTCGACGTCCTGATGCGCGAGCTGGAGGCGATCGAGGCCGCGCACCCGGCCCTGGTGACGCCGGACTCGCCGACGCAGGAGGTCGGCGGCGACGTCGCGGAGGGCTTCACCAAGGTCGAGCACCGCGAGCGGCTGCTCAGCCTCGACAACGCCATGGACGACGAGGAGCTGGCGGCCTGGGCGGACCGGGTCGCCCGCGAGCTGGACGGCATCGACTACCACTACCTGTGCGAGCTCAAGGTGGACGGCCTGGCCGTCAACCTCACCTACGAGCGCGGCCAGTTGGTCCTCGCCGCGACCCGGGGCACCGGCCGGGTCGGCGAGGACATCACCGCCAACGTCCGCACCATCAAGGAGATCCCGCAGCAGCTCACCGGCGACGACCTGCCCGAGCTGGTCGAGATCCGCGGCGAGGTCTACCTGCCGACCGAGGCCTTCGAGGAGCTGAACGCCTCGCTGGCGGCGGAGAACGAGCGCCGCCGGGCGGAGAACGAGGAGCGCGCCAAGGAGGGCAGGCGTCCGCAGGCGCTGGTCCACCTGTTCGCCAACCCCCGCAACGCCGCCGCCGGTTCGCTGCGCCAGAAGGACCCGCTGGTCACCGCGTCCCGTCCGCTGCACATGGTGGTGCACGGCATCGGCGCCCGGGTCGGCTTCGACATCGACTGCCAGTCGCACGCCTACGACCTGCTGCGCGCGTGGGGCCTGCCGACGGCCCGGCACAACAAGGTGGTCGGGACGCTCGACGAGGTGCGGGCGTTCATCGGGCACTTCGGCGAGCAGCGGCACTCGGTCGAGCACGAGATCGACGGCGTCGTGGTCAAGGTGGACGAGATCGCCCTGCAGGGGCGGCTCGGTTCCACCTCCAAGTCCCCGCGCTGGGCGATCGCCTGGAAGTACCCGCCGGAGGAGGTCACCGGCAGGCTGGCCGCGATCAAGGTCGGCATCGGCCGCACCGGCCGGGCCACCCCGTACGCGGTGCTGGCCGAGCCGGTGAAGGTGGCCGGCTCGATGGTGCAGTACGCGACGCTGCACAACCAGCAGGTCGTCAAGGCCAAGGGCGTGCTGCTCGGCGACACCATCGTGCTGCGCAAGGCCGGTGACGTCATCCCGGAGATCCTCGGCCCGGTGGAGAGCCTGCGGGACGGCACCGAGCAGGAGTTCGTGATGCCCTCGCACTGCCACGAGTGCGGGGCCGAGCTGCGCCCGATGTCCGAGGGGGACATCGATCTGCGCTGCCCCAACGCGCAGTTCTGCCCGGCGCAGATCCGCGAGCGGATCGCCTTCCTGGGCGGCCGTTCCTCGCTGGACATCGAGGGCCTGGGCTACGTCGCGGCGACCGCGCTGACCCAGCCGCTGGAGCCGGCCGAGGCGCCGGTGCGGGACGAGGGCGACATCTTCGGCCTGACGATGGAGCAGTTGCTGCCGATCGAGGTGCTGGTCCGCGACCAGAAGACGGGCATGCCCAAGCTGGACGACCGCACCGGCAAGGAGAAGAAGGCCACCTTCTTCGCGAACCAGAAGGGCGAGCCCAAGAAGACGGCGGGCGTGCTGCTGGAGAATCTGGAGAGGGTGAAGGAACGTCCGCTGTGGCGCTTCCTCAACGGCCTCTCGATCCGGCACGTCGGGCCGGTCGCGGCGCAGGAGCTGGCGCGGGAGTTCCGGGACCTCGACCGGATCTTCTCGGCCACCGAGGAGGAGCTGGCCGCCGTCGAGGGGGTCGGGCCGATCATCGCCCGCTCCGTCGTCGAGTGGTACCAGGAGGAGTGGCACCGGGAGATCCTGGAGAAGTGGCGCGCGGCCGGTGTCCGCTTCACCGAGGAGCCCGCCGACGAGGAGGAGGCGGAGCGCCCGCTGGAGGGCCTGACCGTCGTGGTCACCGGCACCCTGGCCGGGCACACCCGGGACGGGGCCAAGGAGGCGCTGACCTCGCGCGGTGCGAAGGTGACCGGTTCGGTATCGAAGAAGACAGATTTTGTCGTGGCCGGTGACAACCCCGGGTCCAAGTACGACAAGGCCGTTCAGCTCGGACTGCCGGTCCTGGACGACGCCGGCTTCGCCGTGCTGCTCGCCGACGGAGCGGCCGCGGCCCGTGCCCACCTCGGCCTGCCCGAGGTCGGGAAGGCTCCCGTCGAGGCCGCTCCGGAGGCCGACCCGAGCGGAGCGTGACCGAGCCCGTCTTGTTATCGTCCTGATGCAACGTCACCGGGTGTCGCGCCGTGGAAGCGGGCATTGTGTCACTGTGCGACACCCGGGCGCGGTGGCGCGTTTCCGGTTGTCCGAAAGTCTGCCCACCGGGTGGACCCCGGCATACCCTGGAGCGCAACAGAGTGTCAGCAGGGGTGGGGGCACCGGCTGAGCCGGTGCTCCGCGGGGTCGCTCCATGCCCGGCAGCTGTCGGTACCGGCACGGTGCCTCACCGTAAGGCGGCCTGACGGGGCGGGCCCGACGGAGGACAGGGCTTATGGATCGTACGACCGGCGGTGCGCCCACACGCCCGCCGCAGGGGGTGGCAGGTGCGGTCCTGCTGCTCGGCGTGCTGCTGGCCGGTGCCGCGCCGCTCATCCCGCTGGCCGTCCTGGTCTACCGGTACGAGCCCGAACTGCTGCCGCTGTTCGCGGTGCCGCTGGCGGTGCTGGTCGCCGCCTGGCGGATCGCCCGCGACCGCGCCCGTGACCAGCTGACCGACCCGCTGACGGATCTGCCCAACCGTCAGGCCCTGTTGATGGCCGCCCAGGAGGCGATCGCGGAGCGCGCGGAAGGTTACAGCGTCGGTCTCATCCTGCTCGATCTCGATCGCTTCCGATCGCTCAACGACACCCTCGGTCACACCGCCGGCGACCGGCTGCTCGTGCACATCGCCCGCCGGCTGCACCGCGCGCTGCGCTCCGGAGGCCCGGCCGGCAGCGCCACCCGGGAGTCCATCGACGACGTCTTCGCCGGCCTGCCCCGGAACTACCGGCGCGGCCGCCCGATGGTGGCCCGGATGGGCGGCGACGAGTTCGCCGTGCTGCTGCCCGGCATCAACTGCCCGGACAGCCTGGAGCGGGTCGCCAAGGCGCTGATCGCCGAACTCGCCGCGCCGATCCGGCTGGACGGGCTGCTGCTCGTGCTGGAGGCCAGCGCCGGCGTCTGCGTCTACCCGCAGCACGCCCAGGACGCCGAGGCGCTGCTGCGCCGCGCTGACGTGGCGATGGGCCACGCCCAGCGCGGTTGCAGCGGCGTCGCGCAGTACGACGAGACCCAGGACGCCGACACGCCATACCGGATAGGGCTGCTCGGCGACCTGCGGCGGGCCCTGGAGACCGGCGAGGTGCAGCTGCACTACCAGCCCAAGGTGGCCTTCGACGGCCGGGTGGTCGGCCTGGAGGCGCTGCTGCGCTGGGAGCGCCCCGGCCAGGGCCGGGTCTCGCCGGACGAGTTCGTCGGGCTCGCCGAGTCCAGCGGCCTGATGCCCCGGCTCACCGACTACGTGCTGGAGGCCGCCGTCGGGCAGCTCGCCTCCTGGCGGGAACAGGGCCTCCAGGTGCAGGTCGCGGTCAACGTCTCCCCGCGCGACGTGCTCAACCCCGGTTTCGCCCAGCGCGTCGCCGGCCACCTCGTCCGCCACCAGGTGCCGGCCCACGCGCTCCAGCTGGAGATCACCGAACGGCTGCTGCTGGACGACTCCCGCCGGGCCGCCGACACCCTCGCCGAACTGCGCGGCTACGGCGTCGGGATGTCCCTGGACGACTTCGGCACCGGCCACTCCTCGCTGGTGCGGCTGCGCAGCCTGCCGGTCGGCGAGCTGAAGATCGACCGCTCCTTCGTCTCCCGGATGGTCGCCGACGACCACGACGCGGCGGTGGTGCGCTGCTCGGTGGAGCTCGCCCACTCGCTGGGGCTGACCGTGGTCGCCGAGGGCGTCGAGGACGACGAGACCTGGGAGCGGCTGCACTGCATGGGCGTGGACGCCGTCCAGGGCTGGCTGGTGTCGGCGGCGCTGCCGGCCGAGCAGGCCACCGCCTGGCTGCGGGTGCACCGCACCGGCGCCCCGCCGGCGGAGCGGCTGGTCCCCCCGCCGGGCCGGCTGCCGTCGGCCCTCCACGCGGTGCAGGGGGGCCAGGGCCTGCCGGTCCAGCCGGTGCTGCCGCCGGCCGTCCAGCCGGCCGTTCAACCGGCGGTTCAGCAGGTGGTCCAGCAGGCCATCGCGCCGGTGCTGCCCCCGACCCTCCCGTCGGTGCTGCCCTCCGTGCTGCCTCCGACCCTCCCGCAGTCCGTGCAGGCCGTTCAGACGGTCCAGGCCGTGCCCGCGCCCCAGCCCGTGTCGGCCGCGCAGATCGAGATCAAGGCGCCGGGCACGCAGAGTTGGGCCCGTACCAGGCCGCAGTGACGGGCGCGCACGCTTACTCGTTGGCCGGTGGCCGGGCCGGGCCCCATAGGATGGGTCCAAAGACCACGAGGACGGAGCACCGGACCGGTTGCTCCTGCCCGGGCCCGGCACCGCCTGCGCGCGGCGCCGGGCCTCACCAGAACTCACCCTGAGGATCGCTGCATGCCTGGCATCACGCGCGAGGAGGTCGCCCACCTCGCCCGGCTGTCGCGTCTTGAGCTGAAGCCCGAAGAGCTGGACCACTTCGCCGAGCAGCTCGACGTGATCATCGGCGCGGTCGCCCGCGTTTCCGAGGTCGCCGGACAGGACGTCCCGCCGACCTCCCACCCGCTCCCGCTGACCAACGTGATGCGCGCGGACGAGGTGCGGCCGTCGCTCACCCCGGAGCAGGCGCTGTCCGGCGCCCCCGCCGCCGAGGAGCAGCGTTTCCGTGTGCCGCAGATCCTCGGGGAGGACTGACCGAGATGACCGAGTTGATCAAGTACACCGCCGCTGAGACGGCCTCCGCCATCGCCAAGGGCGAGGTGTCCGCCGTCGAGGTGGCGCAGGCGCACCTGGACCGCATCGGCGCCGTCGACAAGAAGGTCAACGCCTTCCTGCACGTCGACACCGAGGGCGCGCTGAACGCCGCCAGGGCCGTCGACGAGAAGCGCGCCAAGGGCGAGGAGCTGGGCCCGCTGGCCGGCGTCCCGCTCGCGCTGAAGGACGTCTTCACCACCAAGGGCGTGCCGACCACCTGCGGCTCCAAGATCCTCGAAGGCTGGATCCCGCCGTACGACGCCACGCTGACCACCCGTCTCAAGGACGCCGGCGTGGTCATCCTCGGCAAGACCAACATGGACGAGTTCGCGATGGGCTCCTCCACCGAGAACTCCGCCTACGGCACCACCGGCAACCCGTGGGACCTCTCCCGCATCCCCGGCGGCTCCGGCGGCGGTTCGGCCGCCGCGCTGGCCGCCTTCGAGGCCCCGCTGGCGATCGGCACCGACACCGGCGGCTCGATCCGCCAGCCCGGCGCCGTCACCGGCACCGTCGGCGTCAAGCCGACCTACGGTTCGGTCTCCCGCTACGGCCTGGTCGCCTTCTCGTCCTCGCTGGACCAGGGCGGCCCGTGCGCCCGCACCGTGCTGGACGCGGCGCTGCTGCACGAGGCCATCGCCGGGCACGACCCGCTGGACTCCACCTCGATCGACGCGCCCGTCCCGGCCGTGGTCGAGGCCGCCAAGCTGCGCGACGTGCGCGGCATGCGGATCGGCGTGGTCAAGGAGTTCGCCGGCGAGGGCTACCAGGCCGGCGTGATGGAGCGCTTCAACGAGTCGGTGGAGCTGCTGCGCGAGCTGGGCGCCGAGGTCGTCGAGGTCTCCTGCCCGTCCTTCACCCTGGCGTTGCCCGCGTACTACCTGATCGCGCCCAGCGAGGCCTCGTCCAACCTGGCCCGCTTCGACGCGATGCGCTACGGCCTGCGGGTCGGCGACGACGGCTCCCGCTCGGCCGAGGACGTCACCGCCCTGACCCGCGAGGCCGGCTTCGGCCCCGAGGTCAAGCGCCGCATCATCCTCGGCACCTACGCCCTCTCCTCGGGCTACTACGACGCCTACTACGGCTCGGCCCAGAAGGTCCGCACGCTCATCTCGCGCGACTTCGACGCCGCCTTCGCCGGCGTGGACGTGCTGGTCTCGCCGACCACGCCGACCACCGCCTTCCCGATCGGCGAGCGCGCCGACGACCCGATGGCGATGTACCTGGCCGACCTCTGCACGATTCCGTCGAACCTCGCGGGCAACGCGGCCATGTCGCTGCCCTGCGGTCTGGCCCCGGAGGACAATCTCCCGGTCGGCCTGCAGATCATCGCACCCGCGATGGCGGACGACCGCCTGTACCGGGTGGGCGGCGCCGTCGAGGCCGCACTCAACGACAAGTGGGGGCACACCCTGCTGGAGGAGGCACCGGCACTGTGAGCAAGATCGAGAAGGCCAAGGCCCCGTCGTCCCTCAAGGCACCGTCGTCCCTGAAGGGCTTCAAGCACAGCAAGCCGGGCCTGTGGCTGTCCATCGGCACCAGCGCCTTCGGCGCGGTCTCGGTCGTCAAGGACGTCCGGAAGGCCCGCGAGGAGAGCGACACCCTCAAGCTGGTCAACGCCCTGGTCGGCGCCGCCGCGCTGATCACCGGTACCGCCCTGCTGGTGCGCGAGCTGCGCCAGCTCGGCTCCGACGACGTCCTGCTGGGCTGAGCTGAGCGCCCCGGCCCGGCCCCGCGCGAGCGGCGGCCGGGCCCGTACCTCCCAAGTCTTTTAGTGAAGGGGACGCTGTGAGCGTCATGAACCTGGTCTCCTACGAGGACGCTCTCGCGTCGTACGACCCGGTGATGGGCCTTGAGGTCCACGTCGAGCTGGGCACCAAGACCAAGATGTTCTGCGGTTGCTCGACCGAGCTGGGCGCCGAGCCGAACAGCCAGACCTGCCCGACCTGCCTGGGCCTGCCCGGCTCGCTGCCGGTGGTCAACGCGATCGGCGTGGAGTCGGCCGTCAAGATCGGCCTGGCGCTGAACTGCGAGATCGCCGAGTGGTGCCGGTTCGCGCGGAAGAACTACTTCTACCCGGACATGCCCAAGAACTTCCAGACCTCGCAGTACGACGAGCCGATCGCCTTCAACGGCTACCTCGACGTGCAGCTGGAGGACGGCTCGACCTTCCGCGTGGAGATCGAGCGCGCCCACATGGAGGAGGACACCGGCAAGTCCAGCCACGTCGGTGGCGCCACCGGCCGCATCCACGGCGCCACCCACTCGCTGCTCGACTACAACCGGGCCGGCATCCCGCTGATCGAGATCGTCACCAAGCCGATCGTCGGGGCCGGCGAGCGCGCCCCCGAGGTCGCCAAGGCGTACGTCGCCGAGCTGCGCGAGCTGATCAAGGCGCTGGGCGTCTCCGAGGCGCGGATGGACAAGGGCCAGATGCGCTGCGACGTCAACCTGTCGCTGCGCCCCAACGGCACCGAGACCTTCGGCACCCGTTCGGAGACCAAGAACGTCAACTCGCTGCGCAGCGTGGAGCGGGCCGCCCGGTTCGAGATCCAGCGGCACGCCACGGTGCTGACCGACGGCGGCACGATCATCCAGGAGACCCGGCACTTCCACGAGGAGGACGGCAGCACCACCTCGGGCCGGATCAAGGACAACGCCGAGGACTACCGCTACTTCCCCGAGCCGGACCTGGTGCCGATCGCCCCCGCCCGCGCCTGGGTCGAGGAGCTGCGCGCGGGCCTGCCCGAGCTGCCGCGGGTGCGCCGGGCCCGGCTGCAGGCCGAGTGGGGCCTGTCCGACAAGGACATGCAGTCGGTGCTGAACGCCGGCGCCGTCGAGCCGATCCAGGAGACCATCGCCGCCGGTGCCCCGGCCGACCAGGCCCGCAAGTGGTGGATGGGCGAGCTGGCCCGCCGGGCCAACGAGACCGGCACCGAGCTGAGCGAGCAGCCGATCACCCCGGCGCAGGTCGCCCGGGTCACCGCGCTGGTCGCCGAGGGCAAGCTGAACGACAAGCTGGCCCGTCAGGTCATCGAGGCCGTGCTGGCCGGCGAGGGCGAGCCGGACGAGGTCGTCGAGAAGCGCGGCCTGGCCGTCGTCTCGGACGACTCCGCGCTCGGTGCGGCCGTCGACCAGGCCATCGCCGAGAACGAGGCGATCGCCGCCAAGATCCGCGACGGCAAGGTCGCCGCGGTCGGCGCGCTGGTCGGTGCGGTCATGAAGGCCACCCGCGGCCAGGCCGACGCGGCCCGCGTCAAGGACCTGATCCTGGAGCGGCTCGCCGTCGAGGGGCAGTAAGCACAACCCAGGGAATCTGGGCATCTTTGCCTGAGGTCCTAAGGCGTCTAAGGCGCCTAAGGCCCTCTAAGTAAGGCCTAAGGCCCGGTCTCACCTCTAAAACGAGGTAAGACCGGGCCTTTGTCGTTCCCCGGGCCCCGATCTAAGGCATCCGGGGCCCGGAAGATCGGTAGGGCTTCCGATGCGGCACCCCCCGCTGGGAGAGGAAGCTCTTACTCGACAGCGAAACGCAGTGAAACCCACAGGGGGAACCGAAAGTGATCGAGTACGAGCTCATCCAGCAGCACGCCCACGAGCTGGCCGTCCGCGCCGAGCACGAGCGCCTGGTCCGGGAGGCCAAGGAGGGACGCCGCCTGCGGCAGCGTCCGGTGGCCGCCCGCTTCCAGCGGCGCCCCGCGCGCCAGCGCGAATGCTGACGGACCGGCACCACGACGGTGCCGAGGGAGTTTCGGAGGGGGAGGCGCAGCAGGGGAGCGCCTCCCCCTCCGGGCGTTCGCCAGGGGAGATAACCCCTCGGCCCGCCACCTCCGGCTATGGCATGCTCGCCTCCATGCAGCAGATATCGGTGAGTCCCGTCTTCGTCGGCCGCGGCAGCGAGATCACCGAACTGACCGACGCGCTGCGCCGGGCCGGCTCCGGCAGCCCGCAGGCCGTACTGATCGGCGGCGAGGCGGGCGTCGGCAAGACCCGGCTGCTGGAGGAGTTCCTGCAGCGGGCCGCCGCCGGGGGGGCGGTCACCACGCTCGGCGGCTGCCTGGAGATCGGCGCCGAGGGCCTGCCGTACGCCCCGCTGGCCGCGGCGCTGCGCCGGCTGCACCGCTCGCTGGGCGCCGAGCTGGAGGCCGCGGCGGCCGGCAGCGAGGGGCACCTGGCCCGGCTGCTGCCCGAGTTCGGCGAGGCCGACGGCGAACCCAACGACGAGTACGGCCGGGCCCGGCTGTTCGAGCACACCGCGAGGCTGTTCGAACGGCTCGGCGCGGAGCGTACCCTCGTGTTCGCCGTCGAGGACCTGCACTGGTCCGACCGCTCCACCCGCGAACTGCTCGCCTTCCTGGTCCGCACCCTGCACCGGTCCCGGGTGCTGCTGGTCGCCACCTACCGCTCCGACGACCTGCACCGCCGCCACCCGCTGCGCCCCTTCCTGGCCGAGCTCGAACGGCTGCGCACCGTCCAGCGGCTGGAGCTGGAGCGGTTCGGCCGCGGCGAGGTCGCCGCCCAGCTGGCCGGCATCCTCGGCACCGCCGACCCCGACCGGAAGCTGGTGGACCGCATCCACCGCCGCTCCGAGGGCAACCCGTTCTTCGTCGAGGAGCTGGCCACCGCCTTCGAGGACGGCTGCGGCGCCGGGCTCACCGACTCGCTGCGCGACATCCTGCTGGTCCGGGTGGAGAGCCTGGACGAGGAGGCCCAGCGGGTGGTGCGGATCGCCGCCGAGGGCGGCTCGCACGTCGAGCACGCCCTGCTGGCGGCCGTCCTGCACGACGACGAGGAGGCGCTGATCGAGGCGCTGCGGGCGGCCGTCGGCGCCAACATCCTGCGCCCGGACGGCGAGGGCGAGGGCTACCGCTTCCGGCACGCGCTGGTCCGCGAGGCGGTCTCCGACGACCTGCTGCCCGGTGAACGGCACCGGATCAACCGCAAGTTCGCGCTCGCCGTGGAGGCGAAGCCGCAACTGGTCTCCTGCGACGCCCTGCCCGCCCGGCTGGCCAACTACTGGTACCACGCGCACGACCCGGCCCGCGCCCTGCCGACCGCCCTGGACGCCGCCCGGGCGGCCCGGCGCCGCAACGCCTTCGCCGAGCAACTGGGCATGCTGGAACGGGCCCTGGAGCTGTGGGACATGGTCTCCGAGGAGGTGCTGGCGCACACCCTGCGCCCGTACGACTGGGCCGAGACCTACCCGCCCGGCTCCTGCGACCACAGCACCGCCGACGGGGACTGCGACCGGATCCAGTTGGTCGACGTGCTGGCCGAGGCGGTGGTCGCGGCCCGGCGCTGCGGCGACCGCGAGCGCGGCCTGAGCCTCGCCAGGCGGGGACTGCGGCTGGTCGACGAGGCCGTGCACCCGGTGCGCGCGGCCTGGTTCCGGATCAACCGGGCCCGGATGCTGGGCAATCTGCGCCGCTCCGGCGACGACGAGGAGATCCTGCACGCGCACCGGCTGGTCGACCACCTGCCGCCGTCCGCCGTCCAGGCCGAGGTGTTCGCGCTCGGCGCCGGGGTGGCGATGCTCAAGAAGCCCGGCCCCGAGCACATCGAGCTGGCCGAACGGGCGATCCGGATCGCCCAGGAGGTCGGCGCGCACTCCGTCGAGGTGCACGCCCGGATGACGCTCGGCGGCCTGCGCTACGACGTGCACGGCGACGCCGACGGCGGGCTGGCCGAACTGGCCGGGGCGGTCGAGGCGGCCCGCCGGCTGGGCGTGCCCGACCTGCTGCTGCGCGGCGTCAACAACCTGGCCAGCATGCAGCGCGGGGTGGGCCGGGCCGAGGAGGCGGTGGTGCTGGCCCGCGAGGGCCTGGTCTACGCGGACGGCAACGGCCTGCTGCGCAACATCGGCACCATCCTGACCGGCAACCTGGCCGAGGCGCTGACCGACCTGGGGCGGATCCGGGAGGCCGCCGAGGTGCTCGACGCCTGCGAGCTGACCAGCCTGACCGGCACCCACGCCGAGTTCCTGGACCGGATGCGCGGCGACCTCGCGCTGCTGCGCGGGGACCTGGCCGGCGCGGCGACCATGCTGGCGCAGGCCCGGTCGGCCAACCGGGTCGGCCAGCTCCAGCACAGCGTGCCGATCAGCCGGCTGGCGGTGCGGATCGCCGCGCTCGCCGGGCGGCCGCTGGAGGCCCGGGAGGAACTGCTCGCCGCGCTGGCGGAGGAGGGGCGGCTCGGCCACGAGTCCGACGTGTACCCGCTGCTGGTCGAGGCCGCCACGGTGGAGGCCGACAACCGGGGCCTGCCGGAGGCCGCGGCGGGCCGGGCCGAGGCGCTGGCCGCGATCGCCGCGCGGGCGGCCCGGCTGCGGCCGCGGGCGCCGGTGCACCACGGCTGGGCCCGGCTGCTGGAGGGCGAACTGGCCCGCGCCGAGGCCGCCGACACCCCGGAGCAGTGGGCGGCCGCGGTCGCCGCGCTGCGCCCGACCGGGCTGCCGTACCCGCTGGCGGTCGCCCTGCTGCGGGCCGGCGAGGCCGAGGTGCTGGCCGGGCGGCGCGAGGCCGGGGCCGAACTGCTGCGCGAGGCCCGGGAACTGGCCACCGTCCGGGGCGACCGTCCGCTGCTGGCGGAGGTCGCGGGCCTGGCCGACCGGGCCGGGCTGACGCTGACCCCGGTGGCGGCCGCGCGCCCGGCCGCCGGGCCGGCCGCGATCCCGCCCGCCGGGGAGTCCTTCGGCCTCACCCCCCGTGAGCGGGACGTGCTCCGGTTGCTGGCGCGCGGCTGGAGCAACCGGCAGATCGCGGAGGAGCTGTACATCTCTCCGAAGACCGCGAGCGTGCACGTTTCCAACATCCTGGGCAAGCTCGCGGTCGCCGGCCGGGGTGAGGCGGCGGCGCTGGCGCACCGGTTGCGGCTGTTCCCGGACGATCCGGCGTAGGCCGGACCGGACCCGGGCCCTGTCCGGCCCGGGCCTCCCGCTGACCCGTGCGCCCGGCGCCGGGCCCCCGACCGTCTCCGGACCGGGTGGCCCGGGGCCGGGCGCCGTTGCGTGCTCCCGTGCGCGCCGCGTGAGCCCCCGGCCGCGCGCCGCCGCCAACCGGGCCGATCCGCCGGAATCGGGTGTATTTCCCCACTCCCTCGCCATTACTCTAAGTTGAGTGCATGTGTCATTGAGTGACGGATTTGGTGTAGGGTCCCGATCGGGAACATCGGTGCGGTGTGGTGACCGGAAGGCCGCCCACCCCCTGGGCCTCCGTCCTGACGGGGCGCCAGGCCACCGCGTACGGGCAAGAGGCGCGCGGCCGGTGGCCCGTGGCCGGGGCGCCAGGCCCCGGGCCGGAGGGGGAGAGGCCGAGTGAGCTCCACCGATACGGTGCTGCCCGGGGCCGGACGGCCGGGCGTGCCACCCGCCGACGCGTCCGAGCCCGACACGTCCACGCCCGGCGCGGCCGCGGCCGGCGCGTCCGCCCCCGGTCGGCGCGGCCCGCTGTGCCGGCTCCGGGAGAGCCGGACGCTGCCCGGCCTCGTCCTCGGCGCGCTCTGCCTGGCCTACGCCCTGGGCGCCGCCACCGGCTGGGGCTCCTACCAACTCTCCATCTTCATGGGCGACTTCGGCCTGGCCGCGGCGGCGCTCGCGGCCGCGCTGTCCTGCCTGGTGTACGGCTGCACGGCCGGCGGGCGCGCCCGCCCGGCCTGGCTGCTGTTCGGCCTCTCCTCGCTCATGGTGGCCTGCGGCAACGGCACCTGGGGCTGGTACGAACTGGTCGCCCGCAGCCCGCTGCCGCAGGACTCGCTCGCCGAGTACGCCTTCCTGCTGTTCTCCCCGCTCGCCATCACCGGCGTGCTGGTGCTCGCCCAGCGCCCGCGCTCGGCCGCCGGCTGGCTCTGCCTGCTGCTCGACGGCTGGCTGATCGCCGGCTCGCTGTTCACCCTCAGCTGGAGCCTGGCGCTCGGCCGGATCGCCGCCGGCGAGGCCGGCTCGCCGCTGCGGCTGGCCCTCAACCTGGCCTACCCGGTCCTGGACATCCTGCTGGTCAGCCTGGTCGTCGGGCTGCGCTTCGGCGGCCGGGACGGCAACCGGGCGGCCGTGCACACCGCGATGGTGGCGCTGGCCGTCACCGTCCTGTGCGACGCCCTGTTCACCTCCCCGGAACTGCGCAGCAGCTACCGCTCGGGTGAACTGCTGGACGCCGGCTGGTTCTCCGGCAGCCTGCTGCTGGCCTGGGCGCCGTGGTCGCCGCGCTGGCGCCGCCCGCTGCGCGAGCACCCCTCGGCCGGAGGCCTGCCGCGCCGCCGGGTGGCCACCACCTTCAGCGCGCTCACCCCGTACGCGGCCGCCGCGGTGTGCACCGCCGGGATCCTCTACAACGCCCTCGGCGGGCGGGAGTTGGACCGGGTGGTGGCCGCGGCGGCCTGCACCGTCGGCCTGGCGCTCATCCTGCGCCAGGGCGTGATGCTGCTCGACAACCTCTCGCTCGCCCAGGAACTCGCCCACAAGGAGGCGCACTTCCGCTCCCTGGTGCAGGGCTCCAGCGACGTCATCATGATCGCCGGTGCCAACGGCGTGCTCTCCTACGTCTCCCCGGCCGCGCTCGGCGTCTACGGGCGGGACCCGGAGGAACTGGTCGGCGGCAACCTGCTGGACCTGGTCCACCCGGAGGACGTGGACCGGGTGCTCGCCGAGGTCCGCCGCTACCTGGCGAGGGTCCGGCTCACCGCCCACCGCTCCCCGGGCACCGCCGAGCCGTCCGCCCGGGTGGAGTGCCGGATCAGCTCCGGCGGCGGCGAGTGGCTGCACGTCGAGTCGACGGTCAGCCGGCACCGCGACGGCCTGATCCTCAACAGCCGGGACGTGACCGAACGCGTGATACTCCAGGCCCAGTTGCAGCACAACGCCTTCCACGACCCGCTCACCGACCTGCCCAACCGGGCGCTGTTCGCCCAGCGGCTGCGGGCCGCCCTCGGCGCCCGCGGCCAGCAGGGCGAGGGCGGCGCCGGGGTCGCGGTGCTCTTCCTCGACCTGGACGGCTTCAAGGCGGTCAACGACACGGCCGGCCACCAGGTGGGCGACGAACTGCTGGTGCAGGCGGCCCGCCGGCTCCAGGGGGCCGTCCGCTGCGGGGACACCGTCGCCCGGTTCGGCGGCGACGAGTTCGCCGCGCTGGTCTGCGGCCCGCTCGGCCGGCTCCAGGTCCAGGAGCTCGCCGAGCGGCTGCGGGTCGCGCTCTCCGAGCCGTACTGGATCGGCGGCGCCGAACTCGGTGTCGCCGCCAGCATCGGCATCGCCTTCGGCACCCCCGAACGCGGCCCGGCCGCCGACCCGAGGGCGGCCACCGACGAGCTGATGCGCAACGCCGACCTCGCGATGTACCGGGCCAAGTCCGAGGGCAAGGGCCGGGTGGTGCTCTACAACCCCGCGATGCGGGCCGATCTGGAGCGCCGCACCGAACTGGAGGAGCGGCTGCGGGCCGCCGTCCGCGAGGGCGGCTTCACGCTGCTCCACCAGCCCGTGGTGGACCTCGCCAGCGGCGCGGTGACCGGCGTCGAGGCGCAGGCCCGCTGGCGCTCGGCGGGCGGCCTGCTGCTCACCCCGGCCGAGTTCCTGCGCTCGGCCGACCACGGCGACGCGGCCACCCGGTTCTCCCGCTGGCTGGTCCAGGAGGCGGTGATGGCCGCGGCCAACCGGCGCGGCCAGTCCGGCCGCAGCCGCAGCGGCCCCGCGCCCGTCCCGGTCGCGGTCCGGCTCTCCACCGAGCGGCTGTGCTCGCCCGGCCTGTACGAGACGGTGGCCGCGGCGCTGCGCGACAGCCGACTGCCGGCCGGCGAACTGGTGATCGAGGTGGCCCGGATGGGCCCGGACTCGCTCGCCGACGAACTCGGCCGCCGGCTGGCGGCCTTGCGCCGGCTCGGGGTGACCACCGTGCTGGCCGGCTACGGCGCCGGCAGCGGCTCGCTCGGCGAGCTGGCCCGGCTGCCCCTGGACGGCCTCAAACTGGACCGCACGCTGGTGCAGGACCTCGGGGAGTCCGCGCTCAGCCGCACGCTCGCCGGGCACGCCCTGCGGCTCGGCCACGACCTCGGCCTGGTCACCGGCGCCGAGGGGGTGGACCTGCCCCGCCAGGTCGCCGCGCTCCAGGAGCTGGGCTGCCGGCAGGGCCAGGGTTCGGCCTTCGCGCCGCCGCTGGACGAGACCCGGCTGCGCCGGGCGCTGGTGCGCCGGGGCTACCCGCTGCCCAGGCCGCTCGGCTCGGTCTCGGCCCGGCGCGCGTACCTGGCCGCGGAGGCCCGGACGGGTGGCCGCGGGGAGGGCGGCGGGGGACGTGTCGTGCATCACCACGGTGCCCCCGACCTGCCCGAACGCCGCGCGGTGACCGGTCCAGGGCAGGGTCCGCATGGCGAGACGGTCATCCCACCTGCTTGACACGCGCCCCCGGACAGGAGGAGGGTCGTTGCCATGCGCACCCGAATTCTCGTACTTGGCGGGCGCGTCGGCTGAGCGGGCTCACACGCCCCGCTCGTAACAGACCGACGCGCCACCCCTCGCATGCCCTTGGCACGAGGGGTTTTTTGTTGCACTGACGCTGTTCCACCACCGCAAGACCCCTGGCTCCGACCGCCCGATCCGCTCCGTTTCCCGGGGAGGAAGCGGGACGATTGGGGCAGAGCCGGCGATCGGCCCGAAACCGGGACCCCACCCTCGCACCACCGGGGCCCGCAACCACCGGGCCGGCACATTCCGAGAAGAGACAGGCAGATGACTGAGCACGCCGCATCCCCCCGCCGCGGGGACGCCACGGCCGCCCACGCTCCCGCTCCCCAGCACGTCGTCGAAACCATGACCGGCGCCCAGTCGCTCATCCGCTCGCTGGAGGCCGTGGGCGCGGACACCGTCTTCGGCATCCCGGGCGGGGCCATCCTTCCCGCGTACGACCCGCTGATGGACTCGGCCAAGGTGCGCCACATCCTGGTCCGGCACGAGCAGGGCGCAGGCCACGCCGCCACCGGCTACGCCCAGGCCACCGGCCGGGTCGGGGTCTGCATGGCCACCTCCGGCCCGGGCGCGACCAACCTGGTGACCCCGATCGCCGACGCCTACATGGACTCCGTGCCGATCGTCGCGATCACCGGCCAGGTCTCCTCCAAGGCGATCGGCACCGACGCCTTCCAGGAGGCGGACATCTGCGGCATCACGATGCCGATCACCAAGCACAACTACCTGGTCACCGACCCCGACGAGATCCCCCGGGTGATCGCCGAGGCGTTCCACATCGCCGCCACCGGCCGCCCCGGCCCCGTCCTGGTTGACATCGCCAAGGACGCCCTCCAGGCCACCACCACCTTCCGGTGGCCGGTCGAGCTCTCGCTGCCCGGCTACCGTCCGGTCACCAAGCCGCACGCCAAGCAGATCCGCGAGGCCGCGAAGATGCTGGTGGGCGCCAAGCGCCCGGTGCTGTACGTCGGCGGCGGCGTGATCAAGGCGCAGGCCACCGCCGAGCTGCGGATCCTGGCCGAGCTGACCGGTGCCCCGGTGGTCACCACCCTGATGGCGCTCGGCGCCTTCCCCGACAGCCACCCGCAGCACCTGGGCATGCCCGGCATGCACGGCTCCGTCCCGGCCGTGACCGCGCTGCAGAAGGCGGACCTGCTCTTCACCCTCGGCGCCCGCTTCGACGACCGCGTCACCGGCAAGCTGGACGGTTTCGCCCCGTACGCCAAGGTCGTCCACGCGGACATCGACCCGGCCGAGATCGGCAAGAACCGCCCGGCCGACGTGCCGATCGTCGGGGACGCCCGCGAGGTGCTGGCCGACCTGATCGTGGCCGTCCAGGCCGAGTTCGACGCCGGCCACAAGGGCGACTACTCGGACTGGTGGGAGAAGCTCGACGCGTGGAAGAAGACCTACCCGCTGGGCTACGAGCCGGCCCCGGCCGGCCGGCTCTCCCCGCAGCAGGTCATCGAGCGCATCGGCCGGCTCGTCGGCCCGGAAGCCATCTACGCCGCGGGCGTCGGCCAGCACCAGATGTGGAGCTCGCAGTTCATCCGCTTCGAGAAGCCGGGCACCTGGCTCAACTCGGGCGGCGCGGGCACCATGGGCTACGCCGTCCCGGCCGCGATGGGCGCCAAGGCCGGCCGGCCGGACACCGCGGTCTGGGCCATCGACGGCGACGGCTGCTTCCAGATGACCAACCAGGAACTCGCCACCTGCGCCCTGAACGACATCCCGATCAAGGTCGCGGTCATCAACAACGGCTCGCTCGGCATGGTCCGCCAGTGGCAGACGCTGTTCTACAACCAGCGCTACTCCAACACCGTGCTGCACGCGGGCCCCGACCACGACGGCATCGCGCCGCCGGCCCAGGGCACCCGGATCCCCGACTTCGTCCTGCTGTCCGAGGCGATGGGCTGCGTCGGCCTGCGCTGCGAGCGCCCCGAGGACCTGGACGCCGTCATCAAGCAGGCGATGGAGATCAACGACCGCCCGGTCGTCATCGACTTCATCGTCCACCAGGACGCCATGGTCTGGCCGATGGTCGCGGCCGGCACCAGCAACGACGAGATCCAGTTCGCCAAGGGCGTCCGCCCCGACTTCGGCGACGACCTCGACTAACGCCCCCCTCCAACTCCAGAGCGCCTGAGGAACCCCATGTCCAAGCACACCCTCTCCGTCCTGGTCGAGAACAAGCCCGGCGTGCTCGCCCGCATCGCCGCCCTGTTCTCCCGTCGGGGCTTCAACATCGACTCCCTCGCCGTCGGCCCGACCGAGCATCCGGACGTGTCCCGGATGACCATCGTGGTCAACGTCGAGGACCTCCCGCTGGAACAGGTCACCAAGCAGCTCAACAAGCTCGTGAACGTGATAAAGATCGTCGAACTCGACCAGTCCGCTGCGATCCAGCGGGAACTGGTCCTGGTGAAGGTCCGCGCCGACAACGAGACCCGGTCGCAGATCGTCGAGATCGTCCAGCTGTTCCGTGCCAAGACGGTCGACGTGTCCCCGGACGCGGTGACCATCGAGGCCACCGGAAGCTCGGACAAGCTGGAGGCCATGCTCCGGATGCTGGAGCCTTACGGCATCAAGGAGTTGGTCCAGTCCGGCCTGGTCGCCATCGGGCGCGGCGCCCGTTCGATCACGGACCGCTCGTTGCGCGCCCTCGACCGCAGCGCCTGAGCACCCCCGAGACGCCGGCCGTCTCACACCCTGAAGCACCGCCCCACACCCACCGCCGGTACGCCTACCGTAGAGAGCGCGTACCCGGCAACCACCACGCAAGGAGATGTGCCCCCGTGGCCGAGCTGTTCTACGAAGACGACGCCGACCTGTCCATCATCCAGGGCCGCAAGGTCGCGGTCATCGGCTACGGCAGCCAGGGCCACGCCCACGCGCTGTCCCTGCGCGACTCCGGCGCCGACGTCCGGGTCGGCCTGAAGCCGGAGTCCAAGTCCCGTGCCAAGGCGGAGGAGGCCGGCCTGCGCGTCGTCACCCCGGCCGAGGCCGCGGCCGAGGCCGACGTCATCATGATCCTGGTGCCGGACCCGATCCAGGCCGACGTGTACGAGGCCGACATCGCCCCGCACCTGAAGGCCGGCGACGCCCTGTTCTTCGGCCACGGCCTGAACATCCGCTTCGGCTTCATCAAGCCCCCGGCGGACGTCGACGTCTGCATGGTCGCCCCGAAGGGCCCGGGCCACCTGGTCCGCCGCCAGTACGAGGAGGGCCGCGGCGTCCCCGCGATCGTCGCCGTCGAGCAGGACGCCTCCGGCAAGGCCTTCGACCTGGCGCTGTCCTACGCCAAGGGCCTGGGCGCCACCAAGGCCGGCGTCATCAAGACCACCTTCACCGAGGAGACCGAGACCGACCTGTTCGGTGAGCAGGCCGTCCTCTGCGGTGGCACCGCCGCCCTGGTGAAGGCCGGTTTCGAGACCCTGGTCGAGGCCGGCTACCAGCCGGAGATCGCCTACTTCGAGTGCCTGCACGAGCTGAAGCTCATCGTCGACCTGATGTACGAGGGCGGCCTGGAGAAGATGCGCTGGTCGGTCTCCGAGACCGCCGAGTGGGGCGACTACGTCACCGGCCCGCGGATCATCACCGACGCCACCAAGGCCGAGATGCGCAAGGTCCTCGCCGAGATCCAGGACGGCACCTTCGCCAACACCTGGATCGCCGAGTACAAGGCCGGTCTGCCCAAGTACAACGAGTACAAGAAGGCGGACGAGGACCACCTGCTGGAGACCACCGGCAAGAAGCTGCGCTCGCTGATGAGCTGGGTCGACGACAAGGCCTGAACCGGCCTCGGGCTCTGTCCGATTTTGTAACTTCCTTGTACAAGTAGGCTGCTCCCGTCCGGGTGATTTCGCCGGACGGGAGCAGCCTGGTACCCAGCCCGTCGATACACTCCGAGTGCGCGTCAGGCCCACAGCGTCGTGCGTCTACCTACGCGGCATGCCACCTTCCCCCCGCCGTCCACGCCACCCACGTGCCGGGGGGAACCGCAGAGTTAAGGACACACTGTCGTGAGCACTGTGACATCCAAAACCGCCGTCGTCCTGATCGCCGAAGAGCTGTCGCCCGCCACCGTCGACGCCCTCGGCCCCGACTTCGAGATCCGCCACTGCAACGGCGCCGACCGCACCGAGCTGCTCGGCGCGATCGCCGACGTCGACGCGATCCTGATCCGCTCCGCCACCAAGGTCGACGCGGAGGCGCTGGCCGTCGCCCGCAAGCTCAAGGTGGTGGCCCGGGCCGGGGTCGGCCTGGACAACGTGGACGTCGCCGCCGCCACCAAGGCCGGCGTGATGGTCGTGAACGCGCCGACCTCCAACATCGTCACCGCCGCCGAACTCGCCTGCGGCCTGCTGATCTCCGTCGCCCGCAACATCGCGCCGGCCAACGCCGCACTCAAGCAGGGCGAGTGGAAGCGCAACAAGTACACCGGCGTCGAGCTGAGCGAGAAGACCCTCGGCGTCGTCGGCCTCGGCCGGATCGGCGTCCTGGTCGCCCAGCGGATGTCCGCGTTCGGCATGAAGATCGTCGCGTACGACCCCTACATCCAGGCCGCCCGCGCCGCCCAGATGGGCGTCAAGCTGGTCACCCTGGAGGAGCTGCTGGAGGTCTCGGACTTCATCACCGTCCACCTCCCCAAGACCCCCGAGACCATCGGCCTGATCGGCGACGAGGCGCTGCACAAGGTCAAGCCGACCGTGCGCATCGTCAACGCCGCCCGCGGCGGCATCGTGGACGAGGAGGCGCTCGCCAACGCCCTGCGCGACGGCCGGGTGGCCGGCGCCGGCCTGGACGTGTACGCCAAGGAGCCCTGCACCGACTCCCCGCTGTTCGGCTTCGACAACGTGGTCGCCACCCCGCACCTGGGCGCCTCCACCGACGAGGCGCAGGAGAAGGCCGGCATCGCCGTCGCCAAGTCGGTGCGCCTGGCGCTGGCCGGCGAGCTGGTGCCGGACGCCGTCAACGTCCAGGGCGGCGTGATCGCCGAGGACGTGCGCCCGGGCCTGCCGCTGGCCGAGAAGCTCGGCCGGATCTTCACCGCGCTGGCCGGCGAGGTCGCCGTCCGGCTCGACGTCGAGGTCCGCGGCGAGATCACCCAGCACGACGTGAAGGTGCTCGAACTGTCCGCGCTGAAGGGCGTGTTCGAGGACGTGGTGGCGGAGACGGTGTCCTACGTCAACGCCCCGCTGTTCGCCCAGGAGCGCGGCGTCGAGGTCCGCCTGACCACCTCCAGCGAGAGCGTCGAGCACCGCAACGTGATCACCGTCCGCGGCACGCTCGCGAACGGCGAGGAGATCGCCATCTCCGGCACCCTGGCCGGCCCGAAGCAGACCCAGAAGATCGTCGGCGTGGACGCCTTCGACGTGGACGTCGCGCTCACCGACCACATGGCCTTCTTCAAGTACGAGGACCGCCCCGGCGTGGTCGGCGTGCTCGGCCGCCACCTCGGCGACGCCGGCATCAACATCGCCGGCATGCAGGTCGCCCGCGACGGCGGCGGCGCGCTCGCCTCCATCACCGTGGACAGCCAGATCCCGCAGGACGTGCTGTCGGCGATCGCCGCCGAGATCGGCGCCCGCTTCGCCCGCTCGGTCGACCTGGGCGCCTGAGCCCGACGCCCCCCGGGTGGCTCCCGTCTCAGATACTAGGAAATCCAAGTATTCGTGCAGACACGGCCCGGGCCCGGTCGTACCGTGGAAGGGCGATACGGCGTGCCGACCCTGTAGACAGGGCGTTCGGCCCGTGTCCGCGTGCGCCTTCACGGGCAGGCGATCCCTGCCCCCGCGCGTACCCCTCCCCTTCCCGCGCCCTCTTCGGGGCGCCGCTTCCAAGGAGCCCGGTATGCCCCTCACCGCCGACCGCCACGCCACCCCCACCCCCGCCGCCACCCCCGTCCGCGCCCCGCGCCGCCGCCGGGCCGCCGAGCGGAACCCCTTCGCCGCCGCCGCCCTGCAGCGGGCGCTGGACCGCCGCGACAACGGCGGCTCGACCGGGCACCTCTGACGGGGACCGCCGGCGGGACCGTCCGTCAGGTGCTGTCGGGCGGCGCCCCCGGCGGCTTCGCCGGCCCGGCCGTTCATCCGCCGAATAGGCCGCTCGGGCTGCCGCCAGGTCACCCGGTCGAGTGCAACCGGCGTCCGTCCGAGGGAAGTTGCTCGCGCTCCCCAGCGCGATCATCCTAATTTGGGGCCCCCGGAAGGGTGATCGACGTTCGCGCGGGCGGGCGTCAGCGACACGGTGTGCGGATCAGTCCCCCTGCCGGGGGAAGAGGGCCCAGTGCGTCTGCCATCCGTCCGCCGACCCGTCACCCGGATCGGCCTCACCCTGGCCCTGCTGGCCGGGAGCGCGGCGCTCGCCGCCACCCCGGCCTCCGGCGGGCCCCCGGCGGAGCCGTCGAGGGCCGGCCGAACGGCCTCCGTCCTGCTCGAACTCGGCACCGAGCCGGCCGGCCCCGCCTGGCGGCGCGCCGCCGACGGGGCCCGGCGGGCCCAGCGCTCCCCGGAGGCCGCCCGCCGGGAGGCCGCCGACGCCGGCGCCGCCCAGCGGGCCAGGGCCGGCGAAGCCCTCGACCGGCTCGCCGCGGCCGTCCACCGGGCGGCGCCCACCGCCGGCGAGCTCTACCGCACCCGCACCCTGATCACCGGCCTCGCCGTCGACGCGCCCGCCGACCGGCTGCCCGCCCTGCGCGCGCTGCCCGGCGTCCGGGCCGTCCACCCGATCGTCCGCAAGCAGCGGGACAACGCCTACTCCGTCCCGCTGCTCGGCGCCCCGCAGGTCTGGGCCGGTGCCACCGGCGACGGCAACACCGGCCAGGGGGTGCGGATCGGCATCATCGACAGCGGCATCGACTACACCCACGCCGACTTCGGCGGCCCCGGCACCGAGGCCGCCTTCCGCTCCGTCGAACGCGGCAAGCCCGCCCCGCCCGACCTGTTCCCCAACGCCAAGGTGATCGGCGGCAAGGACCTGGTCGGCGACGACTACAACCCCGACCCGTCCTCCCCGCACCACCAGCCCGTCCCGCACCCCAGCGACAACCCGATCGACTGCGACCGCAACGGGCACGGCACCCACGTCGCCGGCACCGCCGCCGGCTACGGCGTCACCGCCGACGGCCACCCGTACACCGGCCCCTACCGGCCCGGACTCGACCCCGCCGGGTTCAAGGTCGGCCCCGGCGCCGCCCCCGGCGCCCAGCTGTACGCGATCCGGGTCTTCGGCTGCGACGGCTCCACCGACCGGCTCGCCCAGGCCCTCGACCTCGCCGCCGACCCCAACGGCGACGGCGACCTCGGCGACCGCCTCGACGTCGTCAACCTCTCCCTCGGCAGCCGCTTCGGCAGCCCCGACGACACCGACGCCCTCGCCGTCGACCGGCTCGCCGCCCTCGGCACCGTCGTGGTCGCCGCCGCCGGCAACGACGGCGACGTCTACGGCATCGGCGGCAGCCCCGGCACCGCCGCCCGGGCCATCGCCGTCGCCGCCTCCGTCGACCCGCACAGCGACACCGACGGCCTCACCGTGCTCGCCCCCGCCGACCTGGCCGGCGTCGTCCCGGCCCACTGGAGCGAGCGCTACAAGGGCTGGTCCAGCGCCGACGTCAGCGGCCGACTCGTGCTGCCCGCCGACCAGTCCGACGGCTGCGCCGCCTACAGCGAAGCCGACCGGCAGCGGCTCGCCGGAAAGATCGCCGTCCTCACCTGGCGCACCCGCGACTCCGAACGGGCCTGCAACTCCGGCCCCCGCGCCGACCACGCCGCCGACGCCGGTGCGATCGGCGCCCTCTACGCCGCCGACACCGACCACCTCGCCGAGATCTCCGGCAACGACCGCATCCCGGCCGCCCTGCTCGCCCACGCCGACGGCGAACGGCTCCGGCAGGCCGCCGCGGCCGGGCCGGTCGAGGTCCGCCTCGCCGCCCCCGGCAACCCGCTGCACGGCTCCGTCTCCCAGAACCAGCCCGCCCGCACCGACACCCTCACCGACTTCTCCTCCCGCGGCATCGGCGTCCCCGGCATCGTCAAGCCCGACCTCGCCGCCCCCGGCGAGACCGTCTGGTCCGCCCTCGTCGGCAGCGGCAGCGGCGGCCAGCGCGAGGACGGCACCTCGATGGCCACCCCGCACATCACCGGCCTCGCCGCCCTCGTCCGCGCCGCCCACCGCGACTGGCCGGTCGAACAGCTCAAGGCCGCGCTCATGAACACCGCCGTCGACACCTGGCTCGGCGACGACCACGGCGGACCGGTCTACGGCCCCGAGCGCACCGGCGCCGGCCGCGCCCAGGTCGACCGGGCCGTCCACACCCCCGTCGTCGCCTACGCGGCCGGCGACGGAGCGGCCGAAGGCAGCGTCGGCGTCTCCTACGGGCCGGTCGAGATCGCCGGGCCGACCGCCCTCGGCCGCGACATCGAGGTGCGCAACCACGCGGACCGGCCGCTGAGCTACCGCACCGGCTACGCGGCCGCCACCGAACTGCCCGGCGCCACCTTCGAGGTGACGCCGGACCAGGTCGACGTCCCGGCCGGCGGCACCGCGCGGGTGCACGTCACCCTCGCCGTCCCCGGGGAGCTGGGCCGCGCCCCCGACCCCACCATCGACACCGTGCAGGACGGCAAGGCCCGCAGCTACCGCGCCGAACTCTCCGGCCGCGTCCTGCTCACCCCCGTCACCGACCCGGACCTGCCCCAACTGCGCGTCCCCGTCCTCGCCGCCCCGCGCCCGGCCACCGACCTCACCGCCACCGCCGCCGCCCGCACCACCCGGGACGGCACCGTCCTGATGCTCGGCGGCAGCGCCGCCCCCGGCAACCGGCCCGGACTCGTCACCGCCCTCACCCTCGGCGGCGAAGGCACCCGCTGGGCCGACTGCCCGCCGGACAGCGAAGCCGCCGTCGGGCCCGGGGCCGGCATCCGGCCCGACGACGGCACCGAGCCGACCGACCCCCCGCAGGACGTCTGCGTCCAGCAGCCCGGCGACCGGGCCGCCAACCTGCGGGTCGTCGGTGCCGCCACCAGCTCCGACCTGCTCTACGTGGGAGCCCAGCTCTGGGCCCCGGCCGCCACCCCGGTCGGGCTCTACGGCGTCCGGGTCTCCCTGGACACCGACGGCGACGGCACCACCGACGTCATCCTCGAAGCCGACCGGCTGCGCGGCAGCGACGTCCTCGTCTCCCGCGCCCTCGACGCCCGAACCGGCGCCGAACTCGACGTCCAGCCGCTCAACGGCCACTGGGGCGACACCGACACCGCCCTGCTGGACGGCGACGCCCTCGTCCTCCCCGTCCGGCTGAGCGCCCTCCCGGGCGTCCGGGAAGGCCACAGCACCGTCCACTACGGCGTCTGGACCAGCACCGTCGCCCCCGGCACACCCGACCCGGCCGAGTCCTACTCCGCCATCGGTCTGCGCGGCACCCGCCCCGTCCTGGCCCTCGACGTCCTGCACCCAGCCGTCGACATCCGGGCCGGCCTCGGCGGCCCCGCGGCCCTCGCCACCCCGGTCCGGCCCGGGACCGTCCTCGACATCCACCGCACGCCCGGCGACACCTCCCGCCTGCTCCTGCTCCACCACCTCAACCCCGCCGCCCGCCGGAGCCAGGTGATCACCCTTCCCTGACCGCACCTGCCCGAGGGGCGGCCCGCCGACCTGGCGGGCCGCCCCTCGCGCGTTGCGGCCCGCCTCGCCGCGGTGCCGACGGCCGTGCCCGGCCGCCTCAGCCCCGGTCAGTGGTCTGAGCGGCCTGGGCGGCGAGCCGGCGGGTGCGGCGGGGCGCGCGGGCCGGGCGGCGGGAGAAGCGGGTGAAGACGGCGACCAGGGCGAGGGCGGCGGCGGTGGCGGAGCTGACGGTGAGGCCCTCGGTGAGACCGGGCGGCCGGAAGGAGCAGGCGATGCGGTCGGCGCCGGCGCCGAGCGGTACGCCGATCATGCCCAGGACGGGCGTCGGCGGGACGTACCGGCCGCCGCCCGCCGCGCAGGTCCAGCCCTCGGCGGCCGGGACGGACAGCAGCGCGGTGCCGGTGGAGCCTGCCGGGAGGGTCGCGGCGAGGCTGTGCCCGCCGGCCGCCACGCCGGTCGCGCCGGTGGCGGTGAGACGGGCGACGGCGTCGTCCAGGGCGCCGGGCCGCAGGCAGCCGATCGGGCGGGCCGGGATCTGGCCGACCGTGTCGGAGCGCAGGGTCACCCGGACCGTCCCGTCGGCCGGGACCGGCCCCAGCCGGTGGATCGCGACGGCGGTGGTGGGCTGTTCGCCGTCGCTGCGGTAGGTGGTGCCGAGACCGCTGACCGTGCCCCGGTACCAGACGCCGTGGAAGTAGGCCGTGCCGCCGGGGGTGCAGGCCGCGGTGAGGACGGTGCCCTCGGCGCCGCCGGGCAGCGACCAGCCGCTGGTGCCGTGCAGGGTGGGCGCCGGGCCGCCGGCCGGGACGGGCAGCGGGGCCTCGTACACCCGGCTGCCGAGCAGTGACTCCTGCCGGGACCAGACCGAGGAGGTGTCCGGCCGGGCGCCGGGCGGCAGCACGGTGACCAGCGGCGGTGCGGCGGCCCGTCCGGGGGTGAAGCCGTCCGGGGGCGGCCCGTCGTCGAGGTGGGCGCGGACGGCGAACAGGGCCTGCCCGACCGGATCGGTGACGCTGGCGGTCTGCCGCCCGCCCGCCGTCCAGCCCGCGCCGAGGTCGTGCAGCAGCAGGGCGGCGACGGTCGGCAGGTAGCCGCTGAAGTAGCCGCCGCCCTGGCCGTCGAGCAGCAGCGGATCGTTGGTGGTGAAGGCGTGCGGGCCGGGGTCGCTGCGGCCGAGGGGCCACGTGGCGCCGTCGCGCACCGCCGCGTACCCGGCCCGGACGGCGGTGGCGGAGGCGGTGCCGGCCGGGGCGGCGGCGAGCGCGGCGTACCCGGACCAGACGGCGTTGCCGAGCACCGTGCCGGCCAGCACCCAGGTCGCCAGGGCGGTGGCCCGGCGGTCGGTGTGCCGGCGGTCGAGGGCCCAGAGCGCGGCGAGCAGGACGACCCCGCCGACGGCCAGCAGTGCCCAGGTGGAGGCACGGACCGAGTGCCGGCCCGCCGCCAGTGCGGCGATCACGGCGACCACGGCGGCGCCGCCCAGCAGGGTGAGCCGGTCCGGCCGGTGCGCCAGCGACACCCAGCCGGCCAGCACCAGCAGGCCGCTGAGCACGAACGCGACCCGGTACGGCCCGCCGGCCGGGATCGCCAGACCGTGCCAGACCAGCACGGTCGGGGTCCAGACGAAGCTGAGCACCACCAGCACCAGCGCCCCGCACCAGACCGCCCGCTCCCGGACCCGCACCCGCCGGTTGAACGGCAGCCCGCACACCAGCAGCAGCCCCAGCAGGCCGATCGCGACGTCCGGCAGCGGCCGCCCGCCGTGGGTGGCGGGCAGCAACTGCGCGAGGTGCCCGCCGAGCCCGGACGGGCCGAGCGGCTGCACCGGGGACTCCGGCTGGGCGCCGTGCGCGGCCCGGACGGCGACGAACAGCACGGGCGAGGCGAGCAGGACGCCGGTGGTGGCCATCGTGAAGGCCCGCCCGGTGACCCGGACCCGGTGGCGCAACGGCCGGGGGGTGGCGAACAGGCGGACGGCCAGCAGCAGCCCGGCCATCAGGGTGGCCAGCGCGGCGGTGTACAGGTTGCCGGCCCAGGCGAGGGTGACGCACAGCGAGCCGGCCACCCAGCGCCGCTCGCGCAGGCACCAGTCGGCGGCCAGGCCGAGCAGCGGCAGCGAGACCAGGCCCCAGAGCCACATCGGCGCCGCCCCGCCGACGTCGAGCACCCAGGCGCAGAGCCCGTACCCGACGGCGGCGAGCGCCCGCAGCCGGTGCGGGCCGGCGTGCAGCCGGCCGAGCAGGTGGGCCATCAGGGCGGTGCCGAGGCCGATGGTGGCGAGGGTGACCAGGAGGAGCGCGAGCCGGCCCTGGTCGCGGGGGAGGAGGGCGGTCGCCCAGGAGAACGGGTTCATCAGGTAGGCGAAGAAGTCGGCGAGGAACGGGACGCCGTAGCCGCTGTTCCAGTTGAACAGGAGGTCCCCGGCCGCCCGCCCGTGCAGCAGGTCCCACAGGTGGGCGTGGTACGGCAGGGCGGCCTCGCCCGCCCCCGTCGGCCACGCCCCGCGCAGCCCCACCGCGAGCGCGTACCCGCCCACCGCCAGCCCGGCCGCGCTCCCGCAGACCAGCACCTCCCGCCGCCGCACGCCCATTGCTGCTCGACCCCGTTTCCGCGAGGAACTGCCGGACCCCGCCACCCTAAGCGCGCCCCCCGCGCGGATCAGGCCCCCAGCGCTCCCTCGAAGGGGTGATGAGGTGGCAGCCCGGCGGATCGGCCTGCGACGGTGCCCCCGTGGAAAGGGAACTCGACCTTGCGATGCCGGAGTGGCTGCGCCCTCCGGCCACCGGCTACACCGCGGACGACCTGGATCGGCTACGGGATCTCCCGCCCCACACCGAGGTGCTCTTCGGTGGCCTGGTCTTCTCCGCCCGGCAGACAACGTTCCATGCCCGGACGACCAGCAGGCTGGATCAGCAACTGGCCGACCAGGTGCCGGACGGTTGGGAGGTCTGCTGCCGGATGGGGTTGAAGCTCGACACCCGTAACCGGCCGGAGCCCGATGTCATGGTGGTCGACGCCCGAGCGGACACCGGACCCGATCAGACGTTCTGGCTGGCCCGGGACGTTCTGTTGGCCGTGGAAGTGGTCGAGGAGGCATCGGCGGAGCGGGACCGCGAGGTCAAGCCGCGAAAGTACGCGACCGCCGGCATCCGTCACTTCTGGCGCGTCGAGTGCGATGAGGGGCGCCCGGTGGTGCACGTCTACGAGCTGGACCCGGCGACCAGGTCCTACGGACTGGCCGGGATCTACCACAAGCAGTTGAAGGTCGATCGGCCGTTCCCCGTCGAGATCGACCTGACCTGACCCGTCCGGATGGTGGACGCCTGGTGTCAGCCCCTGGGACACCGGAGTAGGGTCCGAGCATGTCTCGCACGATTCGTCTCGCAGTTGTCCCGGGTGACGGCATCGGCCAGGAAGTGGTGGCCGAAGGTCTCAAGGTCCTGGGTGCCGTGCTTCCCGCCGACGTGAAGCTGGAGACCACCGAGTACGACCTCGGCGCCCGGCGCTACCACCGGACCGGGGAGACCCTGCCGGACAGCGTGCTGGCCGAGCTGAAGTCGCACGACGCGATCCTCCTGGGCGCCATCGGCGACCCGAGCGTGCCGTCGGGCGTGCTGGAGCGGGGGCTGCTGCTGAAGCTGCGGTTCGCCTTCGACCACCACATCAACCTGCGTCCGGGCCGCCTGTTCCCCGGGGTGAAGTCCCCGCTGGCCGGTGAGCCGGCCATCGACTTCGTGGTGGTCCGCGAGGGCACCGAGGGCCCGTACGTCGGCAACGGCGGCTCGCTGCGCACCGGGACGCCGCAGGAGGTGGCCACCGAGGTCAGCCTGAACACCGCGTTCGGCATCGAGCGCGTGGTGCGCGACGCCTACCGCCGGGCCCAGGCGCGTCCGCGCAAGAAGCTGACGCTGGTGCACAAGAACAACGTGCTGGTGCACGCCGGGCACCTGTGGTCGCGGATCTTCGCGGAGGTCGGCCGGGAGTTCCCGGAGGTCACCACCGACTACCTGCACGTCGACGCGGCGACGATCTTCTTCGTCACCCAGCCGGAGCGTTTCGACGTCATCGTCACCGACAACCTGTTCGGCGACATCCTGACCGACCTGGCCGCCGCCGTCACCGGCGGGATCGGCCTGGCCGCGAGCGGCAACATCAACCCGGGCGGCGAGTTCCCGTCGATGTTCGAGCCGGTGCACGGTTCGGCGCCGGACATCGCGGGCCAGGGCAAGGCCGACCCGACGGCCACCGTGCTGTCGGTCGCCATGCTGCTGGAGCACCTGGGCTTCGCCGCCGAGGCCGCCCGGGTGGAGGCCGCCGTCGCGGCGGACCTGGCCGAGCGCGCCGGCACCCGCAGCACCTCCGAGGTCGGCGACGCGCTGGTCACCCGAGTAGCCGGCTGACGGGCCGGATCCGCTTGACGGACTCCGGCCCACGGGCCGGGGCCGACAACGGTCGCGGCCCGGCGGGCCGCACCACATAACCGCAGCTTGCAGCTCCCCAAGGAGCGGGCAGCTGTTCGGCACGGCCCTCTGGATGCGAGTATCGACAGTGGGTCGTGCCGTTGTGCGTTCGTTCCGGTGATGGTTGGCCGGGGCGGGCACCCGGCGGTGGCGGCCCGGACCTACCCCACGGTGAAGGAAACAGCCATGAGCACGCCCACCCAGGCGCCCATCACGTTCGACCTCAAGCCTTCCGCCCACCCGCTGCCCACCGCGGAGCGCGAGGCCCGGCTGATCAACCCCGGCTTCGGCCGGGTCTTCACCGACCACATGGTCACCATCCGCTGGACCGAGGGCGTGGGCTGGCACGACGCCCAGCTGGCGCCATACGCGCCGCTGGAGGTCGACCCGGCGAACATGACCCTGCACTACGGCCAGTCGATCTTCGAGGGCCTCAAGGCCTACCGCCAGGCCGACGGCTCCATCGCGACCTTCCGCCCGGAGGCCAACGCGGCCCGCTTCCAGGCCTCGGCCCGCCGCCTGGCGATGCCGGAGCTGCCGGTGGAGACCTTCGTCGAGGCCGTCGAGCTGCTGGTCCAGCAGGACCAGGCGTGGGTGCCGAACGAGCCCGAGCAGAGCCTGTACCTGCGTCCGTTCATGTTCGCCACCGAGGTCGGTCTGGGTGTCCGCCCGGCGAACTCCTACCTGTTCATGATCATCGCCTCGCCGGCCGGCGCCTACTTCCCGGGCGGCGTCAAGCCGGTCTCGGTGTGGCTGTCCAAGGAGTACGTCCGGGCCGCGCCCGGCGGCACCGGCGCCGCCAAGTGCGCCGGCAACTACGCCGCTTCGCTGATCGCCCAGGCCCAGGCCGCCGAGAAGGGCTGCGACCAGGTCGTCTGGCTCGACGCCGCCGAGCACCGGTGGATCGAGGAGATGGGCGGCATGAACCTGTACTTCGTCTTCGGCGAGGGCAAGGACGCGAAGATCGTCACCCCCGAGCTGTCCGGCGCCCTGCTGCCCGGCATCACCCGCGACTCGCTGCTCCAGCTCGCCACCGACCTCGGCTACGCCGTCGAGGAGCGGAAGATCTCCACCGACGAGTGGCAGCAGGGCAACGCGGACGGCACCCTCACCGAGGTGTTCGCCTGCGGCACCGCCGCCGTCATCACCCCGGTCGGCTCGGTCAAGTCGGCCGCCGCCGACTGGACGGTCGGCACCGGCGAGCCCGGCCCGACCACCATGGAGCTGCGCCGGGCCCTGCTGGCCATCCAGGGCGGCCAGACCCCCGACACCCACGGCTGGCTGCACAAGATCGTCTGAGGCGGCACCCGCTCCGGCCTGCTCCGTTTCGCATCGCGAGACGGGCGGGCCGGATGCCGGGACGTGTGCCAGACTGCGAACGTGTCCTCGCTGTCGCTGATTATTAACAGCAGGCGCGCCGGTCCGCAGTGACCGCTCCCGCAGGACCCGATGCGGAGCGACCACCAGCGTCCAGACCCGCGCGCAGACCTCTCGCACCCGCGAGGGGTTTTTTCGTTTTTCGGGCACCGCCCCGATCAACACAGCCTCCGGACCGGCCGGGAGCCCCCACAAGGGGCTCGGGGACACCGGAGCCGCGCGCGGGATGCTGGACAGTGGAGCCGGGACTCACAATCCGGCAGAGCAGTACGAACCTCCCCGAACGGAGAACCAGGGGTCATGACCGAGGTCAGCCGTACCGACGACAGTTTCCACGTGTTCGACACCACCCTGCGCGACGGCGCGCAGCGGGAGGGCATCAACCTGACGGTGGCGGACAAGCTGGCCATCGCGCGGTACCTGGACGAGTTCGGGGTGGGCTTCATCGAGGGCGGTTGGCCGGGGGCCAACCCGCGCGACACCGAGTTCTTCGCCCGGGCCGCCGCCGAACTGGACCTCCGGCACGCCCGGCTGGTCGCCTTCGGCGCCACCCGCCGGGCCGGCGGCAAGGCCGCGGAGGACCCGCAGCTGGCCGCGCTGGTCGCCTCGGGCGCCCCGGTCGTCACCCTCGTCGCCAAGGCGCACGACCGGCACGTGGAGCTGGCGCTGCGCACCACCCTGGACGAGAACCTGGAGATGGTCCGGGACAGCGTCGAGTTCCTGCGCGCGCAGGGGCGGCGGGTGTTCATCGACTGCGAGCACTTCTTCGACGGCTACCGGGCGAACCGCGAGTACGCGCTGGCCGTGGTCCGCACCGCGCACCAGGCGGGCGCGGACGTGGTGGTGCTGTGCGACACCAACGGCGGGATGCTGCCGGCCGGCGTGCGGGAGACCGTCGCCGACGTCCTCGCCGTCACCGGCGCCCGGCTGGGCATCCACGCCCAGGACGACACCGGCTGCGCGGTGGCCAACACGCTGGCCGCGGTGGACGCCGGCGCCACCCACGTCCAGTGCACCGCCAACGGCTACGGCGAGCGGGTCGGCAACGCCAACCTGTTCCCGGTGGTCGGCGCGCTGGAGATCAAGTACGACCGGCGGGTGCTCCCCGAGGGCCGGCTCGCCGAGATGACCAGGCTGTCGCACGCGATCGCCGAGGTGGTCAACCTGACCCCCTCCACCCACCAGCCGTACGTCGGCTACTCGGCCTTCGCGCACAAGGCGGGCCTGCACGCCTCCGCGATCAAGGTCGACCCGGACCTGTATCAGCACATCGACCCGGAGCGGGTCGGCAACACCATGCGGATGCTGGTCTCCGACATGGCGGGCCGCGCCTCGGTCGAGCTCAAGGGCAAGGAGCTCGGCTACGACCTGTCCACCGACCGGGACCTGGCCGGCCGGGTGGTGGCCAAGGTGAAGGAGCAGGAGAACCTCGGCTACACCTACGAGTCCGCCGACGCCTCCTTCGAGCTGCTGCTGCGCGACGAGGTGCGCGGCGGCCGGGAGCGCTTCTACACCCTGGAGTCCTGGCGGACCATCAGCGAGCAGGGCCCGAACGGCTTCACCGGCAACGAGGCGACGGTGAAGCTGTGGGCGAAGGGGGAGCGCCGGATCGCCACCGGCGAGGGCAACGGCCCGGTGAACGCGCTGGACCAGGCGCTGCGCACCGCGCTGGAGGGGATCTACCCGCCGCTGGCCCGGTTCGAGCTGGTGGACTACAAGGTCCGCATCCTGGAGGGCCAGCACGGCACCGGCTCCAAGACCCGGGTGCTGATCGAGTCCACCGACGGCACGTCCACCTGGTCGACCGTCGGGGTGGCCGACAACGTGGTGGCCGCCTCCTGGCTGGCGCTGGAGGACGCCTACACCTACGGGCTGATCCGGGCCGGCCTGGAGCCCACCGAGTAGCCCGCCGAGCAACTCACCGGGCAGCCCGCCGGGCGACCCGCCGCGGCCGCGGCCCGCGGACCTCCGAACGAAGGTCCGTGGGCCGCGGCCGCAGCCGTGTCCGTCATCGGAGTCGGGCGAGGAGGGCGTGCTCGACGAGGGTGATGAGGGCGCTCTTGGCGCTGTCGCGGCGGCGCGCGTCGAGCGTGATGACGGGGGTCTCGGCGCTGAGCTGGAGCGCTTCGCGGACCTCGTCGGCGGTGTGGGGCTGGTGTCCGTCGAAGCCGTTGAGGGCGACGACGAAGGGCAGTCCGCTGTTCTCGAAGTAGTCGAGGGCGGGGAAGCAGTCGGCGAGGCGGCGGGTGTCGACGAGGACGACGGCGCCGATGGCGCCGCGGACGAGGTCGTCCCACATGAACCAGAAGCGGTCCTGTCCGGGGGTGCCGAAGAGGTAGAGGATGAGGTCTTCGTCGAGGGTGATGCGGCCGAAGTCCATGGCGACGGTGGTGGTGGTCTTGCCGGAGACGTGGCTGAGGTCGTCGATGCCGGCGGAGGCCGAGGTCATGACGGCTTCGGTGCGCAGGGGGTTGATCTCGGAGACGGCGCCGACGAGCGTGGTCTTGCCGACGCCGAAGCCGCCCGCGACGACGATCTTCGCGGAGGTGGTGGCGCGGGTGGGGGCGGCCGCGTTAGAGCTTGCGAAGTCCACTGAGGACCCTTTCGAGCAGCGTGACGTCGGGCTGGTTTCCGGATTCGCCGCCGGAAGCGGGCTGGTGGATGGCGACGAGGCCGGCCTCGGCCAGGTCGGCCACGAGGATGCGGGCCACTCCCAGGGGAAGGGAGAGCAGCGCCGACACCTCCGCGACGGATTTGACCTCCCTGCACAGGGTGCAGATCCGCTGGTGCTCGGGAAGCAGGGTGGCCAGGCGCTGCGGGTCGACGTCGGCGGAGACGAGGGCCTCCAGCGCGAGCTCGTAGCGCGGCCGGGTGCGTCCACCGGTCATCGCGAACGGCCGGATCAGCGGGCCGGAGTCGGGCTCGTCCTCGAACTCCTCGACGTGCCCGGGCTCGTGGGCCGGCCGGTGGTCGGGGGCGGGCGCCGGGTATCCGGGCGGCGGCGTGTCGAAGGCGGGCTGCGGCTGTCGGTACCGGCCGGGCCGGCCCTGCTGGTCGTACTGCTCCTGCTGCGGCTGCCCGTACGGGTGCTGGGGCTGCCCGTACTGGTGCTGGCCGTACTGCTGTCCGTGCTGCTGGCCGTGCTGAGGCTGGCCGTACTGCTGACCGTGGCCGACGCCGGGTGCTCCGAAGGCGTCATGGCCTGTGCCAGGGTACGGAACGCCGTACTGGCCGCTGCGGTCGTCGGGCGGTGTCACGGTTCCTCTCCTCACAGGGTGCGGCGGTGCGGTGCGAGCTTCGGCGCAGGTCCGGAGCCGGTGGTGCGAAGGCCGTACAACGTCCGAACCCGAGCCCGCCGAAGCGGGCCCGGGAAGGACGCGGAGGTACTTCGAATACCTGGACGGTATCCGACGGACCGTCAGTGCAGGAGACTGCCCTGGAGTTCCGCGCGGAGTGCGGGGGTGAGGACGGCGCCGGCGCGGTCGACGAGGAGGGCCATCTCGTAGCCGACGAGGCCGATGTCGGAGTCGGGGGAGGCGAGTACGGCGAGGGCGGAGCCGTCGCTGATGGCCATGAGGAAGAGGAAGCCTCGTTCCATCTCGACGACGGTCTGGTTGACCTCGCCTCCTTCGAAGATCCGGCTGGCGCCGGAGGTGAGGGAGGTGAGGCCGGAGGCGACGGCTGCGAGCTGGTCGGCGCGGTCGCGGGGGAAGCCCTCGGACATGCACAGCAGGAGGCCGTCGGCGGAGACCACCACGGTGTGGGACACCCCGGGGGTGTTGTCCACGAAATTGGTGATCAGCCAGTTCAGGTTCTGTGCGGCCTGGCTCATCTGAGTCAACTCAACGCTCCTGGTGGTTCGAGCCGCCGAAGAGATCGGTGCTTCGGTTCTGTCCGTTGCCGGACGGGTCTACCTGATCGGGGTCGATCCGGAAGCTTCCGGTGTTACCGGCACTGCGGCCCTGCTCCACGCCGCGGCGCAGGTTGGTGAGCCGGCCGCGGACCTCCTCGGGGCTGCGGGAGACCTGCGGCCCTTCCTGCGGAGTGGGCTTGGCGTTCCCGGCCACCAGGTTCTGCTTGGGCACGCGCCGCGGCAGGCCTGCCCCGGTGGTGCCGCCGGAGGCGGGCTCGCGGGTCTGCTCGGCCTGCTGCCAGGCGCCGTCGTTGGGCGACTGCCAGGGCGAGTTGGTCGGGCCGGTCGGGCCGTAGCCGCCCAGCGCCGACACGTCGTGGCCGCGCGGCTCGTCGACCGCCGAGGTGTCCTTGGCGCCGGCGAACCAGTTCGGGGTCTCGCCGCCGGAGCCGCCGTCCGCCGGAGCGGTCGGGGCGCCGAAGCCGCCACCCGCCAGCTGCTGGCCGGGGCGGCGCTGCGGCAGCCCGGACGGCAGGGTGGGGGTGGGCTCGGCGGCGGGCAGCGCGGGCGGCTCCGGGGTGTACGGGTGCCCGGCCGGGGCCTCCTCGGCCTGCTGGCCGTACTGGTCGGCGTAGCCGTCCTGGTAGCCCTGGTAGCCGTCGCCCTGGTAGTCCTGGCGGCCGTACTGGTCGTCGGTGTAGCCGGACTGGTCGTAGCCCTGCTGCGGGTACTGGCCGTACTGGTCCTGGCCGTACTCGTCCTGCTGGTAGCCGTCCTGCTGGTAGCCGTACTGGTCGTCGGCGTAGCCGGACTGCTGCTCGTAGCCCTGGGGGGCGTACTGGTCGTAGCCCTGCTGGTACTCCTCCTCGACCTCGGCGTCCAGCACCGGCGGCTCGCCGTCGTGCGGGCCGCTCTCCAGGGCCGCGCGGCGGACCTGGTCGAGGCGCTGCGAGCGCTGGACGGACTCCAGGGCCGGGCTGAAGCCGCTGGATCCGGCGTTGCCGGTGCCGGTGAGGTGGTCGTCGAAGCCCAGCTCGGCGGCGCTGCGCGGCTGGCCGTTGGGCGCCCACTGGGAGGTCGGCTCCTGCTCGGCGAAGATCCGGGAGACGGTGAACTGCTCCTCGGGCTCCGGCGCGGCGCCCGACCGGGTGATGAACGGCGGGATCATGACCAGCGAGGTGGTGCCCGCGGACTCGCCGGAGGGGCGGAGCTGGACGCGGACGTCGTGCCGCTGGGACAGCCGGCCGACCACGAACAGGCCCATGCGGCGGGAGATGGTGGCGTCGACGGTGGGCGGCTCGGCCAGCTTCTCGTTGATCTCGGCGAAGTCGTCGGCGGTGAGGCCGATGCCCTTGTCGTGGATCTCGACCAGCACCCGGCCGTCCGGCAGGCGGGTCGCGTTGACCAGGACCCGGGTCTGCGGGCTGGAGAACGAGGTGGCGTTCTCCAGCAGCTCGGCGAGCAGGTGGACGAGGTCGGTCACGGCGGCGCCGACGACCTCGACCTCCGGGATGCCGGACAGCTCGACGCGCTCGTACTGCTCCACCTCGGAGGAGGCGGCGCGGAGCACGTCGACCAGCGGGACCGGGGTGTTCCAGCGGCGGCCGGCCTCCTCGCCCGCGAGGACGAGCAGGTTCTCACCGTTGCGGCGCATACGGGTCGCGAGGTGGTCCAGCTTGAAGAGGTTCTCCAGCTGGTCCGGGTCGGCCTCGTTGTTCTCCAGGTCGGTGATCAGCGCCAGCTGGCGCTGGATCAGGCCCTGGCTGCGACGCGACAGGTTGGTGAAGATCGCGTTGACGTTCCCTCGCAGCAGGGCCTGCTCGGCGGCGAGCGCCACGGCCTGCTGGTGGACCTGGTCGAACGCCCGGGCGACCTCGCCGATCTCGTCCTTGCCGTGCAACGGGATCGGGGTGACGGAGGTGTCGACCCGGTCGGGGTCGGTCTTGGAGAGCTTCTCGACCAGGTCCGGCAGGCGGTGGTCGGCGATCTCCAGGGCGGCGCTGCGCAGGGTGCGCATGCCGAGGATCATCGAGCGGGCGACGTAGCCGGTGAGCAGACCGGCCAGGATGAGCGCCGCGACGACGATGATCGTGTTGAGGATGGCGTCGTAGAGCGCGTTGTCCTTGAGGCCGCGGGAGTCCGTGAGGACGTCGTCCAGCAGCTGGACCTCGGTGTCACGCAGGGCCTGGATGTGGGTGTTGGCGGCCTGGTTCCAGTTCTCCGGGGTGAGACCGGAGTCCTTGGCCTCCTTGTAGGCCTGGTCGGCGGCGGCCTTGCCCTTGCTCTGGCCCTCGGCGGCGGCCTGGCTGTAGGCGGCGCCGAGGGAGAGCAGGGTCTGCATGGAGGGCGCGGTGCCGTTCGGCATCTTGTAGGCCGAGCGCTCCTGCGCGGCGGCCTGGGCGACCTGCGCGTTGGCGTACTTGCGGGCGTCCTCGGGGGCGCTGCCGGTGTTGAACTCGGTCAGCGAGACCTGCTCCAGCCGCTCCGCCACCAGGATCTGCTGGATCACGTCGGCGTTCTCGAACCGGGTGGTGGCGTTCTGGGAGATGCCGACCAGCAGGTGCAGCATGAGCGCGCGCTGGGTCGAGGCGGAGGCCTTGGCGAGGGACATCGCGTAGATCGCGCGGCCCTTGCTGGCGGCGTTGCTGGAGCCGATGCCGACCGAGTTGTCGTAGGACAGCAGCGGGGCGAACATCACCGAGTAGGCGTTGACGGTGGCGCCGGCGAACAGCTCGGCGCCGTACGCGCTGGACCGCAGGTGCGGCAGGTCGACCACCAGGGCCTGGAAGGCCTCGTGGCGGCGCGGCAGTTCGCCGGACTTGTCGGAGGCCGCGTAGGCCGCCTCGTACGCCTTCAGCGCGGCGTCCGTGCTGGCGCGGATCTTGGCGACCTTGCCGTCCGGGTCCTGCTTGGTGAGCAGGGGTATCAGCGTGGTGTCGCGCTCGATCTCCAGCGCTTCGGCGAGCTCGGTGGCCGCCTTGGCGAGTTCGGCGGTCTTCTCGGCGCGGGAGGCCTTGATGTAGCCGTCGACCGAGGTGTTCACGCGGAGGCCGCCGAAGACGAGACTGATGATCACGGGGATCAGCAGGATCGCGATCAGACGGGTCGGCACGCGCCAGTTGCGCGGGCGGAGGAAGTCGTACCGCTTGGAGGCGTCGCCGTCCGGACCGCCGCTGCGGGGTTCCGTGGACGCGGCCGGGGGCTGCGGGGCCGGGGAGGCCTGCGAGCGCTCCTCGGTGGGGGTGAAAGCGGAGAATCCGGCCGGGTCCGCTGCGGTACCGTTCGGCTCGCTCCGGCGGGGCTCGGAGCGCCGCTGCGGGGCGGGTTGCTGCTTACGCCTCACTCGACAACTACCTCTCGGCCGACTGTCGGCCATGGATCAATCCAGCGCTACCCCCGGGCCCTGGCCCGTCACCGGTGGGCCGGCGCGAGGGTTTCAGGGGTAGCTGGAATTTCAGCACGTGCAGGGATGGGGGACAAACAGCCGCAGGATGGCCCCCGCGTCGGTGCAATAGGGACATTCACCGACATGACGGAGCAAAACCGTGGTCTTCTGGCGCTGAGTGACGCTAGTTCACCACGCAGAGTCACTGTTGATCACAAAATGCCTACCGAACTGTTATCCGCTGCTTATACAGCGGGTCTTGCGCGATGCCCCTGGAGGACATCGGCCGGTAGCGGCTCCGCCCCGGGGGCCGTCACGCCGACGGCCCCCGGAGTCCGGAAGTCCGGCCCGTCATCGGAGTCGGGCGAGGAGGGCGTGCTCGACGAGGGTGATGAGGGCGCTCTTGGCGCTGTCGCGGCGGCGCGCGTCGAGCGTGACGACCGGGGTCTCGGCGCTGAGCTGGAGCGCTTCGCGGACCTCGTCGGCGGTGTGGGGCTGGTGTCCGTCGAAGCCGTTGAGGGCGACGACGAAGGGCAGTCCGCTGTTCTCGAAGTAGTCGAGGGCGGGGAAGCAGTCGGCGAGGCGGCGGGTGTCGACGAGGACGACGGCGCCGATGGCGCCGCGGACGAGGTCGTCCCACATGAACCAGAAGCGGTCCTGTCCGGGGGTGCCGAAGAGGTAGAGGATGAGGTCTTCGTCGAGGGTGATGCGGCCGAAGTCCATGGCGACGGTGGTGGTCGTCTTGCCGGAGACGTGGCTGAGGTCGTCGATGCCGGCGGAGGCCGAGGTCATGACGGCTTCGGTGCGCAGGGGGTTGATCTCGGAGACGGCGCCGACGAGCGTGGTCTTGCCGACGCCGAAGCCGCCCGCGACGACGATCTTCGCGGAGGTGGTGGCGCGGGAGGGCGCGGCCGCGTTAGAGCTTGCGAAGTCCACTGAGGACCCTTTCGAGCAGCGTGACATCGGGCGTTCCGCCCGACTCGCCCGCGGCGGCGGGCTGGTGGATGGCGACGAGGCCGGCCTCGGCCAGGTCTGCGACGAGGATGCGGGCCACACCGAGCGGGACACCGGCCAGTGCGGAGATCTCCGCGATGGACTTGACCTCACGGCAGAGGTTCACGATCCGGGCGTGCTCGGGCAGCAGGCCGCCGGTCCGCTCGGCGTTGCCGGTGGTCGAGATCAGGGCCTCGATGGCGAGCTGGTACCGGGGCCGGGTGCGGCCACCGGTCATCGCGTACGGGCGGACCAGCGGCTGCTGCTCGTAGCCGTCGGACTGCTGCCCGCCGTAGCCGCTGCCGTACCCGTTGCCGTACGAGCCGGCGGGTGTCGAGGGCGGGGTCATGGGTCCTCCTTGTGCTGCAGCCTTGGGCAGCCGGTTCCAGCTGGGGCGGTGCCAGCTGAGGCGGGATCAGCTGCCTGAGGGTAGCTGAGGGTGAGACGCCGGGGCCGGTCGGGTCGGACCCGGCGGGGGAGGTGGGACGGTGGACGGATCCCGCTCGGACTCCGGTCAGTGCAGGAGACTGCCCTGGAGTTCCGCGCGGAGTGCGGGGGTGAGGACGGCGCCGGCGCGGTCGACGAGGAGGGCCATCTCGTAGCCGACG
>NZ_JBHVPH010000028.1:0-112678 GCF_042887425.1 Kitasatospora sp. NPDC057940
ACCTCCGCCGCGAACGGAGCGATCTTCGCCTCGGCCAGCGAACGCACCGCCTCACGGAGCATCTCGTGCTCCTCGGAGATACGGAAGAGATCGAAGTCAGCCGCCCCTGCGCTGCCCGCCATGATGCCCGCCTCGTCCAGTGATCGAAGTCAATCCGGGGTTAACTACCGTTCAGTAGAGATCCTAGGGCTCCGACCTGCGGCTGCCTAGCGTCCCCGGCGCACAGGCGATCGAGGTCGGATCCGTCAGGGCGGATAGCATCAGACGCACCCGTACAGGTCGAGTCCGCACAAAGGGGAACCCGTGACCCTCCGCATCTCCGTGATCGGCACCGGCTACCTCGGCGCCACGCACGCGGCCGCGATGGCCGAGTTCGGCTTCGAGGTGCTGGGCCTGGACATCGACCCCGACAAGATCGCCACGCTGACGGCCGGCCGCGTCCCGATGTACGAGCCGGGGCTGTCCGAGCTGCTGCTCAAGCACGTCGCCGGGCACGAGGGTTCGACCGGCCGGCTGCGCTTCACCAGCTCCGTCCAGGAGGCCGCGGAGTTCGGCGACGTGCACTTCGTCTGCGTCAACACCCCGCAGCGCAAGGGCGAGTTCGCCGCCGACATGTCGTACGTCGACGCCGCGATCGACGGCCTCGCCCCGTACCTGACCCGCCCGGTCCTGGTGGTCGGCAAGTCCACCGTGCCGGTCGGCTCGGCGAGCCGGCTCGCCGAGCGGCTGGCCGCGCTGGCACCCGTCGGCGCGGGCGCCGAACTCGCCTGGAACCCCGAGTTCCTGCGCGAGGGCTTCGCCGTCCAGGACACCCTGCGCCCGGACCGGATCGTCGTCGGCGCCCACAGCGAGCGCGCCGAGCAGCTGCTGCGCGAGGTGTACGCCGAGCCGATCGCGGCCGGGGTGCCGTTCCTGGTCACCGACTACGCGACCGCCGAGCTGGTGAAGGCCGCAGCCAACTCCTTCCTGGCCACCAAGATCTCCTTCATCAACGCGATGGCCGAGGTCTGCGAGGCGGCCGGCGCGGACGTCACGCTGCTCTCCACCGCGCTCGGGCACGACGAGCGGATCGGCCGCAAGTTCCTCAACTCCGGCCTGGGCTTCGGCGGCGGCTGCCTGCCCAAGGACATCCGGGCGTTCATGGCCCGGGCCGGCGAGCTCGGCGCCGACCAGGCGCTGACCTTCCTGCGCGAGGTCGACTCGATCAACATGCGCCGCCGCTCCCGGATGGTGGAGCTGGCCCGCGAGCAGTGCGGCGGCGGCTTCCTGGGCCGCCGGGTGGCCGTCCTCGGCGCCGCGTTCAAGCCCAACTCGGACGACATCCGGGACTCCCCCGCGCTCAACGTCGCCGCCCAGATCCAGCTCCAGGGCGCCCAGGTCACCGTCTACGACCCGAAGGCCGTCGACAACGCCCGCAAGATGTTCCCCTCGCTCGCCTACGCCGACTCGGCCCTGGAGGCCGCCGAGGGCGCCCACGTCGTCCTGCACCTCACCGAGTGGGCCGAGTTCCGCGAGCTGGACCCGGCCGTCCTCGGCGCCGTGGTCGCCGAGCGCCGCCTGCTCGACGGCCGCAACGTCCTGGACGCCGACGCCTGGCGCGCCGCCGGCTGGACCTACCGCGCCCTCGGCCGCCCCAGCTGACGCCCGAGGGAATCCGGCGCCCGTGGTCGTCGTTGGCACCGGCATGACGAGCTACGGCGACGACGCGACGGTTCGCGAGATCCTCACCGGCACCGGCGACACCTGGGCGGTGGTCGGCCTGTCCGACAACACCGCCCGGGCCGCCCACGGGGTGGCCGGGGTGCTCCAGCGGTACGGCAAGCGCGTCGTGCCGGTGCACCCGAAGGCCGAGACGGTCCTCGGCGAGCCCGGCTACGCCTCGCTCGCCGAGATCCCGTTCCCGGTCGACGTGGTGGACGTGTTCGTGAACAGCGCGCTGGCCGGGGAGGTGGCCGACCAGGCGGTGGCGGCCGGGGCGAAGGCCGTCTGGTTCCAGCTGGGCGTGGTCGACGAGGCCGCGTACGCGCGGACCAGGACGGCCGGGCTCGCCATGGTGATGGACAGGTGCCCGGCCATCGAGATCCCGCGGCTGGGCTGACCCAGCCCTTCGCGCCGTCCGATCTCAGCCCTTCACGCCGTCCAGCTGCGCGATGGTGGCGATGGACGGGCGGCGGCTTGCCCGCAGCCCGGCGGCGACGGACTCGGCGTCGCGCAGGACCCGGACGGCGTTGTGCCAGGTGAGCTTGGCGAGGTCGGCCTCGGACCAGCTGCGGCGCAGGAGTTCGGCGATCAGGTTGGGGTAGCCGGCCACCGAGCCCAGGCCGTCGGGCAGGAAGGCGGTGCCGTCGAAGTCGCCGCCGATGCCGATGTGGTCGATGCCGGCGACCTCGCGCAGGTGGTCGAGGTGGTCCGCGACGGTGGCCGGAGTGGCGATCGGGCGCGGGTTGGCGGCCTCGAAGGCGCGCTGGCGCTCCATCGCGGGCGGGGTGGTGTCGAGCGGGTGGAAGCCGTGGGCGCGCATGTTCTCGTCGGCGGCGAGGGTCCACTCGATGGCGGCGGGCAGGATGAACTTGGGCACGAAGGTGGCCATCGCCACGCCGCCGTTGGCGGGCAGCTGGGCGAGCACGTCGTCCGGGATGTTGCGCGGGTGGTCGCAGACGGCGCGGGCGGAGGAGTGCGAGAAGACGACCGGCGCCTCGGTGACCCGCAGGGCGTCGCGCATGGTGTCGGCGGAGACGTGCGAGAGGTCGACGAGCATGCCGAGCCGGTTCATCTCCCGGACGACCTCCTCGCCGAACCGGGTCAGCCCGCCGGCCGCCGGCTTGTCGGTGGCGGAGTCGGCCCACGGCACGTTGTCGTTGTGGGTGAGCGTCAGGTAGCGCACGCCGAGCTCGTGGAGAGCGCGCAGGGTGGCGAGCGAGCAGTCGATGGAGTGGCCGCCCTCGGCGCCCATCAGGGAGGCGATCCGACCCTCGGCGCGGGCGGCCTCCATGTCGTCGGCGGTGCGGGCGAGCCGGAGCCGGTCGGGGTAGCGCTCGACCAGGGCGTGGACGAAGTCGATCTGCTCCAGGGTGGCGCTCACCGCGTGGTCGCCGGCCAGCCGGGTCGGCACGTAGACGGACCAGAACTGCGCGCCGACCCCGCCCTCCGCGAGGCGGGCGAGGTCGGTGTGCAGGCGGTCGCTCTGGTCGGCGGCCAGGTCGACCGCGCCGAGGTCGTACCCGGCCTGCTCGCGCATCGCCCACGGGAGGTCGTTGTGGCCGTCGACCACGGGGGCGGTGCGCAGCAGGGCCTTGGCGCGGTCCAGCGGGGTGGGGGAGTCCAGCTCGGTAGTCATACCGGCTGTTCTACCCCACCGCCGGGGCTACTTGCCGAAGCCGAAGGAGGAGGATCCGGCCACCTTGGCGCGGAGCTTCTTGCCCTTCTCGGTGGCCTGGTTGTTCAGCTCGGCCTGGAAGTCGGCCATCCGCTCGGTCAGTTCGGGGTCGAACGCGGCCAGCATCCGCACGGCAAGCAGGCCGGCGTTGCGCGCGCCGGCCACCGAGACGGTCGCGACCGGGACGCCGGCCGGCATCTGGACGATGGACAGCAGGCTGTCCATGCCGTCCAGGTAGCGCAGCGGCACCGGCACGCCGATGACGGGCAGCGGGGTGACGGAGGCGAGCATGCCCGGCAGGTGGGCGGCGCCGCCGGCGCCCGCGATGATGGCCTTGAGGCCGCGCCGGTGGGCGTTCTCGCCGTACGCGACCATCTCGCGGGGCATCCGGTGCGCCGAGACGACGTCGACCTCGTAGGGGATCTCGAACTCGTCGAGGGCCTGGGCGGCGGCCTCCATGACGGGCCAGTCGGAGTCCGAGCCCATGACGATGCCGACGAGCGGGCTCGAAGGGGAGGAGGTCATTCGGTGATCGTTCCTCGCAGGTAGGCGGCCGCGTGGCGGGCGCGCTCGCGGACGTCGTCGAGGTCGTCCCCGAAGACGTTGACGTGGCCGACCTTGCGGCCGGGCTTCACGTCCTTCCCGTACATGTGGATCCGCAGGCCGGGGTCACGGGCCATGCAGTGCAGGAAGGCGTGGTACATGTCCGGGTAGTCGCCGCCGAGGACGTTGACCATGACGGTCCACTTGGCGCGCGGCCGGGGGTCGCCGAGCGGGAGGTCGAGGACGGCCCGCAGGTGGTTCTCGAACTGCGAGGTGACGGCGCCGTCCTGGGTCCAGTGCCCGGAGTTGTGGGGGCGCATGGCGAGCTCGTTGACGAGGATCCGGCCGTCCCTGGTCTGGAACAGCTCGACGGCGAGGTGGCCGGTGATGCCGAGGTCGCCGGCGATGCGCAGGGCCAGCTGCTGGGCCTCGTCGGAGAGGGCCGGGTCGAGGTCCGGCGCGGGGGCGGTGACCTCGGCGCAGACGCCGTTCTCCTGGACGCTCTCCACCACCGGGTAGGCGACGGCCTGGCCGCTGGGCGAGCGGACGACGTTGGCGGCGAGTTCGCGGACGAAGTCGACCTTCTCCTCGGCGAGCACCGGGACGCCGGCCAGGAACGGCGCGTGCGCGTCCTCCTCCCCGTCGACGACCCAGACGCCCTTGCCGTCGTAGCCGCCGCGGACGGTCTTCAGCACGACCGGGTAGCCGGAGCCCTCGTTCGCGAAGGCGGTGACGTCGGCCGGGTCGGCGACGATCCGGTGGCGGGGGCAGGGCACGCCGATGGAGTCGAGCTTGGCCCGCATGACGCCCTTGTCCTGGGCGTTGACCAGCGCGTCCGGGCCGGGCCGGACGGCGATGCCGTCGGCTTCCAGGGCCCGCAGGTGCTCGGTGGGGACGTGCTCGTGGTCGAAGGTGATCACGTCGCAGCCGGCCGCGAAGCGGCGCAGCGTGTCGAGGTCGCGGTAGTCACCGAGGACGACATCGGAGACCACCTGTGCGGCGGAGTCCTGGGGCGTGTCGGCGAGGAGTTTGAACCTGACCCCGAGCGGGATGCCCGCCTGGTGTGCCATGCGGGCCAACTGCCCGCCGCCGATCATGCCCACCACTGGAAAATTCACATTGCCCGGGGAAGTCACCCCGCCAGGATATCCGGGCCGGTCGGGGGCGGTGGAACCGCTGGGGTGGGCTGGGCGTCCCAGTCAACCCGGAGCCCTGGGGGCTGAGCCGTTCGGTGGAAGCGGGTAGCCTGGACGGCTAGGTCCTGGTCTGCGCAGTCCGATCATGTGCGTGCACGCAGGGCTCAAGGGGTGGACGCGTCCACGCGATCCGCTCTTCGACCCGCAGGCACATGGAGGCAGCCCGGTATGGCGACGTCCGCAGCTTCGAGCCCTTCGCTCTCGCAGAAACTGCGGGGGCTGTCAGGCGAAGTGGTGAAGTTCGGCCTGGTCGGCCTGAGCGGCGTGGTGGTCAACTTCGCCGTGTTCTGGGTGTGCCTCAACGGGCTGGGCCTGGCCTCGCTGCGGTCCAACATCGCGGCGACGCTGATCGCCATCGCCACCAACTACCTGGGCTACCGCTACTGGCTGTACCGGGACCGCGACGCCGCCTCGCGCAAGCGGGAGATCACGCTGTTCCTGGTGTACAGCGGCATCGGCATGCTGATCGAGACCGGGGTGCTCGGCTTCTCGGTGTACGTGCTCGGCCTCGACTCGCACTACGAGCAGCTGGGCGCCAAGGTGGCCGGCCTCGCGGTGGCCACCGTGTTCCGCTTCTTCTCGTACCGGACCTGGGTGTTCAAGGCGCTGCCCGAGCCGGTCGCACAGGAAGCGAGCAGCGCCGGCGACACCGGCGGCGCCAGCGGCCAGGAGCTGGCCGCCCAGGCCGAGCTGATGCTGGCCGCCGAGCAGATCCGCTACGCCAAGGCCGAGTAGCAGGCCCTCCGGGGCGCTCCCCGCGCGCCCCACCCGCCCCCGGCTCAGTCCGTGTGGCTGCGGCCGAGGAAGAGCGCGAACACCGCGGGCTTCAGCGAGAGCAGTTCGAGCCGCCCGCCGTCCGCCTCCGCGAGGTCACGGGCGACGGCCAGGCCGATGCCGGTGGAGTTGCGGCCGCTGACGGCGCGCTCGAACACCCGGTTGCCGAGGTCCGGCGGCACGCCGGCGCCCTGGTCCTGCACCTCCACCACCACCGAGGTGCCGGAGGGCCGGACCCGCAGGGTGATCGTCCCGGCCCCGTGCATCAGCGAGTTCTCGATCAGGGTGGCCAGCACCTGGGCGACGGTGCCCGGGGTGCCGACGGCGGTGACCCCGTGCAGGCCCTCCAGGGACAGCACCCGGCCGGTCTCGCGCAGCGACGGGCCCCACTCCTCGACCTGCTGCTTGATCACCTCGTCCAGGTCGAAGGCCACCGCGGTGGGGCTGCGCGGGTCGCGCTGGGTGGTGAGCAGCCGCTGGACGACGTCGGTGAGCCGTTCGACCTGCTGGAGGGCGATGGTCGCCTCCTCCTTGACGGTCTCCGGCTCCTCGGCAAGGGCGGTGATCTCCTCCAGCCGCATGGAGAGCGCGGTGAGCGGGGTGCGCAGCTGGTGCGAGGCGTCGGCGGCGAGCCGGCGTTCGGCGGTGAGCATCCGGGCGATCCGCTCGGCGCTGGTGTCCAGCACCTCGGCGACCCGGTCGAGTTCGGGCACCCCGTAGCGGCGGTCGCGGGGGCGCGGGTCGCCGGAGCCGAGCCGTTCGGCGGTCTCGGCCAGGTCGGTGAGCGGCCGGGCGAGCCGTTTGGCCTGCCAGACGGCGAGCGCCACGGCGGCCTGGACGGCCAGCAGGGCGACCACGCCGAGCAGCAGCAGCATGTTGGCGATCTCGTGGTCGACGTCCGCGCGGGACTGCTCGACGGTGACGACCTCGCCGCTGTTGCCGCGTTCGACGGCCTTCAGCAGGTGGCCGCCGGCCAGGCGTTCGCCGCTGGAGACGACGTCCTGGCCGGGGATCTGCACCTCGACGTAGCTGCCCTCGGTGACCTGGTTGTCGAAGGCCCGGCCGGTGACCGACTCACCCGCGGAGAGCCGGTTCTCGACCAGCGCGAGCACCCGGACGGCGGCCGCGTCCACCCGGTCCTGGGCCGAGTTGACGATGGTGCGCTTCTCGACCAGGGCGAGCGGCACGCAGAACACCACGACCACCACCAGGACGACGCCCAGCAGCGAGTTGATCATCCGGCGTTTCACGCTGCCGCTCCCCGAGGTGCTCCGCTTCATCGGCCGACTCCCGGCCGCGTTCTCCGTACGGGGCTAATTCTTCTCGAACCGGAACCCCACTCCGCGCACGGTGGCGATGTAGCGCGGGTTCGCCGCGTCGTCACCGAGCTTCTTGCGGAGCCAGGAGATGTGCATGTCCAGGGTCTTGGTGGAGGTCCACCAGGTGGTGTCCCAGACCTGCCGCATGATCTCCTCGCGGGTGACCACCCGGCCGGCGTCCCGGACGAGGACGCGCAGCAGCTCGAACTCCTTGGCGGAGAGGGTGAGCTCCTCCTCGCCGAGCCAGGCGCGGTGGGACTCGATGTCGATCTTCACCCCGTGCGCGCCGGTGGTGAGCTGGTCGACGTTGCCGCGCCGGAGCAGGGCGCGGACGCGGGCGAGCAGTTCGGCCAGGCGGAAGGGCTTGGTCACGTAGTCGTCGGCACCGGCGTCGAGGCCGACCACGGTGTCCACCTCGTCCGCGCGGGCGGTGAGCACCAGGACGGGGCAGCTCTTGCCGTCGGCGCGCAGGCGACGGCAGACCTCCAGGCCGTCCATCTCGGGCAGGCCGAGGTCGAGGACGACGAGGTCGACCTCCTCGGTCAGGCCCGCGGCCAGTGCGGTCGGACCGTCCTCCCGGACGAGCACCTCATAGCCCTCACGTCGCAGGGCTCGGGCGAGCGGTTCGGAGATCGCCGGATCGTCCTCGGCGAGCAGCACACAGGTCATGTGGTGATGGTAGTCCGCCCGGGTATGGCGGACTGCCTTGTGAGGTAGTTCACAGAGCGTGATCGTTACACAAGAGCACCTTCGGGCTCAACACGCCGTCGCAGACCGCTCGTTCGGCGAAGAATCCGGCCTTCAATCTTGAAATTGAAGGGAAATTTGCCTGTCTACCATGGATAGATCGGGCAGATCTGTCACGGACTTTGCCATTCCCATACCTGATTCGTGGCTTTTGTCATCTGATAACGCTAAATATCGCCACGTAGAGTGGTTCCGTCCACGTCCGCCGCCACCCCCCTTGGCGGACGCTGTCAGGCAAGGAACCCCTACTCATGGCGTCTACCACCCTGGAAGCCGGCCTCACCCCGGCCTCGCCCAGCGGCAAGACCTTCCTCGGTCACCCCCGAGGGCTCGCCACGCTCTTCCTGAGCGAGATGTGGGAGCGCTTCAGCTACTACGGCATGCGCGCCCTGCTGGTGCTCTACATGACCGCCTCCGTCACGGACGGCGGCCTCGGCATGAAGCTGGCGACCGCCGGCGCCGTGTACAGCGTCTACACGGCCATGGTCTACCTGCTGGCCCTCCCGGGCGGCTGGATCGCCGACCGCTTCCTCGGCGCCCGCAAGACGGTCGCGATCGGCGGCACGATCATCATGGCCGGCCACTTCCTGCTGGCCGTGCCGTTCACCGGCTCGTTCTTCGCCGGTCTGGTCTGCATCGCGGTGGGCTCGGGCCTGCTCAAGGCCAACATCTCCACGATGGTCGGCCACCTCTACGACGGCCCGAACGACCCGCGCCGCGACGGCGGCTTCACGATCTTCTACATGGGCGTCAACCTCGGCGCCTTCTTCGCCCCGCTGGTGGTCGGCACCGTCGGCCAGAAGGTCGACTGGCACCTGGGCTTCGCCCTGGCCGGCATCGGCATGGCGCTCGGCCTGCTCCAGTTCCTGCTGGGCACCCGCCACCTGAGCCCCACCAGCGACATCGTGACCTCGCCGATCGGCGCGGACGAGAAGCGCAAGATCTTCCGCAAGGCCGGCATCTGGCTGGCCGCGGCGGTCGTCTTCTACGGCATCGTCGTCTCCACCGGCCACTTCACCATCGACTGGGCGGTCTGGCCGCTGTCCATCGCCGGCCTGGCGATCCCGGTCTTCGTGTTCGCCAAGGTGAAGCGCGACAAGGACCTCAGCACGGACGAGCAGTCCAAGATGAGCGGCTACATCTGGTTCTTCGTCGCCGCCGCCGTGTTCTGGATGATCTACGACCAGTCCGGCTCGACGCTGAACGTCTTCGCCAAGGACCACACCGCCTCCACGCTGTTCGGGATCAACTTCCCGTCCAGCTGGTTCCAGTCGCTCAACCCGCTGTACATCATGGCGCTGGCCCCGGTCTTCGCCTGGCTCTGGGTCGCCCTGGCCCGCCGGTCGAAGAACCCCAGCACCACCATGAAGTTCGCCTTCGGCCTGCTGATGATCGGCGCGTCCTTCCTGGTCATGATGGCGGCGATGGGCGCCGCCTCCGGCGACGCCAAGGTCACCCCGCTGTGGCTGGCCACGGTCTACCTGGTCCAGACCGTCGGCGAGCTCGCCCTCTCCCCCGTCGGCCTGTCCGTCACCACCAAGCTGGCCCCCACCAAGTACGCCAGCCAGATGGTCGGCGTCTGGTTCCTCGCCGTCACCGCCGGCGACTGCGTGGCCGCCATCTTCCAGCTGGTGCTGGGCGACAAGGTGGTCGGCAGCACCTGGTACTTCGCGGTCCAGGGCGCCATGGCGATCGCCGCCGGCATCGCGCTGGCGATGTACCGCAAGCGGGTCGTCACGCTCATGGGCGACGTCCACTGACGCCCACGCCCGCCCGAGCCGGGGCCGCCGCGGATTCCTGAGGTCCGCGGCGGCCCCGGCCGTTTTCCGCTCGACAGCGCCGCTATGGCCGTGCCTATGGTGCCCGGCATGACGACCAACCCGTTACCGCGCCAGCTCGCCCGCACCCGGTGCTTCACCCTGGGCGCCCCCACCCACCCGGGCCTCACCGCCGACGGCGCCGCCGTCCTGTTCCTGCGCAGCCGCGGCGGCACCGACCCGCTCGCCTGCCTCTGGGCGCTCGACACCGCCACCGGCAGGGAACGGCTGATCGCCGACCCGGCCGCGCTGGGCGCCGTCCCCTCCACCGACGGCATCACCGGTTACAGCACCGACGCCACCGGCCGGCTCGCCGCCTTCGCGCTCGACGGCGCCCTCTGGCTCGCCGACACCGCCTCCGACACCGTCCGCGCCGTCCCCACCGCCACCGGCGTCCACGACCCGCGGCTCGACCCGACCGGCCGGCGGATCGCCTACGTCGGCGCCGGCGCCCTGCGCGTGGTCACCGTCAACGGCCCGGACGGCCCGGACAGCCCGGACGGCCCTGCCGACGGGAGCACCGCGGACGACCGGGCGCTCGCCGAGCCCGAGGCCGAGGACGTCGCGTACGGCGTCGCCGAGTACGTCGCCGCCGCGGAGATGCACCGCACCCGCGGCCACTGGTGGTCCCCCGACGGCACCGCGCTGCTCGTCACCCGCGTCGACGAGCGCCCCGTCCACCGCGTGCACCTCGCCGACCCGGCCGACCCGCAGCACCCGCCGCGCGTGATCCGCTACCCGCTGGCCGGCACCGCCAACGCCGAGGTCTCGCTCCTGCTGCTCGGCCTCGACGGCACCCGCACCGAGGTCCGCTGGGACCGCACCGCGTTCGAGTACGTCACCGCCGCCGGCTGGGACGCCCACGGCCCGTACGCCGCCGTGCAGAGCCGCGACCAGCGCACCGTCCGCACCCTGGCGATCGGCTCCGACGGCGCCACCCGGGTGCTCGCCGAACGCCGCGACGAGCACTGGGTCGAACTCCTCCCCGGCCTGCCCGCGCGCACCGCCGGCGGAGCCCTGGTCGACACCGCCGACCTCGGCGACACCCGGCACCTCACCGTCGACGGCGAGCCGGTGACGCCGCCCGGACTGCAGCTGTGGGAGGTGCTCGGCACGGACGGCGAACAGGTCCTGTTCACCGCCCTGGAGGACCCCACCGAGACCCACCTCTGGCAGTACGAACCGGGCCGCGGCATCCGGCGGCTGAGCAGCGGCCCCGGCGTCCACACGGGCATCCGGCGCGGTGCCGCCCTCGTCGTCACCACCCGCTCCGAGGGCTTCCCGGCCGGCCGCATCACCGTCCACCGCGACGACCGGACGGCGCACCCGGTGGCCTCGTACGCGCAGCCGCCCGTCCTCACCGCACACCCCGAACTGCTCCGCCTCGGCCCCCGCGAGCTGCGCGCCGCGCTCTTCCTGCCCGCCGGCCACCGCCCCGGCGGCGCCCCGCTGCCCGTCCTGCTCGACCCGTACGGCGGGCCCGGGATGCACAAGGTCACCAGCAGCGGCGCGTGGTGGGACCGGCTCTCCCAGTGGTTCGCCGACCAGGGCTTCGCGGTGCTGGTCGTCGACGGCCGTGGCACCCCCGGGCGCGGACCGCGCTGGGACAAGACGATCTACGGCGACAAGGCCGGCCCCGCCCTGGCGGACCAGGTCGAGGGCCTGCACGAGGCCGCCCGGCTGCGGCCCGGACTGCTCGACCTCGACCGGGTCGGCATCCGCGGCTGGTCCTACGGCGGCTACCTCGCCGCCCTCGCCGTCCTGCGCCGCCCGGACGTCTTCCACGCCGCCTCCGCCGGCGCCGCCCCCACCGACTGGCGGCTCTACAACACCCACTGGCAGGAGCGCTTCCTCGGCCACCCCGACGAGCACCCCGCGCACTACGACGACGGCTCCCTGATCGCCGAGGCGCCGAAGCTGAGCCGCCCACTGCTGCTGATCCAGGGCCTCGCCGACGACAACGTCCTCCCCGCGCACACCCTGCGGCTCTCCCACGCCCTCCTCGCCGCCGGACGCCCGCACGAGGTCCTACCACTACGCGCCACCGGCCACCGGCCGACCGACGAGGCGGTGGTGGAGCACCTGCTGCTGCATGAACTGGATTTCCTGCGGAGATCGTTGGGCGTGGGCTGAGCGGCGCCCGCGCCACCGAACGCCGCAGCCTGGTCACTGGCGCGTAGAAAGCACCTGAACGCGCAGGAGGTCGGCCGGGCCGACTTCCTGCGCCAGGTAACCGGGCCGGTCGGTCTGTGGTCAGGGCTGCCGCAGCGGGCACGGTGCGCCGCAAACCGGACGCGCGTTCCCTGCACACGTGCAACCGCGAGACGCTCGCTCTGGGGGGACGCCGTTGGCGAATGCTTGACCAACAGCGTCCCGTTTGGAGCGAGCCCCAACTCCGCTGAGCATCGCTACCGTTGTCCCATGACGGATCTGCGCCGGGCACCGGTGGACGCGGTGCTGGTACGTGTCGAGACGGCCTTGGGCACGCAACTCGACAGGGCGACAGTGGTCCGCAAACGCCGATCCGTGGGAGCCGGCACGGCGCGTGGCACGTGGGTACGCATCGAGCGGCGAGGGCTCGATCGAATCGGCGTCCAGAGCTGGGACGGCACCCCCTCCGCCGAGGCCCTGCGAGGGATTGCGAAGCCCGCGTGGCTGGCCGGCACCGCCTGGCGGGATGAGGCCGAGCCAGTGATGTGGCGGGCCGATGAAACCGAACTACTGCCATCCGCCCCAGCGGGGTCCGCAGTTGTGGCCGAGGGTCCCGACCTGCCACCCAGCTGGTGGCCGGAGCTGAACGCCTCTCTCGATGCGCTCGCGGGGCAGCGAACGAATCGGATCGCCACGCCGGACACGAAGACGATCACCCAGGAGCTGGTGACTCGGACGATCCGCCAGGTGTTCCCGGGCATCGACGCCACGGTGAGCGAGTGGTGTCCGGCGCATGCGGATCTGAACTGGGCGAACGTGACGGCGCCCGAGTTCCGCGTCTTCGACTGGGAAGACTGGGGTATGGCCCCGCGTGGCCTGGACGCTGCCACGCTGTGGGCGGCGTCGCTTGCCGTGCCTGCGCTGGCTGATCGTGTCCGTGTCGAGCGGAACGGCGACTTCGCCAGCCGGGACGGCAAGCTGATGACCTTGTTCGTCGCGGCGAAGATCCTCGGACCGTACGCGCATCCCGAGGACCCTCGCCTTCAGGGCGCCCGCGTGTTGGCGGAGCAGGTGGTGAAGGAGCTTCAAGCGGACTGACGCTGAGCGGGCGCCCGCGAGGCCCTCGCCCGGGTGGGCGAGGGCCTTCGCGCGGTTCAGTGCTGGTCGTCGCGGTCGTCGGGGTGGGGCATCTTGAGGGTGGCGAGGACGCCGAGGGCGACGGTGGTGATGGCGAGGGCGAGGAGGGCGAGGAGGATCGCGCCGACGAAGAACTTCACCGGTGCCGCTCCTCGTCGTCATCGTCCAGGTCGCGGAGCAGACGGAGGAGGTTGAGCAGAGTGCTGACCGGCGCGTTCCCGAAGTCGATCAGGATGCGTCCGTCGATGGTGGTCCCGCCCGTCGAGGCGGACCCCCAGAGGAGCCCGTGCGGCAGGCCGCGCCTATGCAACTCCCCTAGGAGAGACATGATTTGGGGCTTGGTGTAGTCGCGCATCCGGGGGTCCTCCGGCACGATGGGGTCGCGGGTCACGCGCGGGAGTCCAGCTCGTACCAGATGGTTTTGCCGCGCTTCTGCGGGTCGACGCCCCAGCGGTGGGTGAGGCCGTCCACGAGCTGGAGGCCCCGACCGGTCTCGGCGAGGTCGGCGGGCGTGCGCGGCTGCGGGAGGGCGTCGCTCTCGTCGGAGACGGTGACACGGAGGGTGCGGTCGAGGATGGAGAACCAGACGACGGGCGCGGGGGTGTCGCCGTGCCGCCAGGCGTTGACGATGAGCTCGCAGAGGGCGAGTTCGGCGTTGAAGACGGCGTCGGCGTCCCAGCCGCTGCGGGTCATGGCGTCCCGCAGGGCCTGGCGGGAGAGGGTGAGCGAGGGGGTGTTACGGGTGCACACGGGAACCTCCGGGAGGCTGTGGTGTGGGAGTAAGGGGAGACGACGGATACGTCGCCGTGAGCCAGGCCAGGATGGGGCCGGCTGCTCTGCGGCGCGCAGGCAGAAGGCGCCTACTGCCCTGAACACAGCCATTACTGACGATCCGTCTGATCGAGCTGAGAATGACGATAGCGCATCGACTCTTTAATTAAAGTCGAATGGGAGGAGGTTCCTCCTCACGGGCGACAAGCGCCGCCGAGCCCGGATGGATCCACCGGCGACCGGCGCGGCACACTGGCCTCTGCACCAGCTGAGAGGACGCCATGGCCCTTCGAGTCCCCACCCTCCGTCAGCGACGCCTCGGCGCCGAACTGCGGAGGATGAGAGAGCAAGCCGGCTTCGGCGGCAGCCACCTTGCCCGTCTGCTTGGGGTGACTGCTGCCTTGGTGAGTCAGATGGAGAACGGGAAGTCGGCCGTCAGCGAGGAACGTCTACGTGAGATCGCGGCGGTCTGCGCGTGCGCCAACGAGCCCCTGATCGCCTCACTCGCTGACATGACCCGGGAGCGAGAGACTGGCTGGTGGGAGGAGTACAGCCCGAGGCTGACGACCGACCTGCTCGATGTGGCGGCGATCGAGGCCCACGCCTGCCGGATCTCCACCTACTCGATCACCTTCCTACCCGGGCTGCTCCAGACCCCGGCCTACGCCGCTTCGGTCTTCGCTCGCGCGATCCCGCCACTGCCGCAGCCCGATGTCGACCTCCGCTTGGCCTTCCGCTTGCGGAGGCAGCAGGTCGCACGGGACGGCGTCACGCCCTACACCGCGTTCATCCACGAAGCCGCACTCCGCATGCAGTTCAGCGGACCGGCGGCGCTCGCCGAGCAACTCGGCGCCCTCATCGAGCATTCCGAGAGCCCCGGCATCTCGGTCCGAGTCGTGCCGTTTAAGATCGAATCGCTGCCTGGCCCCAGCGAGAACTTCGTCCATATCGCGGGCCCGGTGCCTGAGCTGGACACCGTGCAGATCGACATCAGCTTCGGGTGTCCGCTCTTCGACGCACCCTCGGACCTGGCAAGTTACCGCGAGATCCTCGACAGGATGGCGTCTGTGGCTCTCTCCGAAGATGACTCGCGAGACTTCATCCGATCCATCAAGAAGGAGATAGAGGGCAATCATGAGTAGCCCTGCATGGCAGAAGTCCAGCTACTCCGGCTCCAGCAACGCATGCCTTGAGGTCCGGGCTGCCGATGGGGTCGTTGAACTCCGAGAGTCCGACGAGGGCGAGGTGATCGTCCGCACCACACCCACCAAGTTCGCCAACTTCCTCCAAGGCGCCAAGGCGGGCGAGTTCGACCACCTCATCGCCAACCCCTGAGCGAATCGTTCCGGCGGCCTCTTGCGGGAAGCAAGAGGCCGCCGGTGGAGAGGATGTAGCCAAGTTGGCAGAGGCGGGTACCAACTACGCTCAGAAGCCTCACCCTTGACGGTGGCTGCCGAGTCGGGAATCGTCATGCAAATCCACGCAACCGAGTTGCAAGGGGAAGTTGCCATGGCACTACGGTTCATCGGGATCGACCCCAACACGGGGGACGACGAGTGCCCGACCGTCTGGTACGACGACGAGGCTGACGAGATCGTCGTGCAGGGCTGGAAGGCTACCGAGAAGCTGCGCGCCAAGTGCCGGGAGACCGGGAGCATCCCCGATTCGGAGGATGTGGTCCGGCTGCCGGCCCGCATGGTGCCGATCTTGAGGAAGGCATGCGATGCCGCCGAAGGTGCCGACGTTCGCTGAGCAGCTGACTGCTACGCGCTCCAGCGCGGTTCACCTGGAGATGCGTGACTCCTACAGCGTAGTGAAGGAGGCGGAGGCGGTCGCCGCTTGGCGGGACGGTTTCCGCTACGACCCGGCCGACCGTGCGTCCTGGTGGCGTCCGTGGCTGACGCTGATCGAGAAGACCGTGAGCCGGGGCGTCGAGGTTCGCCGTGCCCGGATCGTGTCTGAGCCGGTCTCGGAGTACATCCGGTTCGAGCACTCCGGGACGTTCACCAACATCGCCGCGGGCGAGCAGATCCGCTGGCTGCCGCGACGGCAGGCAGCGGACCTCGCCCTGCCGGGCTGCGACTTCTGGCTGTTCGACGGCGAGTTGGTGCGGTTCAACCACTTCACCGGCGACGGGGAGAGTGCTGGGCCGTCCTTCAGCGACGACCCTGCGGTGGCCCTACTGTGCGCCACCGCGTTCGAGGCGGTCTGGCAACGGGCCGTACCACACGAGAAGTTCAGCATCTGACCGCCACCGGTTTCGAGCGCCCCAGTGACGATGCCGATCTCCCCGTCCTCCAGCGTCCAGGCGGCCCGCGCGACCCTCGCTACCCGCCTCGGCGAGCTGATGCGGAACGCCGGCCTGAAAGGCAGGGAACTGTCCGCCCTCTGCGGCTGGCACCCCGCCAAAACCTCCCGCATCCTCAACGCCAAGGCCGCCCCGTCCGACTCGGACATTCGCACGTGGTGCCGCGCCTGCGGCGCCGACGGCCAAGCGCCCGATCTGATCGCCTCCAACAGGGCGGCGGACTCCCTGTACGTCGAGTGGCGGCGCATCACCCGGACCGGCCTGCGTCACGCCCAGGAAGCCCGGGTGCCTCTCTACACCCGCACCCGCCATTTCCGTGCCTACTCCTCCCGCGTCGTTCCCGGTGCCCTGCAGACCCGGGAGTACGCCGGCGCCCTGCTGCGCACGGTGGCCGACGTCCGCCAGACCCCGGACGACGTGGCGGACGCGGTCGAAGCCCGGCTCGCCCGTTCCAGCGTCGTCTTCGAGGGCGGGCGCCGCTTCGTCGCAGTCATCGAGGAATCCGTGCTGCGCTATCGGATCGGCGACGACACGGTGATGGCCGAACAACTCGGCAGCCTGCTCAGGGTCATGTCGATGCCTTCGGTTTCGCTCGGCGTCATCCCGTTCACAGCCTCCCGCACCATGTGGCCCACGGAGACCTTCAACCTGTTCGACGACCGCCAGGCCGGGGTGGAGCTGTTGTCGGCCCAGGTCACCGTGACCGCGCCCAGCGACCTCGCCCTCTACGCGCAGGCATTCGTGCGCTTCGGCGCCCTGGCCGTTCACGGCGGCGCCGCCCGTGCACTGATCACCGCCGCGATCGACTCACTGGGGTGAGGCATCCGCAATTCTCCGCAACTTCCTTGAGCAATAAGAGAATTGGTCCGTAGATTCCACAGAGCCGCCGGGCAGCGCCCGGCGTCACCAGGTGCCCCAACAACAGTCGGAGGAACCATGGCAACCGCAGTTGCACCCGCCGACCCGATCGTCGGCCCGCTCCGGAACGTGCGCGACCACATCCCCGCCGACCTGTGGGACAAGCAGATCGGCCTCCTGATGCGCGACTACCCCTACGACACCATCATGGCCGCCCGCGTCCTCGGCCAGGGCTACGCCTACCTGCTGACCGCGATGGCCCACCGCAGCGAACACCTGGGCCTCGGCCCCAGCTCGCTGGTGGACATCGGCGTCCACACGATCATCCTGGACACCGTCGCCTACGCCGAGCTGTGCCAGAAGCACAACAACGGCCACTTCCTGCACCACGTGCCGGCCGTCGAGTACAAGGACGACGGCACCGTGCTGCGCACCGCCCAGCTCATAGCAGCAGACGGCTGGGACGTGGACCTGCCGCTGTGGGCGGATGCCTCCAAATGCAGCCCCTGCCACCCCGGCAACGACTCGCACTGACCGGACAGTTGCGGTGGCCCCGAGCTCAGTCCGGGGCCACCGCGACCCGGAAGGGTGGAGTTCACCCAAACCCCTGCGCCGGCGCACGCCGGACGCGAGGATGACCCGGGTGACGACCACCTCACCCGTCCACTCCGGTGTGCCGGACCTCTGGCATCACTACGGCCGCACCCGCGCTGACACCAACCGGACCGTCCCCGGCGCCTTCCACTGGGTCTGGGCCCAGGACGGCGGGCCTGAAACCGAGGTGCTGGGGGACATCACCGGCCTCGTCGTGGCGGACCTCGGCGCGGGTGCCGCCCGTCATGCCGCGCACCTCGTCGCCCACCACTCTCCGGCGCGGGTCGACGCGATCGACGCCTCCCCCGCCCAGCACGCGATGGCCTGCGACCTCTACGGCCACCTCGTACCGCGCCTGCGCACGGTGCGCGCCGGCGCGACCGCGCACCTGGAGGCGCATCCAGACGAGTACGACGTGCTCTACTCGGTGTTCGGCAGCCTCGACTTCGCCGACCCTCGCCAGCTGCTCCCGGCCGCTGCCCGCGCCCTGCGACCCGGCGGACTGCTGGCCGCCTCCACCTTGGGCCACTACCTCGGTGGAGCCCCCGCTGAACCGGACGTCCAGCACGCCGACGTTCCGGCCCGCACCCCGGACGGCGCCCCGGCAACCATGCGCCGCTGGGTTCTCCAGGAGACCGTCTGGACGAAGCTGTTGGACGAGGCGGGGTTCACGAAGATCAGTGTCGACCGGCTCCCTCCCACCGTGCCGAGTACACGCGCTGCAGACACCCTGCTTGTCCGCGCCTACCGTCAGCCCTGACGACCTTGGGAGAAATCGGCATCGGGGCATGCTGGCCGTTCCGGCTGCCGCATCACTTCACGTCGCCCCGTCGAGCAGCGGCTCGACGGGGCGACGTGAAGTGATGCGGCTACTCAGACCTCCCGGACGCCGGCTCGCCAGACCGCGGCCGTCAGGGGGACACCCGGGCGGTAGGCCAGGTGCACGTGCGAGGGCGCTTCCAGCAGCAGCAGGTCGGCGCGGGCGCCGACCGTGACGGTGCCGACGTCGCTGCGCCGCAGCGCGTGGGCGCCGCCCAGGGTTGCCGCCCAGACCGCCTCGTCGGGGGTCATGCCCATCTCGCGCACCGCGACCGCGATGCAGAACGCCATCGAACTGGTGAAGCTGGAGCCCGGGTTGCAGTCCGTGGAGAGCGCCACCATGGCCCCCGCGTCCAGCAGCCGTCGCCCGCTCGGGTACTCGGCCCGGGTGGAGAACTCCGCCCCCGGCAGCAGCGTCGCAACCGTCGCCGAGCCGGCGAGCGCCGCCACGTCCTCGTTGGTCAGGTGGGTGCAGTGGTCCGCCGAGGCGGCCCCCAGCTCCACCGCGAGCTGCACGCCGGGCCCGTACGTGAGCTGGTTGGCGTGCACCCGGGGGGTGAGGCCGCGGGCGATCCCCGCCGTCAGAACGGCCCGCGCCTGGTCGCCGTCGAAGGCGCCCTTCTCGCAGAACACGTCCACCCAACGGGCGTGCGGCGCACAGGCGTCCAGCATCTCGCCGGTGACGAGATCCACGTACCCGGCCGGGTCGTCGGCGTACTCGGGCGCGACCACGTGCGCGCCCAGGTAGGTGGTCTCCGGGGTGTGCCGCGCGGCGATCCGCAGCGCCCGCGCCTCGTCCTCGACCGTCAGCCCGTAGCCGGACTTGCACTCGATGGTGGTGGTGCCCTGCCGCAGCGCCTCCCGGACGAACCCGGCCAGGTTGGCCTCCAGTTCGGCGTCGCTCGCGGCCCGGGTGGCCGCCACCGTCGTCCGGATGCCACCCGCCGAATACGCCTGCCCGGACATCCGGGCGTTGAACTCGGCCGTACGATCCCCCGCGAACACCAGGTGGGCGTGCGAGTCGACGAACCCGGGCAGCAGCGCCCGGCCCTCGGCGTCGAAGCGCTCGTCCGCCGCCGGGGCCTGGGCTGCCGGGCCGACCCAGGCGACGGTGCCGCCGTCGATCACCACGGACGCGTCGGTGAGCAGGCCGAGCGGCCCGGTGCCGTGCCCGGGGTCGTTGGTGACCAGGCTGCCGATGCCCGTGATCAAGGTGGTCCTGGTGCTCAAGACAACGCCTTCCGAAGGGAATTGAACAAAGAGGTCAGTGGTCCAGCGCGCCGATCGAGTCCCGCAGCGCGCCCGGCACGTCCGCGACGAGCTGGTGCACGCCGTCCCGGACGACCTGCCGGCCGCCGACCACCACGTGCCGCACGTCGGCCGCCGAGGCCGCGAAGACGGCGGTCTCGGCGCCGAGGCGGGGCGGCGGGCCCGCGGTGCGCACCGAGTCCAGGGCGATCACGGTGAAGTCGGCGAGCGCGCCGGCCTCGACCCGCCCCGCCTCCGGCCAGCCGAGCGAGGCGTGCCCGTCCTCGGTGCCGGCCCGCAGCAGGAGGTTGGCCGTCCAGTGCCCGCGGGTGCGGGTGCGCAGCCGCTCGTTCAGCTCCAGGGCGCGGGCCTCCTCGAACGGGTCGATGACGGCGTGGCTGTCGCTGCCCAGGGTGACCGGGCAGCCCGCCGAGGCGAGCCGGCGGGCCGGGCCGATGCCGTCCGCGAGGTCCCGCTCGGTGGTGGGGCACATGCAGATGGTGGTGGAGGTGTCGGTGAGGAGCCGGACGTCCTCGTCGGTGAGGTGGGTGGCGTGCACGGCCGAGGTGCGCGGGCCGAGCACGCCGTGGTCGGCGAGCAGCCGGGTCGGGGTGACGCCGTGCGCGGCGAGGCAGGCGTCGTTCTCGGCGGTCTGCTCGGACAGGTGGACGTGCAGCGGCGCCTCGCGCACCGCCGCCCACTGCGCGACGGTGCCCAGCTGCTCGGCCGGGACGGCCCGCACCGAGTGGACGGCGGCGCCGATCCGGGCGTGCTCGCGGGGCTTGAGCGCGTCCGCCCGCACCGCCCAGGCCTCGGCGTCGCCGTCGCTGAACCGCTGCTGCGGCCTGGTCGGCTCGGCGCCGAAGCCGGCGGACAGGTAGCAGGTGTCGAGCAGGGTGATCCGGATGCCGGCCCGGGCGGCGGCCTCGATCAGCGCCTCGCCCATCGCGTTGGGGTCGTCGTAGCGGGCGCCGCCGGGGGCGTGGTGCAGGTAGTGGAACTCGCCGACGGCGGTGACCCCGGCCAGCGCCATCTCGGCGTAGACGGCGGTGGCGAGCGCCAGGTAGCGGTCCGGGTCGAGCGCCCCGGCGAACCGGTACATGGTGTCGCGCCAGGTCCAGAAGGTGCCGGAGCCGACCTGGACGTGGCCGCGCAGCGCCCGGTGGAAGGCGTGCGAGTGGGCGTTCGCCTGGCCGGGCAGCAGCAGCCCGTCGAGGCGGACGGCCCCGGGCGGGCAGGGCCCGCTGTCCGGGGTCACCGCGGTGATCCGGCCGCCGGGGCCGACGGTGATCAGCACGTTGCGCTCGACCACCGGCCCGTTGGGGTGCGGCAGCCAGGCGTACTGCGCCCAGTACGCCACCGGCTCGGTCCCCGAGGTCAAGGGGCTCAGCGACACGCCAGGTCCTCCAGTACGTCGGCGAGGGCGGCGACCCCGGCCAGGCAGTCGGCCTCCTCGGCGTGCTCGGCCGGGGAGTGCGACACCCCGCTGGGGTTGCGCACGAACAGCATGGCGGTCGGGACGGCCGACGCCAGGATCCCGGCGTCGTGTCCGGCGCCGGTGGGCAGCACCGGGGCGTCCAGCAGCTTGGCGAGCCGGTCGCGCAGCGGGCCGTCGAAGTCCACCACCGGGGTGTAGGACTCGCGGGTCAGCTCGACCCGGACGCCGTCGCGCCCGCCGCGCTCGGCGGCGGCCTGCTCGATCTCCTCGACCAGCGCGGTGAGCGTCGCCTCGTCGGCGGCCCGGGAGTCCAGCCAGCCGCGCACCAGCGAGGCGATCGCGTTGGTGCCGTTGGGCTCGACCGCGACCTTGCCGAAGGTGGCCAGCGCGCCCGCCTGCCGGGCCTTCTTGCGGGCCGCGAGCACGGTGTTGGCGTACGTCAGCATCGGGTCGCGGCGGTCCTCGATCCGGGTGGTGCCGGCGTGGTTGGCCTCGCCGTGGAAGTCGAACCGCCAGCGGCCGTGCGGCCAGATCGCGCTGGCCACGCCGACCGGCCGGTCCTCGGTGAGGAGGCGGCCCTGCTCGACGTGGAGTTCGACGAAGGCGCCGATCCGGGCCAGCCGGTCGTCGTCCGCGCCGATCGCGCCCGGGTCGTAGCCGGCCCGCTCCATCGCGTCGGGCAGCCGGACGCCGTCGGCGTCGCGCAGCTCGTACGCGGCCTCGCGGGAGAGCACGCCGGCGGACAGGCGGGAGCCGATGCAGGCCACGCCGAACCGGGCGCCCTCCTCGTCGCCGAAGTTGGTGATCGCCAGCGGGCGGGTGAACTCGGCGCCTCGGGAGCGGAGTTCGTCCAGGGCCGCGAAGGAGGAGACCACGCCGAGCGGGCCGTCGAAGGCGCCGCCGTCCGGGACGGAGTCCAGGTGCGAGCCGGTGACGACCGCCCCGCCCGCGTTCGGATCGCCCAGCCAGGCCCACTGGTTGCCGTTGCGGTCCAACTCGTAGGCGAGGCCGCGGTCCCGGGCCTGCTGCTCGAACCAGGCCCGGCACTCGGCGTCGGCGGAGTTCCAGGCGAAGCGGCGGTAGCCGCCGGAGGCGGCGGAGCGGCCCACGGGGAGCAGCTCCGCCCACATCTCTTCGAACGAGGACGTCACAGCTCACCCATGGGGACGCGCACGCCGCGCTCGGCGGCGACCTCGGTGGCCCGGTCGTAGCCGGCGTCCACGTGCCGGATCACGCCCATGCCCGGGTCGTTGGTGAGCACCCGGCGGATCTTCTCGCCGGCCAGCGCGGTGCCGTCGGCGACGGTGACCTGCCCGGCGTGGATCGAGCGGCCGATGCCGACGCCGCCGCCGTGGTGGATGGAGACCCAGGACGCGCCGGAGGCCACGTTGACCATGGCGTTGAGCAGCGGCCAGTCGGCGATCGCGTCCGAGCCGTCCAGCATCGCCTCGGTCTCCCGGTACGGGGAGGCGACCGAGCCGCAGTCGAGGTGGTCGCGGCCGATCACGATCGGCGCGGACAGCTCGCCGGAGGCGACCATGTCGTTGAAGCGCTCGCCGGCCTTGTCGCGCTCGCCGTAGCCGAGCCAGCAGATCCGCGCGGGCAGGCCCTGGAAGTGCACCTTCTCCTGGGCCATCTTGATCCAGCGGTGCAGCGACTCGTTCTCCGGGAAGAGGTCGAGGACGGCCTTGTCGGTCTTGTGGATGTCCTGCGGGTCGCCGGACAGCGCCGCCCAGCGGAACGGGCCCTTGCCCTCGCAGAACAGCGGCCGGATGTACGCGGGGACGAACCCGGGGAAGGCGAACGCGCGGTCGTAACCGGCCAGTTGGGCCTCGCCACGGATCGAGTTGCCGTAGTCGAAGACCTCGGCGCCCGCGTCCTGGAAGCCGACCATCGCCTCGACGTGCCGGGCCATCGACTCGCGGGCCCGCTGGGTGAACTCGGCGGGCTTGGCCGCCGCGTAGTCCGCCATGTCGTCGAAGGCGACGCCCACCGGCAGGTAGGCGAGCGGGTCGTGGGCGCTGGTCTGGTCGGTGACGATGTCGATCGGCGCGTCCATCGCGAGCAGCTGCGGGACCAGCTCGGCGGCGTTGCCCAGCACGCCGATGGACAGCGGCTGCCGCTTGTCGCGGGCCGCGGTGGCCAGTTCCAGCGCGTGCCCGAGGTCCTTGGCCTCGACGTCCAGGTAGCGGTGCTCGATCCGGCGGGCGATCCGGGACGGGTCGCAGTCGATGCAGATCGCCACGCCGCCGTTCATGGTGACGGCCAGCGGCTGGGCGCCGCCCATCCCGCCGAGGCCGGCGGTGAGGGTGATGGTGCCTTCCAGCGTGCCGTCGAACCGCTTGTTGGCGACGGCGGCGAAGGTCTCGTAGGTGCCCTGCAGGATGCCCTGGGTGCCGATGTAGATCCACGAGCCGGCGGTCATCTGCCCGTACATGGTGAGCCCGAGGCTCTCCAGCCGGCGGAACTCCTCCCAGTTGGCCCAGTCGCCGACCAGGTTGGAGTTGGCGATCAGCACCCGAGGCGCCCACTCGTGGGTCTGCATGACGCCGACCGGCCGCCCGGACTGGACCAGCATGGTCTCGTCCTGCTTCAGCCCCTCCAGCGTCCGCACCATGGCGTCGAACGAGCGCCAGTCCCGCGCCGCCTTGCCCGTCCCGCCGTACACCACCAGCTTCGACGGGTGCTCGGCGACCTCCGGGTCGAGGTTGTTCATCAGCATCCGCAGGGCCGCCTCCTGCTGCCACCCCTGCGCCGTCAGCCCCGTCCCCCGCGCCGCCCTGACCTCACGCGGCCCGCTCGCCTGCTGCACCATGTCCTGGCCTCCCTGCGGATGGATTCATTCAGATTCAGCTCGACTGAATATATCCAAACAACCACCTCCCGACCAGACCCCGAACCCATCCGATCAGCAGCCGCCCGCAGGCGCACCCAGGCACGCCGAAGCCCCCGTACCGCTTGGCCGGAACGGGTCGTACGAGCGCCCTCAGGCCGCGGCGTCGCCGTCCCAGTCGATGCCGATCTCGGCGAGCCAGCGGCGGTCGGCGGCGTCGGGGGTGGGTGGGGTCGGCGGGCGGGGGATGTTCTGGACCGGGCCGAGGCCGTACTTCTCGGCGGCAGCTGCGGCGGCGCGGGCGTCGGGTTCGATGACGCCGACGTGCACGGCGGACTCGTCTCCCGGGTCGAGGACGGTCAGTTCGGGATCGGGCAGGCGCCGCAGGGTGACGCGGCGTCCGCAGGTGGGGCAGGACCATTCGTCGACACCCGAGGCCAGGCGGGCGACGAACTTCATCTCGTGGATCACGCGCATGGGCGGCACCCCCTGCTGTAGGGGATGCCCGGGTTCGTGACGGCTACTCCCCGCCGTGTCTACTCCAAAAACAGGCCACGTGCCGCGGCGGACTGCTCGATGGCCTCCAACCGGGCCTCCGCGCCCGGGAGTTCGTCGCACATGCGCTGCAACAGCACCCGGCCGAGCATCATCGGCGCGCACGCGGTGTCGAAGACCAGCCCGGTGCCGACGGCGGCCGGCAGCATCAGGTCGGAGAGCTTGGCGACCGGCGCGAAGGCGCTGTCGGCGACGGTCAGCACCGTCAGCCCGCACTCGCGGGCCACCACCAGCGCGTCCATCAGCTCCCGCGGGTAGCGCGGCAGCGCGAAGCAGAGCAGCGCGGTGGCCCCGGCCGCGGCGGCCTGTTCCAGCCGGTCGGCGAGCATGCTGCCGCCCTCGTCGAGGAGGCGGATGTCCGGGTGCACCTTGGCGGCGAAGTAGGCGAAGCCGCGCGCCTGCGCGGAGGCGGCCCGCAGGCCGAGCACCGGCAGCGGGCGGGAGGCGGCGAGCAGCCGGGCGGCGCGGGTGATCGGCTCGGGGTCGGCGAGGAGTTCGGCGAGGTGGCGCAGGTGGGCGATCTCGGCGAGCACGGCCTGCTGGTGCTCGTTGCGCACCGCGTCGTCGGGGGTCTCCGGCGCGGCGGTCTCGCCCGCGCCGAGTTCGCGCAGCTGTTTGCGCAGCGCCGGGTAGCCGTCGTAGCCGAGGGCGACCGCGAAGCGGGTGACGGACGGTTGGCTGACGCCGGCGAGTTCGGCGACCTCCACGCTGGAGAGGAACGGCGCCTCGGTGGCGTGCCGGACCAGCGAGTGCGCGATCCGCCGCTGGGTCGGCGTCAGTCGGTGGCCTTCGAACAGCTGGAGCAGCCGGGCGGAGGGGCCGACCGTGCCGGCCTCGTCGGTGGCGGTCATCAGCGGTACCTCCGGATGCGAGCGATTCGGACGACGACTGTGCAGCAGTGCGTCGCGCCTGGCAAAGACGTCTCGTACGGCGGGATGCCGGGCGAGACGGCCCGAGCGGGTCGGGAGCTCGGGGTAACCCTGAATTCTCCCTGAACCCGCCCGGATTCCCCCACCGACGGATGGACCGCGCTCCGGCGCGGGCCCAGGCTGTTCCCATGGACACTCGCCAGGACGACCTGCGGCGCGACCTCGACGCCGCCCTGCACGCTCGCAAGGAACTCGGCAAGGAGTACGAGCCGGAGCTGGTCGACTCGTTCCTGAGCCGCCTGGACGCCCGTCTGGACGCCCGGGTCGAGCGCCGGGTGGCCGAGCGGATGGACGACTACGAGCCCGCGCAGCGGCGCCGGCCGCACCACCCGGGGCCGGGGCCGGGGCTCGGCCGGCCCGGCAACCGGCTGGCGGTGATCTCGCTGGCCCTCGGCATCCCGCTCACCGCGATCGCGGCCAGCCCGCAGGGCGGCGGCTTCTTCGGCCTGCTGGTCAGTTGGGCGGGCATCGTCGGGGTCAACTTCGCCGCCGCGTTCGGCAACCGCCGGGACCGGGACGAGCCGCGGTCCCGGTCCCGGTCCCGCGACGACTGGGACTGAGCCCCGCCGCCCGCACCAGCCGTCCCGCCGCCCGCACCGGACCCGACGGCCCGTCACACCGATCGCACCGTGTCAGCCCAGCTCACGCCGGCTCAGGCCAGCGGCCCGGTGACCCGCTCCACGGCCCGTACCAGCTCCCCGGAGGCGACCAGCGCGGCCGCCGCCTCCAGGTCCGGCGAGAGGAAGCGGTCGCGGCCGGCGCCGCCGACCCCGGCCTCCCGGGCGGCGGCCATGGCGGCCGTGGTGGCCGGGGCCGTCCGGCCCGCGCCGTCGGCCTGCTGGCGGATCTCCAGGGCGCGGGCGGCGGCGGTGAGTTCGACGGCGAGGATCCGGCCGAGGTTGTCGACGGCCTGGCGCAGCTTGCGGGCGGCGGACCAGCCCATCGACACGTGGTCCTCCTGCATCGCGGAGGACGGGATCGAGTCGACCGAGGCCGGGACGGCGAGCCGCTTGTTCTCGCTGACCAGCGCCGCCTGGGTGTACTGGGCGATCATCAGGCCGGAGTCCACGCCGGGGTCGTCGGCCAGGAAGGCCGGCAGGCCGTGCGAGCGGGCCTTGTCGAGCAGCCGGTCGGTGCGGCGCTCGGAGATCGAGCCCAGGTCGGCGGCGGCGATGGCGAGGAAGTCCAGCACGTACGCGACCGGGGCGCCGTGGAAGTTGCCGTTGGACTCCACCCGGCCGTCCGGCAGCACGACCGGGTTGTCGACCGAGGCGGCGAGCTCGCGGGAGGCGACCAGCTGGGCGTGGGCGAGGGTGTCCCGGCCGGCGCCGGCCACCTGCGGGGCGCAGCGGATCGAGTAGGCGTCCTGGACCCGCGGCGCGTCGTCCTGGTGGTGGCCGGTGAGGCCGGAGTCCTTGAGGACGGCCAGCATGTTGGCGGCGCTCAGCGCCTGGCCCGGGTGGGGGCGGATCGGGGCGTGCAGTTCGGGGGCGAGCACCTTGTCGGTGCCGAGCAGCGCCTCCAGGGTCATCGCGGCGGTGATGTCGGCGATGGTGTACAGCCGCTGCAGGTCGGCGATGGCCATCACCAGCATGCCGAGCATGCCGTCGGTGCCGTTGATGAGGGCCAGGCCCTCCTTCTCCAGCAGTTCGACGGGCTCGATGCCGGCGGCGGCGAGCAGTTCGGCGGCGGGCTTCTCCACGCCGTCCGGGCCGGTGGCCACGCCCTCGCCCATCAGGACCAGCGCGCAGTGCGACAGCGGCGCGAGGTCGCCGGAGCAGCCGAGCGAGCCGAACTCCCGGACGACCGGGGTGATGCCCGCGTTGAGCAGGGCGGCCATGGTCTGCGCGACCAGCGGGCGCACGCCGGTCCGGCCGGAGGCCAGCGTCTTCATCCGCAGGAAGACGAGTGCCCGGACGACCTCGCGCTCGACGGCCGGTCCCATCCCGGCCGCGTGCGAGCGCACCAGCGACCGCTGGAGCTGTGCCCGCAGTTCGGGGCTGATGTGCCGGACGGCGAGCGCGCCGAATCCGGTCGACACGCCGTAGACGGGGCGCGGTTCGGCCGCGAGGGCGTCGATCCGCGCCCGCGCCGTCGCCATCTCGGCGAGGGCGTCGGGGCCTATCTCGACCCGGGCGTTCCCCCGGGCGACGGCCAGCACGTCCTCGGCGCTGACGTCGGCCTTGCCGACCTGGACCAGCGGAGCGTCGGGGGCCACAGCACTGTGCATATCCATATACACCATCACATCAGGTGAATGAAGATATGACAACAGGTGGTCGCCATCCGGAACGGCCACGATCGCACGCCCCGTACCGGCCGACAGGATTTTCGCCCGGGCCGCCCCGTGCCGCACGCTGGTGGCCACGGACACGCACGGAGGTGGCAGGGCGATGACGCGGGCGACGGCACGGCGCCGGGTGGTGCGGCTGCGGGGGGACGAGCGCGGGGTGCGGCCGGACTCGCTGGCGGCGGAGGAGCCGCTGGAGATCCGGCTCGGCGGCGAGCCGCTGACCGTCACCATGCGCACCCCCGGGCAGGACTTCGACCTGGTGGCCGGGTTCCTGGTCGGCGAGGGGCTGGTGCACACCGCCGAGGAGCTCGCCGCCCTGCGGTACTGCGCCGGGACGGACGAGTCCGGCGCCAACACCTACAACGTCGTCGACGCCACCCTGCGCGGCGCCGCCCGCGCGCTGCCGCTGTCCGCGCACCGCAACCTGCTCACCACCAGCGCCTGCGGCCTGTGCGGCCGGGACACGGTGGACGCCGTCCGCACCCACGTCCGCCACCCGGTGGGCGAGGACCCGCTCACCGTCCCGCCGTCCCTGCTGTACGGCCTGCCGGACCGGCTGCGGGCCGCCCAGCGCACCTTCGAGTCCACCGGCGGCCTGCACGCGGCCGGCCTGTTCGACGCCGCCACCGGCGAACTGCTCTGCGCCCGCGAGGACGTCGGGCGGCACAACGCGGTGGACAAGGTGGTCGGCTGGGCGCTGCGCGAGGGCAGGCTGCCGCTGACCGGGCACGTCCTGCTGGTCAGCGGCCGGGCCTCGTTCGAGCTGACCCAGAAGGCCGCGCTGGCGGGCATCCCGCTGCTGGCGGCCGTCTCGGCGCCGTCCTCGCTCGCGGTGGACCTCGCCGAGGAGCTGGGCCTGACCCTGGTGGGCTTCCTGCGCGGGGAGGGCGCGAACGTCTACACCCGGCCGGACCGGATCGCCTCGCCCTCCCCCGCCACGCCCTCGACAGCGGCGCCCTCCCCCGCCGCGCCGGTCACCCCCTGAGCTCGGCCTCGATCAGGTCCGCCGCGCGGGCGGTGCCGCCCTCGGCCCGGCCGGCGGCGGCCAGCGCCTTCAGCCGCTCGGCCACCGCCGGGTCGCCGACCAGCTCCAGCAGCGCGCCGCGCAGCGCCTCCGGGGTGGCCTGCGCGGTGTCCAGGCGGCGGGCGGCGCCGAGCCCCACCAGCGCGTCCGCGTTGGCGAACTGGTCGACGGCCTGCGGCACGGCGATCATCGGCACGCCGTGGTACAGCCCCTCGCTGGAGCCGCCCATGCCCGCGTGGGTGACGAAGGCGTCCGCCTGCGCGAGCACCGACAGCTGCGGCACCCACCGGTGCACCTCGACGGTGTCCGGCACCTCGCCCAGGTCGGCCAGGTCGGTGTGCGCGCCGACCTGGAGCACCGTGTGCCAGCCGGGCAGGCCGCCGAAGGCCTGGACGCAGGCCCGGTAGAACGCGGGCTGGTGGGTGAAGGCCGAGCCGAGCGAGACCAGCAGCACCTTCTCCGCGTGCGCCGGCCGGTGCCACGCGCCCTGGTGGGCGCGGTCGCCGAAGCACGGCCCGACGAAGGTGACGCGCCGCTCGTCGACCCGGTCCGCGTTGAGCTGCAGGGCGCGCGGGATCAGGGCGACGGACCGCGCCGGGCGGCCCTTGAAGGCGTCCACGTCGCGCTCCACCGTCCCGGCCTCGGCCAGCCAGTCGGCGAACCGCCGGTAGTGCTCGGCGCCGCCGGGCCCGCTGCGGATCGCCTCGTACACCTCCGCCATGTCCTGCTCGAAGCCCTCCCAGCCGACGTAGGTGGGCGACAGCTGCACCACCGGCACGCCCAGCCGCTCGCCGAACGCCCGCCCGGCGAAGCCCGCGATGTCGCAGAGCACCAGGTCGGGGCGGTCGTCCGCGAAGGCCTCCAGCAGGACGGGGTACATCGCGAGGGCGTCGTCCAGGAACAGCTCCTGGAGCGCCACCGGGTCCTCCTCCCAGGCGTCCGGGCCGCCGGCGCGCGGCAGCCTCGTCGGGTACGGGACGAAGCGGGCGCCGGTCGACTCGACGGCCCCGGCGAAGGAGGCGTCGTTGACGTAGCTGACCCGGTGGCCCCGGGCGACCAGTTCGGCGATCACGGCGAGGCTGGGGTTGACGTGCCCGTGGGCCGGGATCGAGACCATCAGGATGTGGGCGGGGTGCGCGGAGCGGGTCATGGGGGCCTCCAGGGCTAGGAATGAGACGAGACGATCCGTCTCGCTGGCACCGCTCCAGCATGATCCAGAGTCCGACGCCACGTCAAGACGATACGGTCCGTCTCGTTGCTTCGCTTAGAATTTCCGCTATGGCCCACAGAACCGCCCCCGACCCGGCCCGCCGCAGCGAACGCTCCCGCGCCGCCGTCCTCACCGCCGCCGCCGAACTCGTCGCCGACGTCGGCTTCGGCAAGCTCACCATCGAGGCGATCGCCGCCCGGGCCGGTGTCGGCAAGCAGACCATCTACCGCTGGTGGCCCTCCAAGGGCGCCGTCGTCTTCGACGCCTTCCTCGCCGCCAACGAGCACGAGGGCAGCCTCGCCCTCCCCGACACCGGCGACCTCGCCGCCGACCTGCGGGCCGTCCTGCGCCCCGCCGCCGACGAGCTCGCCGACCCCGCCCTCGACCGCACCTACCGCGCCCTCACCGCCGAACTGCTCAACGACCCGGCCCTGTACGCCGACTACCGCACCCGCCTGCTGGACCCGCTCCTCGACGTCACCCGCGAGCGCCTGCGCAGCGCCCGCGAGGCCGGCCAACTCGCCCCCGACGCGGACCTCGACCTCGCCCTCGAACTCCTCTACGGCCCGCTCCACTACCGCTGGCTCTACCGCCTCGGCCCGCTCGACCACGCCCACGCCGACCGCCTGGTCGAGGCGGTCCTGCGCGCCCTCGGGCAGGCCTGACCGCGCCGACCACCCGCCCCGGCCTCACAGCACCGGGGGCGAGGCCGCGCCCGCCAGGGCGACGGCCACCAGGGCGCGCATGGCGAAGACGGCCTGGCCGAGCGGCAGGGTGGCGTCGTCGGCGAAGAGTTCGACGAGCCAGCCGCCGGCCGGGTTCTGGCCGCCGGCGGCGACCATCCCGCGGTAGCCGGAGACGACCAGCATGGCCTCCTCGGCCGGGTCGTTGCCGGCCGCGCCCGCGCGCAGGGCGAAGGCGCCGCCGCGGACGGCGCGGCGGGTCATCGGGTAGTGGCGCAGGTCGAAGACGGCGTCCGGGGCCTCGATCTGGGCCCGCTGGGTCTCGGCGCGGGTGCTGCTGGGGCCTCTGGTCATCCGGTAGACGGCGTGCTGGGCGGTGCGCATGAGGTGGGAGCCGGGCGGGACGTAGGAGACCCACCAGCCGACGGCGTCGAGCAGCCGGGCGGAGGCCTCGGCGACGACGACGAGCTTGCCGAGGGTGTCGGCGGGGTGGACGGCCCGGGCGGCGGCGGCCTGGTCGAGGGCCGCGAGGACGGCGGTGAGCAGCTGGCCCGGGTCGGCGCTGTGCGCGGCGCCCCGGAAGCGCCGCCGGTCGCCCGCCCCCGCCCGGCCGGGGCGGGCGCGTCCGTCGGCCCGGTGGTGCGGGTCGGCGGCGTCGGCGAGCAGCACGGTGGGGTCGGGCGAGAAGCCGGGGCCGTGGCTGCGCCCGGCGACGACGGGGTGCGCGGCCCGGGCGGCCTTGGCCCGGTACTGGGCGGCGTCGGCGAGCCGGAAGAGCCGGTCGGGGGTGGTGACCGGGCCGATGGAGTCGCCGGTGGAGGCGACGCCGCAGGCGACGCCCTCGCCCTCGGACAGGGCCAGGGCCCGGGCGCAGAGCTCCTCGGCGACGGCGACGACCTCGTCGGCCTTCTGCCCCTCGGCGAGCAGGCAGAACTCGTCGCCGCCGAGGCGGGCGGCGAGGCTGCCGGGGAGTTTGGCCGCGGCGACCGAGAGCTGGTGGGCGAACCGTTCGAGCAGCCGGTCGCCCATCTCGTGGCCGAGCTGGTCGTTGACCCGCTTGAGGCCGTTGACGTCGCAGACGACGAGCGAGACCACGGTGTTGTCCCGGTTGTGCGCCGTGAGGGCGCTCTCCAGCCGGGCGTCGACGGCGCGCCGGTTGGCGAGGCCGGTGAGCGGGTCGGAGAAGGCGAGTTTGCGCAGGTCGGCGAGGCGTTCGGTCTGGGCGAGGCCGGCCGAGATCTGGGCCGCGAGCAGGGTCGCGTAGTCGGCGTCGGCGGCGACGAACCCGGGCTTCCCGACGCTGCGGGCCAGGTACAGCTCGCCCCAGGCCTGCCCGTGCAGGACGATCGGGGCGACCACGCAGCAGGCGCGGCCGCGCCGACGCAGCGCCGCGGCGCGTTCCTGGCAGTACGCGCCGGCGGTCGGGTGGGCGTGCCCGGCGTGCGGTTCGGCGTTCTCGGCGGTCTGCAGCCAGGCCCGGGGGAGGCGCCCGGTGGTCCAGCGCTCCTCCAGATAGGTGACGATCTCGGGGAAGTCGGCGACGGGGTAGGACTCGTCCTCGGGCAGTTCCTCCTCGCCGGGCGCGAGCTCCCCGTGGTTGACCAGGACCCGGAGCCGGCCGGATTCGCGGTCCCAGACGGAGACGGCCGCCATGGTGGCCCCGAGCGCCTCGGTGGCGCGGGCTGCGGCGGCCCGGACGGCCTCCAGCGGGGTGAGCGCGCGGGCCATGTCCTGGGCCAGCTCGACCACGGACTGCAGCCGCAGGTCGGGCAGTTGGCCGGCCGGCTGCGGGCCGCCGCAGTCGCAGTCGCAGCCGCGGTCCGTCATGATCGCCTCACTGCTCACCGGCTCGCCTCGCTCCCTGTGCTCGGTCCTGCCGGACCCCCGACGGCGGCCGCACCCGCCCGGCCGCTTTCACCAAGACTATGGCGGTTTCGGTCGGTTATGCCCCGTTTGCCAGGACGGACCCGCAACCGGCCGTACGGGTTTCAACCGTTCGGCACCCCAAGCATCGGGACCGGCCCGGGGCCACGTCCTGGAAAAGGCCGGGGAAGGCCGGAAAGGCCCGGGAAAAGCCGGGAAGGGCACAGGAGAGGACCGGGAGGGGTCCGGAAGAGGCCGGGAAGGGCCCCGCAGAGGCGCGAGAAGGGCCCGGGAGGGGCGGCGGCGGAGACCTACTCCGGCTTCAGCCGCCGCGACAGCAGCCACGGCTCGACCAGCCCGAGCCCGCGCACCGGCCGGCGCCACATCGGCTGCAGGTGGAACCGGTGCCCGGCGTCCAGGCCCGGCACCGGCAGGCCCGAGGCGGGCATCCCGGCGGCGGCCGACAGCGCCTCGGCGAGGCCGGGGCCGTCCGCGTCCGGCGGGGCCACGCTGCCGTACTGCTCCAGCGCGGCGGCGAACTCGCCGTCGATCAGCACCGCGTCCTTGGGCGCGATCGAGGTGAGCCGGCTGGCCAGGTTCACGGTGGTGCCGAAGACGTCGCCCATCCGCGAGGTGACCGTGCCGAAGGCCATGCCGACCCGCAGCGCGGGGATGGTCTCGTCCTCGGCGAGGGCCTCGATCAGGCTGAGCGCGATCTCGGCGGCGGTGACCGGATCCTCGGAGACGTAGAGGATCTCGTCGCCGAGGGTCTTGATGACCCGGCCGCCCTGCCCGGCGATCAGATCCGAACAGGTGTTCTCGAAGGTCTCGACGAGTTCGCCGAGCTCCTCCTCCTCCAGCCGCCGCGACAGCCGGGTGAAGCCGACCAGGTCGGCGAAGCCCACGGCGAGACGGCCACTGGTGATCTCGTTGTCCTCGGCGGCCTGGACCACCCGGCCGGTGACGGCGGCGAGCTGGCGGCGCCAGACGTACACCAGGAACTGCTCCAGCTCCGGCAGCAGCAGCTCGACCAGCGGGTAGGCGACGTCGGCGCGGGTCAGGCCGGGCTCGACGGCCTGGGTGAGGTTCTCCAGGAAGGTGTCCATCTGCCAGCCGGCCAGCCGGGCGGTGGTCTGGCCGGTGGAGCGGGCCACCTGGATCGCCATCGACTCGCTGAGCAGGCCGGACTCGACCAGGCCGGCGAGCCGGCGCAGGGCGATCACGTCGCCGTCGGTGAGGGCCCGGGACTGGCCGATGTCGGGGAAGCCCATGGCCCGCCAGAAGCGGGTCGCCAGCTCCATCGGGACGTCGGCGGCCCGCGCGGCCTGGTACGGGGTGTAGCGGCGTGGCGCGTCCAGGATCAGGCGTTCCAGTTCGAGCGCGACCGTGGGGTCGTGGGTCCCCGATGTCGCGCCGCTGCTGCCGTCCTCTGCCACCGGTCCGTCCCCGTGCGGTCGCCGCACTCGCCTCGTGTCCTGCCTGTCCGGGCGCGCCCGCCACCCGGCGGGCAGTGGCGCGCCTCACACCGCTGCCAGGTGGAATGTTCGCACGGAATCGCGTGATCCGGGGCATCAGCCCGGGTCAAGGAGAGGTGAAGAGTGCCGTTCAGCGGGGCTCGGGGCGCACGTGGACGACGTCCCCCGCGCCGACCGCCCGGCGTGCGCCGTCGGGGGTGCGGACCACCAGGCGGCCGTCGCCGTCGATCGCCACCGCCTCGCCGACCAGCTCCCGGTCGCCCGGCAGGTGCACCTTCACCTGACGGCCGAGCGTGGTGCAGCGGTCCGCGTAGGCGCGGAGCAGCTCGCTGGTGTGCGGGTCGCCGGCGGCGGCCGTCCAGGTGCGGTACAGCCCGGCGAACTCGCGCAGCAGGGCGCGCAGCAGGGTGGACCGGTCGGTGACCTCGGCGCCGGCCAGCGCGAGCGAGGCGGCGGTGGGGACGGGCAGTTCGGACTCGCGCAGCGAGACGTTGATGCCGAGGCCGGCGACCACGGCGCCGCCGCTCAGCTCGGTGAGGATGCCGCCGAGCTTGCGCTCGGCGCCGTCGATCTCCACCTGGAGGTCGTTGGGCCACTTCAGCCCGACCTCGACCCCGGCGACCCGGCTCAGCGTGCTGGCGGTGGCCACCCCGACCAGGATCGGCAGCCAGCCGTAGCGTTCGACCGGCACCTCCTCGGGGCGCAGCAGGACGGACAGGAACAGCCCGGAGCGGGCCGGGGCGCTCCACTGGCGCTCCAGCCGGCCGCGCCCGGAGTTCTGCAGCTCGGCGACCAGCACCGCGCCCTGCGGGGCGCCGGCCAGGGCGCGGGCGGCGAGGTCGTTGTTGGTGGATCCGGTCGCGGCGACGACGTCCACCGAGGTCCAGAGCCCGTCCGGGACCAGCAGGTCGCGGCGCAGTGCCGCCTCGTCCAGCGGCGGGCGGTCCAGGTCGGTCCACGGCGACGGCCCGGCGTGGCCGAAACCGCGCAGTCCACTGCGGCGGGGGGAGTCGGGTGCGGTCATGGTCCAGAACACTAGGGCGTCCACGGGCGCGTGGGGCGTAGGCCGCCCCATCGTCCCTCAGAACGAGCGTTGACACACTGTGTTGATGGCCATAACGCCAGGACATGACGTCCGGGCCCGTGCGCTGGCTACGCTACCCAACGGTAGTTCGCAGCGCCGCCCTGCCCTCATGCGCGGGCCCCCACTCCGGCCCGCGCGCACTCGAACAGGTCGCGGCCCATGGATCAGGGAGAGCCACCGGATGACCGAGGCGCCGTACGACCCCCACACCACCGCCGGAAAGCTCGCCGACCTGCGGCGCAGGCTCGACGAGGCGGTGCACTCCGGCTCCGCCGCGGCCGTGGAGAAGCAGCACGCCAAGGGCAAGCTGACGGCCCGCGAGCGGGTCGCGGAGCTGCTGGACGAGGACTCGTTCGTCGAGTTCGACGAGTTCGCCCGGCACCGCTCGACGAACTTCGGGCAGGAGCGGAACCGCCCGTACGGCGACGGCGTGGTGACCGGCTACGGCACCGTGGACGGCCGCCAGGTCGCCGTCTTCGCCCAGGACTTCACCGTGTTCGGCGGCTCCCTGGGCGAGGTGTTCGGCGAGAAGATCGTCAAGGTGATGGACTTCGCGCTGAAGACCGGCTGCCCGGTCATCGGCATCAACGACTCCGGCGGCGCCCGGATCCAGGAGGGCGTGGTCTCGCTCGGCCTGTACGGCGAGATCTTCCGCCGCAACGTGCACGCCTCGGGCGTGATCCCGCAGATCTCGCTGATCATGGGCCCCTGCGCGGGCGGCGCGGTGTACTCCCCCGCGATCACCGACTTCGTGGTGATGGCCGACCGGACCTCGCACATGTTCATCACCGGCCCGGACGTGATCAAGACCGTGACCGGCGAGGACGTCGGCATGGAGGAGCTGGGCGGCGCCCGCACCCACAACAGCAAGTCCGGCAACGCGCACTACCTGGCCACCGACGAGAAGGAGGCCGTCGAGTACGTCAAGAGCCTGCTCTCGTACCTGCCCTCCAACAACCTGTCGGACCCGCCGTCCTACCCCGAGCAGGCGGACCTCACCGTCACCGACGAGGACCTCGAACTCGACGCCATCGTGCCGGACTCGGCGAACCAGCCGTACGACATGCGCAAGGTGATCGAGCACATCGTCGACGACGGCGAGTTCCTGGAGACCCAGCCGCTGTACGCGGGCAACATCATCACCGGCTTCGGCCGGGTCGAGGGCCAGTCCGTCGGCATCGTCGGCAACCAGCCGATGGACCTGGCCGGCTGCCTGGACATCAACGCCAGCGAGAAGGCCGCCCGCTTCATCCGGACCTGCGACTCCTTCAACATCCCGGTGCTGACCTTCGTCGACGTGCCCGGCTTCCTGCCCGGCACCGAGCAGGAGTGGGACGGCATCATCCGCCGCGGCGCCAAGCTGATCTACGCCTACGCCGAGGCGACCGTCCCGCTGATCACCGTGATCACCCGCAAGGCCTTCGGCGGCGCGTACGACGTCATGGGCTCCAAGCACCTGGGCGCCGACCTCAACCTGGCCTGGCCGACCGCGCAGATCGCGGTGATGGGCGCGCAGGGCGCGGTCAACATCCTGCACCGGCGGGAGATCGCCGAGGCCGCGGCGGAGGGCGGCGCCGAGCAGAAGCGGGCCGAGCTGATCGCCTCGTACGAGGACACCCTGCTGAACCCGTACCTGGCGGCCGAGCGCGGCTACGTGGACGCGGTGATCCCGCCGAGCGAGACCCGCCGGCACATCGTCCGGGGTCTGCGGGCGCTGCGCGGCAAGCGCGAGGTGCTGCCGCCGAAGAAGCACGGCAACATCCCCCTGTAGGCCCCCGTCGGGAGAGAATTGAGCCATGGCCCCGATCCACGTGCTGCACGGGCAGCCGACCCCCGAGGAGCTCGCCACCGTCCTGGCGGTGGTCCAGGCCCGGGCCGCCGCCGCGCAGGCCGCCGCCGAGGCGGCACGCCTGGCCGGTGCCGGCCCGGCCGCCCCCTGGAACGACCGCTCCCGCCTGTTCCGCCAGGCCGTCCACCCGGGCGTCAACGCCTGGCGGACGTCCGGCTGGGCGAGCTGAACCGCCGGGTGCGGAGCGGGAAGTCGGCCCGTCCGACCTCCCGCTCCGCACCCGTTCGGGCCCGTCCGCCCGGATTGCCCGAAAGCTGAGTACGGATACTCAGGCGCCCGGGGCCGGGCGCGGCGCACCCTGGACGTGTGCTCTGGTCAGACCCCCGCGACGAGCCCTCCCCGGAGGCCCGCCGGATGATGGAGCGGCTGCACCGGGCCGGCCGGGTGCTCGCCGCCCTCGCGATGGTGGCCGCCGTCCTCCTCCTGCTGTGACCGCCGTTCACCCGACCGCGGCGACCGCCGTTCACCCGAACGGCGGACACCGGTACCCCCTACCCTGAGGGGCATGACCGACCAGCGCATCCTCGTCCTCGCCTCCGCCTCCCCCGCCCGCCTCGGGCTGCTGCGCCAGGCGGGCCTCGACCCGCGCGTGGTGGTCAGCGGCGTCGACGAGGACGCGATCAGCGCCGCCACCCCGGCCGAACTCGCCCTGGTGCTGGCCGAGGCCAAGGCGAAGGCGGTCGCCGCCGCACTGACCGGCGGCGAGCTGGTGATCGGCTGCGACTCCGTCCTGGAGCTGGACGGCCAGGCCCTCGGCAAGCCCGCCGACGCCACCGAGGCGCTCGCCCGCTGGCAGTCGATGCGCGGCCGCGCCGGGGTGCTGCGCACCGGCCACTGCGTGATCGACACCACGACCGGCCGGCAGTCCTCGGCGACCGCGTCCACCACCGTCCGCTTCGGCACCCCGGACGACGCCGAGATCGCCGCCTACGTGGCCTCCGGCGAGCCCCTGCACGTCGCCGGGGCGTTCACCCTGGACGGGCGCTCGGCGCCGTTCATCGAGGGCATCGACGGCGACCCGGGCAACGTCATCGGCCTCTCGCTGCCGCTGCTGCGCGCCCTGCTCGCCGACCTGGACGTCCGGCTGGTCGACCTCTGGGCCTGACGGCCGGGCCCGCGGGAGCGCGGCGGCCCGCCGCCCGTTCCACCGCCCTTCGAGCCCGCCGCGCGAGAGTGTGTCCGATGCCACCGGGGCACCGAACGGCGCCCCGTCACCCGCTGTGGATCCGGCCGGTTCAACCGCACCGGCCGCGACCTGCGGCGTCACCGAACAGGCGGTCGACGGGCCCTCGAAATTCATCACCGTCCGTGTGGGATAGTTCACAACCTGGGGCTACTCGCCGGTACCGCCCAGGAATCCATAAACTCGACCAGGTTCAAGAAGGGAGCCACAGTGCGCAAGGTGCTCATCGCCAACCGCGGGGAAATCGCCGTCCGCGTCGCCCGGGCCTGCTCGGACGCCGGTATCGCCAGCGTCGCCGTCTACGCCGAGCCGGACCGGGATGCGCTGCACGTCCGCGCGGCCGACGAGGCTTACGCGCTGGGTGGAGACACCCCCGGCACCAGTTACCTGGACATCGCCAAGGTCCTGAAGGCCGCAGCGGACTCCGGGGCCGACGCCATCCACCCCGGCTACGGGTTCCTGTCGGAGAACGCCGACTTCGCCCAGGCCGTCCTCGACGCGGGTCTGACCTGGATCGGCCCGCCCCCGCAGGCCATCCGCGACCTCGGTGACAAGGTCACCGCCCGGCACGTGGCGCAGCGCGCCGGCGCGCCGCTGGTCGCCGGTACCCCGGACCCGGTCTCGGGTGCCGACGAGGTCGTCGTGTTCGCCCGGGAGCACGGCCTTCCGGTCGCCATCAAGGCGGCCTTCGGCGGCGGCGGCCGCGGCCTCAAGGTCGCCCGCACGCTGGAGGAGATCCCGGAGCTGTACGACTCCGCGGTGCGCGAGGCCGTCGCCGCCTTCGGCCGCGGCGAGTGCTTCGTCGAGCGCTACCTGGACAACCCGCGGCACGTGGAGACCCAGTGCCTCGCGGACAAGCACGGCAACGTGGTGGTCGTCTCCACCCGTGACTGCTCGCTCCAGCGCCGGCACCAGAAGCTGGTCGAGGAGGCGCCCGCGCCGTTCCTGACCGCCGAGCAGAACGCCGAGCTGTACCGGGCGTCCAAGGCCATCCTGAAGGAGGCCGGCTACGAGGGCGCAGGGACCTGCGAGTTCCTGGTGGCGCTGGACGGCACGATCTCCTTCCTGGAGGTCAACACCCGGCTGCAGGTCGAGCACCCGGTCACCGAGGAGGTCACCGGACTCGACCTGGTCCGCGAGATGTTCCGGATCGCCGACGGCGAGGAACTGGGCTACGGCGACCCCGAGGTGCGCGGCCACTCGTTCGAGTTCCGCATCAACGGCGAGGACCCGGGCCGGGGCTTCCTGCCCGCGCCCGGCACCGTGACGCTGTTCGCGCCGCCGTCCGGCCCGGGCGTCCGGCTGGACTCCGGCGTGGAGACCGGCTCGGTCATCGGCCCGGCCTGGGACTCCCTGCTTGCCAAGCTGATCGTCTCCGGCCGGGACCGCAAGCAGGCCCTGGAGCGGGCCCGCCGCGCGCTGAACGAGTTCAAGGTGGAGGGCATGGCCACCGCCATCCCGTTCCACCAGGCGGTCGTCACCGACCCGGCGTTCGCGCCCGAGGTGCACGGCGGCGAGGGCCCGTTCACGATCTACACCCGGTGGATCGAGACCGAGTTCGACAACACCATCCCGCCGTTCGCGGGCGCGGCCGGCGACGGCGAGGAGGCCGAGGGCCGCGAGACCGTCGTGGTCGAGGTCGGCGGCAAGCGGATCGAGGTCTCGCTGCCGTCCTCGCTGGGCGTCTCGGCGGCCCCGGCGGCCGGTGCCGCGGGTGCCGCGAAGGCCAAGCGCCGGGTGGGCGCCAAGAAGGCCGGTTCGGCCGTCAGCGGTGACACCCTGGCCTCGCCGATGCAGGGCACCATCGTCAAGGTCGCCGTCGAGGAGGGCCAGGTCGTCGCCGAGGGCGAGCTGATCGTGGTCCTGGAGGCGATGAAGATGGAGCAGCCGCTGAACGCGCACAAGGCGGGCACCGTCGTCGGTCTCAAGGCCGAGGTGGGCGCGAGCGTCAGCAGCGGCGCCGCGCTGTGCGAGATCAAGGACTGACACGCTCCCTGGAGCGCCGGCCGGCCCGTACCCCCTCGGGGGTGCGGGCCGGCCGCGTTCGCGCGGCCGTACGGGCCCTCAGCGCCCGCGCGGGAGGCCCAGCTCGGCCAGCCGGGCCGGCATGCCGCCCGGCCCGACCGGACCGCCGTGCGCGCCCGGCCGGCGCTGGCCGGGCAGCGGGGCGCCGCCGGGGGGCGGGGCGGGCCGGCGCGCCAGCGGGCCGGGCTGGGTCTGGTGGACGGGCCCGCTGCCGGTGCCGTGCACCGGGGCGTCCCCGGTGGGGGCGGCGCCGAGCGGCGCCAGGTCGATCTGCACCCCGCAGTCGGCGATCGCGTCGAGTTCCCTGGCGGTGCCGTCGTCGGCGGTCGCCTGCTCGTCCGTGACCAGCCGGGTGATGTTCTCGGTGGGCACCGTCTGGAACATGGAGTCCGCGCCGAGCTTGGTGTGGTCGGCGAGGACGATGACCTCGTTGGCCGACTGCACCAGCGCCCGGTCCACGCTCGCGGACAGCATGTTGGCGGTGGACAGGCCCCGTTCCGCGGTCAGCCCGCTGCCCGAGATGAAGGCCTTGGAGACCCTCAGCCCGTGCAGGGACTGCTCGGCACCGCTGCCGACCAGCGCGTAGTTGGAACCCCGCAGGGTGCCGCCGGTCATCACCACCTCCACCCGGTTGGCGTGCGCCAGCGCCTGGGCGACCAGCAGCGAGTTGGTGACCACGGTGAGGCCGGGCACCCTGGCCAGCCTGCGGGCCAGCTCCTGGGTGGTGGTGCCGGCACCGACCACCACCGCGTCCCCCTCCTCCACCAGGCCGGCGGCGAGGTCCGCGATGGCGCTCTTCTCCGCCGCGGAGAGGTGGGTCTTCTGCGGGTAGCCGGGTTCGCGGCTGAAGCCGCCGGGGAGCACCGCGCCGCCGTGCCGGCGGTCGAGGAGCCCTTCTGCCTCCAGGGCCCGTACGTCGCGGCGCACGGTCACTTCGGAGGTCTGGACGACGCGGGCCAACTCCCGGAGCGAGACCGCTCCGTTGGCGCGCACCATTTCGAGGATCAACTGGCGACGTTCTGCTGCAAACACAGAACCGACGGTAACGTGCGTGACCGTCTGCTTTCAGGCGTTTGCAGCTAGTAGCTGGAATTGCTCACGCAAGAGCGGCGCGTGACCGTACAATACGCGCCGTCAGCAGCCCGGGGCCGCGCCCGCCGTCCGGGTGACGATCACTCCTGCGCGAAGGGCGGCCGCCGATCGGCAGCCGCCCTCAACTGTGCGCCGGAGGTTCAGGATTCGCCCTCGACCCGCTTGCGGATGTGCAGCTGCCGGGCGGCCTCGGCGGTCGAGCCGGAGACCGACGGGTAGACGGTGAAGGCGCTGGCCACCTGTTCGACGGTCAGATTGGCGTCCACCGCGAGCGCGATCGGGTGGATGAGCTCGCTGGCCCGCGGGGCGACGACCACGCCGCCCACCACGATGCCGGTGCCCGGGCGGCAGAACAGCTTCACGAAGCCGTCCCGGATGCCCTGCATCTTCGCCCGCGGGTTGCCGCGCAGCGGCAGCTTGACCACGACCGCGTCCATCTTGCCGCACTGCACGTCGGCCGCGGTGTAGCCGACGGTGGCGATCTCCGGGTCGGTGAAGACGTTGGAGGCGACGGTCTTCAGGTTCAGCGGCTGCACCGCGTCGCCGAGCGCGTGGTACATCGCGATCCGGCCCTGCATGGCCGCCACCGAGGCGAGCATGAAGACGCCGGTGCAGTCGCCGGCCGCGTAGACGCCCGGGGCGCTGGTGCGGGAGACCCGGTCGACCTGGATCTGGCCCCAGTCGTTGAGCTTGACCCCGGCCTCCTCCAGGCCCATCTCCGCGGTGTTGGGGATCGAGCCGACCGCCATCAGGCAGTGCGAGCCCTCGATCACCTTGCCGTCGGCGAGGGCCACCTCGACCCGGTCGCCGATCCGCTTGACGCTCTCGGCGCGCGAGCGGCCCATCACGTTCATGCCGCGGCGGCGGAAGACGTCCTCCAGCACCTCGGCGGCGTCCGGGTCCTCGCCCGGCAGCACCCGGTCACGGCTGGAGACCAGGGTCACCTTGGAGCCGAGCGCCTGGTAGGCACCCGCGAACTCGGCGCCGGTCACGCCGGAGCCGACCACGATCAGCTCGCGGGGCAGCTCCTCCAGGTCGTACACCTGGGTCCAGGTGAGGATCCGCTCGCCGTCCGGCTGGGCGTCCGGCAGCTCGCGGGGGTGGGCGCCGGTGGCGATCAGCACCGCGTCGGCGCGCAGCGACTGGACGGTGCCGTCCGGCGCGTCCACCAGCACCTCGCGGGAGCCGTCCACCGCCTGTCCGCCGCCGCCGAGCCGGCCGCGGCCGCGCAGCACGGTGACCCCGGCCCGGGTGACCGACTGGGTGATGTCGTGGGACTGCGCGATCGCCAGTCGCTTCACACGGCGGTTGACCTTGCCCAGGTCCACGCCGATGACCTTGGCCGCGTCCGCGGCCTCGTCCTGCGCGACGGTGATGCCCAGCTCCTCGTACGAGCTGTCGAAGGTGGTCATCACCTCCGCGGTCGCGATCAGGGTCTTCGACGGCACGCAGTCGGTGAGCACCGCCGATCCGCCCAGACCGTCGCGGTCGACGACGGTCACCTCCGCGCCGAGCTGCGCGGCCACCAGCGCAGCCTCGTAGCCGCCGGGTCCGCCACCGATGATCACGATCCGAGTCACGTGCACCATTGTCCCGCACGCCGGGAGCGCCGCCACGCCGGGGTCCGGGCTTCTGTGCGATCGCCCAGTCGCCACGGACCGTCCATCGGCCGGGCTAGTCTTCCCCCCATGCCCCTTTACGCCGCGTATGCCACCAACCTCGATGCACGGCAGATGACCCGCCGCGCCCCGCACTCACCCCTGCGCGGCACCGGGTGGCTGGACGGCTGGCGGCTCACCTTCGGCGGTGAACAGCTCGGCTGGGAGGGCTCGTTGGCCACCGTCGTCGAGGACGGCAAGGACCAGGTCTTCGTCTCGCTGTACGACGTCGCGCCGATGGACGAGGAGGGCCTGGACCGCTGGGAGGGCGTCCAGCTCGGCATCTACCGCAAGATCAAACTGCGTGCGCAGACCCTGGACGGCGACACCCCGGTCTGGACGTACGTGCTCAACGACTACGAGGGCGGCCTGCCCGCGGCCCGCTACCTCGGCCTGGTCGCCGACGCCGCGGAGAGCGCCGGCGCCCCGCACGACTACGTGATGGACCTGCGCCGCCGCCCCTGCTAGCCCCTTGGCCCCGCGGGCCCGCGGGCCCGCTAGCCCTGGCCCGCGGCCCAGCCGCGGGCCGTCTGCGCCAGCACCCCGGCCACCACCGCGCGGCGGGCCGGCTCGGTGCGCAGCCCGTTGCCCAGCTCGACGTGCAGCCACGGCACGCCGAGCCCGGCCGCGAACCGGCCCTCGACGTTGGTGGTGCCCCCGAGCTGCCCGCACTTCTCCCGCCAGGCCCGGCAGGCCGCGTACCCGGCCCGGCCCAGCCCGGCGGCGGTCAGCTCGGCGGCCGGGCCCGGCTGGCCGGCGCCGCTGGAGACCACCGCGTCCTGCCCGGGCAGGCTGCCCTCGTCGAAGCCGTGCACCTGGATGCCGGGCAGGCCGCGCCCGGTGAGCGCCTCGACCACCGCCGCGAAGACCGTGTCGGCGCGGTGCGCGACGTCCGAGGCGCCGTCCGCCCCGGCCCGGCGGTGCGCCCCGGCGAGCACCAGCACCCCGCCCGGCTCGGCCCGGAAGAGGTCCACCCCGAGCGCCTCGGTGCGGGCGTCCGAGACCGGGTGGGGCACCTGCACGGACCAGCCCGCCCGGGCCGAGAGGTCCAGGTAGACCCGGCCCCAGCCGCGGCCCCCGGCGTCCGCGCCGTCGGCGATCTCCGCCACCCGGCGGCCGGTCGCCGCCTCGGTGAACTCGGTGAGCCGGTAGCCGACCCGCGCCAGCGAGCGCCCGGCCTGCTCGGCCTGCCCGTCCAGCGCGCCGAGCACGCCGTCGGCGATCGCCCGGCGCTGCCCGGCGTCCGGCACGGTGTACGGGCCGCCCGGGGTGAACCCGGCGGTGTACCCGTCGACCAGGGCCGCCAGGTCCACCGGGGCGGGCCCGGTCGGTCCGCTCCGGCCCGCCGCGGTGCCCGCCGCCGACGGCCGCCCATCGGATCCGCGCACGGCCAGCGTCAGCACCGCCGCGAGCGCCGCCAACACCAGCAGCACCGCCGCCGCCAGCGGCAACGGGCGTCGCGAACCCCGAGTCTCCATGGCCGTCGAACCTACCGTGCCGCCCGCCGCGGACCACCGGGGGCCGCCCGGGGCCGTGCACCACGCCCGGTCCGCGGAAAGAGATCCCTAAGCGGCATCCGATCGACACCGGAACGTGACAACTTTTCGAAATCTCCTTCGTACGCTGTTCCGGCTTGACCAACTCTTGATCAGCGTTTGACCCGACGAGAAGGCCGGCGGACCTCCCGGGGACAGGTACGCCGAGCCCCGAGAAGAACGAGGCCCCGTGAGCACGGCACCCAACCCGCCGCGGCAGCACCGCTATCGCCGCCGGGCCGACATGCCGCTGCTGGGAGGCATCCGCCCGCCCATCGCGCTGCTGCTGGTGCTGCTGCTCGCCGTCGCCGCCATCACCGCGCTCGCCGTCGGCGGGCTGCGCGTCGACGACACCCCGCAGGCCGTCCGGGAGTCCCACCAGTACGCCGCCCAGGACACCGCGGCCTCGCTGCGCGCCGGACTGCACGAGAGCGCCACCGACCTGCGCCGGGCCGCCGCCCGCTACGACGCCGCGCCCGCCGAGCCGGCCGCGGTGCTGTCCGCGCTCGGCCAGGCGTACCACAAGTGGCGCGGCACGGCGGTGGTCCGCCCCGACACCGGCCGGCTGCTCGCCGCCCGCGGCGAGACGGTGCCGCTGGCCGGCCTCGACCTCAGCCGGGTCACCGACACCGCGCCCGCGCCCGTCCTGGTGCCCTCCACCACCGGCACCCGGCTGCTCACCTTCGCCCTGGTCGCCACCAAGGCCGACGGCCGCGCCCTGCTGGTCGCCTCCGACAACCTGCGGCTGCCCGGCATCGCGACCCGCAAGGAACAGACCATCCAGGTCCTCGACGCCGCCGGCGCCGTCCTGGACAGCACCGGCGCCGAACTCGGCGCCGAGGCCGACCGCGCCGTGGTCACCGGTGCCCGGGAGCGCGCCGCCCGCGAACGCCCGGCCCCCGGCGGGACGGCCGCCGGCAGCCTGTCCGGCAGCCCGGACGCCAAGGGCGTGCGCCGGGTCGCCGGCTACGCCGCCGTCGGCACCGCGGGCGGGCACGACCTGGCCGCCCCGCTCGGCCTGACCGTGGTCTCCACCAGCACCGTCGACGGCAAGCCCGGCAGCCTGCGCCACCCCGCGCTCGGCCTGGCCGCCGCCGGCGCGCTGCTCGCCCTGGCCCTGCTGCTCGCGTGGTACCTGAGCCGCAGCCTCCAGCGGCCGCTGCTGCGGCTGTTCCTGGAGTCCCGCCGGCTCACCCGCGGCGAACGGCTCGACGTCCCGGTCCGCGGCCCGAAACGGAGGGAGGCCGGCCGGATCGCCCGCGCCCTGGAGGAGCTGCGGCTGCAACTCCTCGACCCGGCCCGCCCGCCGGCCCCCGCCGCGCCGAAGCGCCGCCCCGGCACCGCGCTGCCGCTGGCGCTGTGCGCCGTCCTGGTGCTCGGCTGGTCCGGCCCGCTGCTGTTCCTTGGCGGCAACGACCCGACCGTACGGGTCCCCACCCAGGTGGTGGCGGGCCAGCGCGACCGCACCGACACCGCCGCCGACCGGATCCGCCAGGCACTCAACGAGGGCTACGCGGACCTGCGTTCGCTCGCCCCCGAACTCGCCGGCGCCTCCGTCGGCAAGGCCGACGCCCTGCTGCGCGCCACCCTCGCCGAGCACGACCGCTACCGCGCGCTGTACGTCCTCGGCGCGAACGGCGAGGTCCTCGCGCGCGCCGGCGACACCCCGCACCGCACCGGCCCGCAGGCCCTCGGCGCGAGCGGCGTGCTGCTGCTCAACAGTTCCGGCCGGGAGCCCCGGATCGCCGCCCGCGCGGCCCTCACCGCCGCCCCCGCCGACGCGGAGGCGGAGGGCGCCGCCGAGCCGCCGGGGCCCGTACTGATCGGCGAGTTCAAGACGGACTTCCTCAGCGGGCTGCTGGTCCGCCCCGGCCTCGGCCGGGTCTGGCTGGTCGACGACCGGCAGCGGGTGCTCGCCGCCAACGAGGGCTACAGCTCCTTCGGCGAGCTGCCCGAGGGCCGCGCCAGGGCCCTGCTGGCCCAGGCGAAGAAGTCGGCCGCCGCCGAGGTGCTGCGCGGCGGCGGCGACCCGTCGGTGTTCGCCGCCGCCCCGCTCGGCGGCAACGGCAGCGTGGCCAAGCTGGGCTGGTCGGTAGTCACCGCCCACCCGGTGGCGTGGCTGCACCTGGACGAGAACCGGGCCGACCGGCGGACCGTGCTGGCCGGCATGCTCGGCCTGGCCGCGGCCGCGCTCTGCCTCGGCTGGCTGTTCATCGCGGTCGGCCTGCCGCTGCGCCGGCTCGCGGCGAGCGCCGAGGCGCTGGCCGCCGGGGACCGCCGGACGGTGCTCTACCCCGTCCACCACGACGAGGTCGGCGCCGTCGCCCGGAGCCTGGAACTGATCCGCCAGGAACTGGTCCGCCAGGAGCCGGCCCGCCCCCGCCGCACCGCCGCCCCCGAGTCCGCCCCCGTGCCCGCGCACGCCCGCTGAGCCCCGCCCGAAGGACCTCCCGTGCTCTTCCTCTACGTCGTGCTGCTGGTGTGCTGCGCCGTGCTGCTGGTGGCCGGCATCGTCGAGCAGCGCCGGCACTTCGCCGCGCTGGAACAGATCCCGACCCGGGTGCTGGTCAACGGCATCCGCGGCAAGAGCTCGATCACCCGGCTCTGCGCGGGCGCGCTGCGCGGCGGCGGCCTGGTGACGGTCGCCAAGACCACCGGCACGGCGGCCCGGTTCATCCACCCGGACGCCACCGAGGAGCCGGTCTACCGCAAGTTCGGCATCGCCAACGTGGTCGAGCAGATCGGCATCGTCCGCCGCGCCGCCACCTACCGGCCGGACGCCCTGGTGATCGAGTGCATGGCCGTCATGCCGGCGCTCCAGGAGGTCAACCAGACCAAGCTGATCCGCTCCACCATCGGCGTGCTGTGCAACGTCCGCGAGGACCACCTCGCCGAGATGGGCCCGACCCTGGACGACGTCGCCCGCTCGCTGTCCCGCTCGATGCCGGTCGGCGGGGTGTGCGTCACCGCCGAGCAGGAGCGCGCGCACATCCTGCGCGCGGAGGCGGCCCGGCGCGACTGCGAACTGATCGTGGTGGACCCGGAGTCGGTCACCGACGAGGAGCTGCGCGGGTTCAGCTGGTTCACCTTCAAGGAGAACGTGGCGATCGCCCTGGCCGTCGCCGAACTCCTCGGCGTTGAGCGGCGGACCGCGCTGCGCGGCATGTGGGCGGCCCCGCCGGACCCGGGCGTGCTGTCGGTCGAGCGCTACCGCACCGAGGACGGCAAGCGGCTGCGCTTCGCCAACGTCTTCGCCGCCAACGACCCCGAGTCCACGCTGATGAACGTCCGCCAGCTGGAGGGCCTGGGCGCGATCCACCGCCCGCTCAACGTGGTGATCAACTGCCGCCCGGACCGGGTGGAGCGCAACGGCCAGATGGGCCAGATCGTGCCCGACCTCGACCCGGACGCCGTGTTCCTGATCGGCCACCCCACCAGGAGCGCCCGGGACGGCATCCCGGCCGGGTGGTCCGGCCGGGTGGTCGACCTCGGCGGCGACAAGCGCGACCCGGCCCGGCTCACCGCCGACCTGCTGGCCGAACTCGGGCCGGACTCCTCGCTGGTGGCCGTCGGCAACATCCACGGCCAGGGTGAACTGTTCCTGGAGGAGCTGGCCCGGCTCGCCCCCGACGAGGCCCCGGACGCGCCCGACGCCCCCGAACTCCCGTACCACGAGCCCGAACCGCTCTACCCCGAGCCGGTCTACGACTCCGCGTACCGGCCCGTCCACCACCCCGAACCGCTCCCCGACTCCTGGTTCGAGCCCCACCACCACACCCCCCACCACGGAGACCAGCAGTGATCCCCACCGAGCTCACCCCCGAGATCGCCGCCATCGGCATCGCGCTCGGCCTGGTCTTCTCGCTCGTCTGCTACCTGACCACCAACCTCTCCCCCGGCGGCATGATCACCCCCGGCTGGCTGGCCCTCACCCTGGTCGAGGACCTCCAGCGGGTGGCCATCGTGATCGGCGTGACGGTGCTGACCTACCTCGCCACCCGGGTCGTCCAGAAGCTGGTGATCCTGTACGGCAAGCGGCTGTTCGCCGCCGTGGTGCTGATCGGCGTGCTGCTGCAGGCCACCGTGATGCTGGTCCTCCAGCGCGAACTGCCCACCCTGTACGCCAACCAGACGCTCGGGTTCATCGTCCCCGGCCTGATCGCCTACCAGCTGGTCCGCCAGCCCCGGGCGGCCACCCTGATGGCCACCAGCACGGTGACGCTCGCCAACTACGTGGTGCTCACCGCCGGCGTCCTGCTCGGCGCCCTGCCCGGCACCTGATCCCCCCGTTCGGGAACCCCCGCCCGGAATCCCCTCAGGAAGACCCCGATGCCCGTCACCCGCAAGTCCCTGCTCAGCGGCGGCCTCGCCGTGGCCCTGCTGGCCGCCAGCGGCTACCTCACCGTCCAGCTGCGCGACCGCGGCCACGACCGGCCGTCGGACCAGGGCGGCGGCGCACCGCTGATCACCACCACCGCCGTGCCCGGCCCCGCCCAGGGCACCGCCGCCGAGTACCGCTACGAGCGGCTGGGCGGACCCGACCGCACGGTGGTCCGGGACGCCCGCGGCGGCGTGGTCGCCACCCTGACCGACAGCGCCCGCACCGCCGTCCTGGCCGGCCCGAGCCGCACCTTCGCCGAGCCGGGCACCACCACGGCCACCGTGGTGACCGACACCTGGGTCCGGCTGATGCCGCAGCCGTGGCGGCCGGGCGCCGAGCAGGAGGGCTGGTTCCGCACCTGGTTCCAGCAGTCGCTCGGCTCCACCGCGGACGACGTGCTGGCGGTGGCCACCCAGTACCTGGCCGGCGCGGCGCCGGAGAAGGACGCCAAGGGCGTGCGGTTCAAGGGCGACGCCTCCTTCGGCCCGCTCAACCCGAACGGTTCGGTGGGCAACGACCTGCGGCTGGAGCAGACCGACTTCCTCGACTACCTCGGCGTTCCGTACACGTTCGCCGACAAGGTGGCCAAGCAGCCGGACAGGACGCGGTACGGCGCCTTCGACTGCTCCGGGTACGTCCGGATGGTCTACGGCTACCGCTCCGGCTACCCGCTGCTCTCCAAGGACGTGGCCGGCCCCGGCCTGCCGCGCAGCGCCAACGGCCTGGCCCGGGTCGGCCCGGGCGTCCCGGTGCTGCCGCTGACCACCGCGCCGGGCTCCGACACCACCCTGCGACCGGCCTCGATCGACCCGCTCCAGCCCGGCGACCTGGTGTTCTTCGAGATCGACGCCCGCACCGGCGCCCGGCTCGACCACACCGGCATCTACCTGGGCCTGGACACCGACGGCCACCCCCGGTACATCTCCAGCCGGGAGGAGGCGGACGGCCCGACCTTCGGCGACAAGGGCGGCACCGCGCGACTGGACGACAACGGCCTGTACGCGAAGGGGCTGCGCAGCGCGAAACGGCTCTGAACCGGGGCCCGGCTCCCGGCCCGCACCGACCGCGCGCCGGCCTCGCACCGATTTGTACGTACCGACGAGCGGCGTCACCCGAAAAGCGCCACCGAGCTGTGCTTTCGGGTCAACCGGGTAACGATCCGGCATGCCGCGCCGGATTTTCTACGCGCGTAGCCGAAACCCGTCTATCCTCGGAGCCGTGAACGCATCTCCTCAGTCGGTCGTCTCCGCCGACCCCTACGCCGCCGCCCAGGCCGCCGCCGAGCGCCTGCGCGAGCTGACCGGTGCCGAGCGGCACGACGTCGCCCTGGTGATGGGCTCCGGCTGGGTGCCGGCCGCCGACGCCCTGGGCGAGACCGTGGCCGAGTTCCCGGTCACCGAGCTCCCGGGCTTCCCCGCCCCCGCCGTCGCCGGCCACGCCGGCACGATCCGCTCGGTGAAGATCGGCGACAAGCGCGCCCTGATCTTCCTCGGCCGCAACCACTACTACGAGGGCCACGGCGTGGCCACCGTCGTCCACGGCGTGCGCACCGCCGCCGCGGCCGGCTGCGGCATCATCGTGCTGACCAACGGCTGCGGCGGTCTGCGCGAGGGCTGGGTCCCCGGCCAGCCGGTCCTGATCAGCGACCACATCAACCTGACCGCGGACTCCCCGATCGTCGGCGCCAACTTCGTCGACCTCACCGACCTGTACTCCAAGCGCCTGCGCGCGCTCTGCCGCGAGGTCGACCCGAGCCTGGACGAGGCCGTCTACGTCCAGTTCCGCGGCCCGCACTACGAGACCCCGGCCGAGGTCAACATGGCCCGGGTGATCGGTGGCGAGCTGGTCGGCATGTCCACCACCCTGGAGGCCATCGCCGCCCGCGAGGCCGGCTCCGAGGTGCTCGGCATCTCGCTGGTCACCAACCTGGCCGCCGGCATCACCGGCGAGCCGCTCAACCACGCCGAGGTGCTGGAGGCCGGCAAGGCCTCCGCCGAGCGCATGGGCGAGCTGCTCGCGAAGGTCCTTGAGCGGATCTGACGCCCGGCTGGCGCACAATCATGAGCGACGGGGCCCTCGGGCGGCCGTGATCCGTTGATCACGCCCCGCGGGCCCCGTCCGCATGTGCACCCCCCTTCTTTGCGGAACCCTCCGGCCTACCAACCGACGCACTTCCCGATGGAGCAGGCAGCCATGACGCAGGCAACCACCACCGACCTCCTCGCCCGGGCCCGAACCTGGCTGGCCGAGGACCCCGACCCGCAGACCCGCGAGGAGCTGACGGCCCTGCTCGCCCGGGCCGAGGACCCGGCGGCCGAGACGGACGGCAAGCTCGCCTGGGCGGACCTCGCCGAGCGCTTCGCCGACCGGCTCCAGTTCGGCACCGCCGGCCTGCGCGGCGAACTGGGCGCGGGCCCGATGCGGATGAACCGCGCCGTGGTGATCCGGGCCGCCGCCGGCCTGGTCGCCTACGTCAAGCAGCAGAACCTGGGCGACCTGGTCGTGATCGGCTACGACGCCCGCCACAAGTCCTACGACTTCGCCCGGGACACCGCCGCCGTGGTGGTCGGCGCCGGCCTGCGCGCCGCGCTGCTGCCGCGCCCGCTGCCGACCCCGGTGCTCGCCTTCGCCGTCCGCCACCTGGGCGCGGCCGCCGGCGTCACCGTGACCGCCAGCCACAACCCGCCGCAGGACAACGGCTACAAGGTCTACCTGGGCGACGGCTCGCAGATCGTCCCGCCGGCCGACGCCGGGATCGCCGCCGAGATCGACGCGATCGACTCGCTCCACGACGTCCCGCGCGCCGAGGACGGCTGGGAGGTGCTCGGCGAGGACGTCATCGAGGCCTACCTGGCCCGGGCCGTCTCGATCGTCGACGAGCACAGCCCGCGCAACCTCGACGTCGTCTACACCCCGATGCACGGCGTCGGCCGCGACACCCTGGTCGCCGCCTTCCGCCGGGCCGGCTTCCCGGCGCCCACCGTCGTCGCCGAGCAGGCCGAGCCCGACCCGGACTTCCCGACCGTGGCCTTCCCCAACCCGGAGGAGCCGGGGGCGATGGACCTCGCCTTCCGCACCGCCGCCTCGGTCGGCCCCGACATCGTGATCGCCAACGACCCGGACGCCGACCGCTGCGCGGTGGCCGTCCCGGCCCTCGCCAACGCGGCCGGCAGCGGCAACGGCACCTCCGGCTGGCGGATGCTGCGCGGCGACGAGGTCGGCGCGCTGCTCGGCGCGGCCCTGGTCGCCAAGAAGGCCGAGGGCGTCTTCGCCACCACCATCGTCTCCGCCACCCTGCTGGGCCGGATCGCCGAGGCCGCCGGCCTGGGCTACGCCGAGACGCTGACCGGCTTCAAGTGGCTCTCCCGCGCCGAGGGCCTGCGCTACGGCTACGAGGAGGCGCTCGGCTACTGCGTCGACCCGCAGGGCGTCCGGGACAAGGACGGCATCACCGCCGCCCTGCTGGTCGCCGAACTGGCCGCCACCCTCAAGACGTCCGGCCGCACCCTGACCGACCTGCTGGACGACCTGGCGCTGGAGCACGGCCTGCACGCCACCGACCAGCTGTCCGTCCGCGTCCAGGACCTCTCGCTGATCGCCGACGCCATGCGCCGGCTGCGCGAGCAGCCGCCGACCGTCCTGGCCGGCCTCCGGGTCACCCGCGCGGACGACCTGTCGGCCGGCTCCGCCGAGCTGCCGCCCACCGACGGCCTGCGCTACTACCTGGCTGGCGAGGCCGTCCGCTCGGCCCGCATCGTGGTCCGCCCGTCCGGCACCGAGCCCAAGCTCAAGTGCTACCTGGAGGTCGTCCTCCCGGTCGCCACCGCCGCCGACCTCGGCGCCACCCGCGAGCGGGCCGCCGAGCTGCTCGAAGCGATCAAGCGCGACCTGGCCGAGGCCGCGGGCATCGCCGTCTGACGCCCGCCCGTACGAGAAGGGGCCCGCCGGTCGCGTACCGGCGGGCCCCTCGCGTGCTCCGGCTCAGACCGCGATCACCGTGATCAGCGCGGCCAGGCCGGCCAGCGTCGGCGCGATCACCCACCAGCACCACGCCACCTCGACCGGGCCGGCCGCGTCGGGGCGGCGGGCGTTGCGCTCGGCCATCTCCTGGAGCACGTTGGTCACCTGGTCGGACCAGGCGCGGGTCGGGTCGGGCGAGCCCTGCACCACCGGGTTGGTCTGGCGGCCGAACACCATCCCCATCCGGGAGGCGTGCTCGGCGCCGCCGCGCTGCTGGGCCCGGGTCGCCCGCTTGCGCTGCCGCAGCGACACCGGCACCGCCCACACCTGGTACTTCTTGCCCCCGGCCAGCAGCTCGACCGAGTACCCCGCGCGCAGCGCGTCCACCGAGGCCCACGGCGCGGTGATGGTCCGCCACGGGTTGCGCACCAGCAGCCGGCTGCGGTCCGCCAGCACCGCCGGGCGCAGCGTGTAGGCGATCACCGGGAAGGCGAACAGCGGCACCGCCGCGAGCGAGACGTACGGCGTCTTCCCCGTCCCGTTCAGCACCGCGTCGCCGATCAACCAGCCGGCGACGGCCAGCAGCAGCACTCCGGAGATCACACCGGGGACAGAGCGGTACACGCGGTCCGCGTACGCGGGATCCCCGTCGGGGGCGGCGGAACCCTGGCGGGGCTTGCCGTCGGAATCGGTCATGCCGTCGATTCTGCCCCATGCCCCTCACCGAGAGGTCTCGGTCCGGCATCGAATGCCACCCCCGGACCACCCGGTCGCCGGTCACCGCGCGGCCCGGCCGTACACGCCCCCTGCCACCCCTCCGCCGTCTCCGAGGTCTCGGTCCGGCCACGAAAGGCAGGGCCCCTAGCGGTCGACTACGCGCGTAGATATGCTGCTCTGGTGACTATGTCCACTGTTGCAGCCAATGCCCTCGGCGTTGCGGGCAGCGGCCTTCAGGACGTTGCGGCGTCCGAGGCCTCGCTCCGCCGCTTCCTGCACGGCCTGCCCGGCGTCGACCAGGTCGGCCTTGAGGCGCGTGCCGCCACCCTCGGTACCCGCTCGATCAAGACCACGGCGAAGGCCTACGCCATCGACCTGGCGATCTCGATGATCGACCTGACCACGCTGGAAGGCGCGGACACGGTCGGCAAGGTGCGCGCCCTGTGCGCCAAGGGCAGGACCCCCGACCCGACCGACCCGACCACCCCCCGCGTCGCCGCCATCTGCGTCTACCCGGACATGGTCGCCACCGCGAAGGACGCCCTGCGGGGCACCGACATCCAGGTCGCCTCGGTGGCCACCGCCTTCCCGGCCGGCCGCGCCGCCCTCCCGGTGAAGCTCGCCGACACCGCCGACGCGGTCGCCGCGGGCGCCGACGAGATCGACATGGTGATCGACCGGGGAGCCTTCCTCTCCGGCCGCTACTACGACGTCTTCAACGAGATCGTCGCCGTCAAGGAGGCGTGCAAGCGCCCGGACGGCACCAGCGCCCACCTCAAGGTGATCTTCGAGACCGGCGAGCTGCAGACGTACGACAACGTGCGCCGCGTCTCCTGGCTGGCGATGCTGGCCGGCGCCGACTTCATCAAGACCTCCACCGGCAAGGTCGCCGTCAACGCGACCCCGCCGGTCACCCTGCTGATGCTGGAGGCGGTCCGCGACTTCAAGGCGCAGACCGGCGTCCAGGTCGGCGTGAAGCCCGCCGGTGGGATCAAGACCACCAAGGACGCGATGAAGTACCTGGTGATGGTCAACGAGACCCTCGGCGACGACTGGCTGAGCCCGCACTGGTTCCGCTTCGGTGCCTCCAGCCTGCTCAACGACCTGCTGATGCAGCGCCAGAAGCTCACCACCGGACGCTACTCCGGCCCCGACTACGTGACGGTGGACTGATCACCATGGCCAAGAAGAAGAACATCGAGGAGCCCGCGAAGGCCTCCGGCCTCTTCGCCTACGCCCCGGCCCCCGAGTCCCCCGCCGCCGCGGGCGACATCGCCACCTCCTACGGCCACTTCATCGGCGGCGAGTTCGTCGACTCCTCCGGCAGCGAGGCCCTGAAGACGGTCAACCCGGCCACCGAGCAGGTGCTCGCCGAGTTCGCCCAGGGCACCGACGAGGACGTGGACCGCGCGGTCGCCGCCGCCCGCAAGGCCTTCGCCGACTGGTCGGCGCTGCCGGGCAGCGAGCGCGGCAAGTACCTGTTCCGGATCGCCCGGATCATCCAGGAGCGCAGCCGCGAGCTGGCCGTGCTGGAGTCGATCGACAACGGCAAGCCGATCCGCGAGACCCGCGACTTCGACATCCCGACCGTCGCCGCGTGGTTCTTCTACTACGCCGGCTGGGCGGACAAGCTGGACTACGCGGGCTTCGGCCCGAACCCGCGCCCGCTGGGCGTGGCCGGCCAGGTCATCCCGTGGAACTTCCCGCTGATGATGCTGGCGTGGAAGATCGCGCCCGCCCTGGCGACCGGCAACACCGTCGTCCTCAAGCCGGCCGAGACCACCCCGCTGACGGCCCTGCGCTTCGCCGAGATCTGCCGCCAGGCCGGTCTGCCGAAGGGCGTCGTCAACATCGTCACCGGCGACGGCCGCACCGGCGCCGCGCTCACCGCGCACCCGGACGTCAACAAGGTCGCCTTCACCGGCTCCACCCCGGTCGGCAAGGCGATCGCCCGGCAGCTGGCCGGCAGCCGCAAGAAGCTGTCGCTGGAGCTGGGCGGCAAGGCCGCGAACATCGTCTTCGACGACGCGCCGATCGACCAGGCGGTCGAGGGCATCGTCAACGGCATCTTCTTCAACCAGGGCCACGTCTGCTGCGCGGGCTCGCGCCTGCTGGTCCAGGAGTCGATCCAGGACGAGCTGCTGGACGCCCTGAAGCGCCGGATGTCCACCCTGCGGGTCGGCGACCCGCTGGACAAGAACACCGACATCGGCGCCATCAACTCGGCCGCCCAGCTGGCCCGGATCACCGAGCTGACCGACGCCGGCGAGGCCGAGGGCGCGGACCGCTGGTCGCCCGAGTGCGAACTCCCGGGCACCGGCTTCTGGTTCAAGCCGACCCTGTTCACCGGCGTCAGCCAGGCCCACCGGATCGCCCAGGAGGAGATCTTCGGCCCGGTCCTGTCGGTGCTGACCTTCCGCACCCCCGACGAGGCGGTCGCGAAGGCCAACAACACCCCGTACGGCCTCTCCGCCGGCATCTGGACGGAGAAGGGCTCGCGCATCCTGTGGACGGCGAGCCGGCTCAAGGCCGGCGTGGTCTGGGCCAACACCTTCAACAAGTTCGACCCGACCTCGCCGTTCGGCGGCTACAAGGAGTCGGGTTACGGCCGCGAGGGTGGCCGCCACGGTCTGGAGGCCTACCTCGATGTCTGATGTCGCCACGCGTCTTGACGTCTTCAAGACCTACAAGCTGTACGTCGGCGGGAAGTTCCCGCGCTCCGAGAGCGGGCGGGTGTACGAGGTGACGGACGCCAAGGGCCAGTGGCTCGCCAACGCCCCGCTGGGCACCCGCAAGGACGCCCGCGACGCCGTCCTGGCCGCCCGCGCGGCGGTCAAGGGCTGGGCCGGCACCACCGCGTACAACCGCGGCCAGGTGCTGTACCGGGTGGCCGAGATGCTGCAGGGCCGCCGCGAGCAGTTCGCCGCCGAGGTCTCCGCCGCCGAGGGCATCGGCCCGAAGAAGGCCGCCGCGCTGGTGGACGCCGCGATCGACCGCTGGATCTGGTACGCGGGCTGGACGGACAAGGTCGCCCAGATCGCGGGCGGCGCCAACCCGGTCGCCGGCCCCTTCTTCAACCTCTCCACCCCGGAGCCGACCGGCGTGGTCGGGATCGTCGCCCCGCAGGCCGGGTACGGGCACTCGCTGCTCGGCCTGGTCTCGGTGATCGCCCCGGCGATCGCCACCGGCAACACGGTCGTGGTCGCGGCCGCCGCGGACGCCCCGCTGCCGGCCCTGTCGCTGGGCGAGGTGCTCGCCACCTCGGACGTCCCCGGCGGCGTGGTCAACATCATCTCGGGCAGGACCGCCGACATCGCGCCCACCCTGGCCTCGCACCAGGACGTCAACGCCGTGGACCTCACCGGCGCGATCGCCGCCGACGGCCCCGGCGCGGCGCAGGCGCTGGAAGCGGCCGCCGCGGATACCCTGAAGAGGGTGGTCCGTCCGGAGCTGGACCCGTTCGCCCAGGACTGGACCAATGCGCCCGGTACCGACCGGCTACTCTCGTTCCTGGAGACGAAGACGGTCTGGCACCCGATGGGGATCTGACCGCCCCGTCGACCACCGAGTAACAACTCCACAGACTGGCCGTCCCCAGTGCCCTCTCCCCCCCAGGGCCCGGACGGTCATTGGACGGACCCGCGCCTCTCCCCCCCTGGCGCGGGTCCGTCGCCTTTCCGTGCCGTTCCGACCTTCCGTGCCGTTTCGACGCCGTCCTCCGGCTCGCCGGTCCCCGGAGCTCGCAGAAGGTGTGATCCAGCGGGTTTCGGCATCGGGCCCGGATGCGTCAGACTGGTGTCCCGTGAGTGACGACCCGCTGAATCCTGTGCCGACGACCCACGCCCGGGTCGTCCTGCTGTCCGGCCCCTCCGGCTCCGGGAAGTCCTCGCTCGCCGAGCGCAGCGGGCTGCCGGTCCTGCAACTGGACGACTTCTACAAGGACGGGGACGACCCCACCCTGCCGCTGCTGCCCGACGGCGCGGTCGACTGGGACTCCCCGCTCGCCTGGCACCGCGACCAGGCCGTCGCCGCGATCCGCAGCCTGTACGAGACCGGCCGCGCCGACGTCCCGGTGTACTCGATCCCGGACAACGGCCGGATCGCCACCCGCGCCCTGGACCTGGACGGCGCCCCCGCGTTCATCGCCGAGGGCATCTTCGCCGCCGAGATCACCGCCGAGTGCGCCGCCGAGGGCCTGCTCGGCGATGCCCTGTGCCTGCGCAACGGCGCGCTCACCACGGCCTGGCGCCGGCTGCGCCGGGACGTCCGGGAGGGCCGCAAGTCGCTGCCGGTGCTGCTGCGCCGCGGCTGGCGGCTGATGCGCGCCGAGCGGTCCATCGTCGGGCGGCAGGTCACCCTGGGCTCCCACCCGTGCGCCGGGGCCGAGGCCGAGCGCCGGATCCGCGCCGCGGCCGGGCGGCGGGAGCTGTCCTCCGTCTGAGCCGTCATCCGGTTGGGCCGTCATCCGGCCGGGCCGTGCTCCGTCGGAGCCTGCTCCGTTCGGGTGGGCCGTCTCCGGACGAGGGCTCGACGCGGAACGAAGACACGAAGAACGACGGGCCCGGTGCGTCTCCCCCGCACCGGGCCCGTCGCCTTCCCCGAACGGCCGTCGGGCTCCCCGTGTTCGTCGCTCCCCCGAGCCGGCGTCCACGCACCGCGACCGTTCGCTACCCGTCCCCCGACGGGAGTTCCACTCCTTCGCGTCACCCGCGTCCGCGTCAGGCGACCAGCTCGCCGAACGCCCGGACGGTGTCGCCCGACTTGTTCAGGTGCTCGTCCTCGCGCAGCCGGCGCAGCGCCCGCCAGATGCTGCTCTTGACCGTGCCGACGCTGATCCCCAGCACGTCGGCGATCTCCGGGTCGGTCTTGCCCTCGTAGTACCGCAGCACCAGCATGGTGCGCTGGTTCTCCGGAAGCTTCGCCAGCGCCTGCCAGAGCACGGTGCGCAGCTCGGTGCCGCCCATCGCGTCGGTGTCGCCGGCCGTCTCCGGCAGCTCCTCGGTCGGGTACTCGTTGACCTTGCGGCGCCGCCAGGCGGAGATGTGCAGGTTGGTCATGGTCCGGCGGAGGTACCCGCCGACCGCGGCCTTGTCGGTGATCCGGCCCCAGGCCCGGTAGGTGCTGAAGAGCGCGCTCTGCAGCAGGTCCTCGGCCTCGTAGCGGTCGCCGGTGAGGTGGTACGCCGTGGCGTAGAGGGAGGCGCGGCGCTCCCGCACGTACGCGGTGAACTCCGTGATGTGGTCCTCCGCGACGGCCGGGTGCTCGCCCTGCGCGTCCGCCCGTCCCGCCTCGGTGGTGCGGGCCGCCGCAGGGTTCAGCTGCAGCAGCGTCGCACCGGCGGCCTCGCGGCCGGCCGACTCCCCCGAGCCGACCGTCCGCAGGCCGTTCCCGCCGACGCCCCGGTTCCCCGCCGGAGCGTCCTTGCCCTCGACGCGGACGGGGAGGATCCCCCGCAGCGTGAGGGTGTTGCCGGAGTCGGCCGCGTTCCCCACCCGGCCGATCCCGTACAGCTCCCCCGTCCTTGCGCCGCCGCTCACCCGGCGGGCGACAGGGTTTCCACCGGTGCTGTGCGCGCACCCCCGTACGGTCACGGCACCGGAGTTCTCGTCGGTCCTGACCTCGTACCGGGTCCGCGGGGCGGTGGCTGACGAACGCGCGGTGCGGACAGCCGGGTTGGTCCGGGTCTGAAGCATGGCGTTCATCGTGCGCCCCCTGGGTCGGTACGAGCGGTTCCTGTTGCCGCCTTCCAGCCGGCCGGGTTGGCCCGCTGTCCTGCGGCGACATGGAAAATCTTGCCCGCCGGTTGTGATGGCGCTGTCCGCCGACTGTCACAGGGGTGTCACAGGGGCGGGCCTTTCGTCCCGGTCCGCCTCCCTCCGTACCGGACGCCGGTAGTGCTCCTTCCGGTTCCCGTACGGGCGGTGACCGGTCCTGGGGGTGATTCGACGCTTCGAGTGGGCCAAAATGGGGCCGTGCCTTTCCTCCTTCTGATCGAGGACGACGACGCCATCCGGACCGGCCTCGAACTCGCCCTCACCCGCCAGGGCCACCGCGTGGCCACCGCCGCCTCCGGCGAGGACGGTCTGAGGCTCTTCAAGGAGCAGCGGCCCGACCTGATCGTGCTGGACGTCATGCTGCCCGGAATCGACGGCTTCGAGGTCTGCCGCCGCATCCGCCGCACCGACCAGCTGCCGATCATCCTGCTGACCGCCCGTTCGGATGACATCGACGTGGTGGTCGGCCTGGAGTCCGGCGCCGACGACTACGTGGTCAAGCCGGTGCAGCCACGGGTGCTGGACGCCCGGATCCGGGCCGTGCTGCGGCGCGGCGAGCGGGAGAGCTCCGACTCCTCCGCGTACGGCACCGTGGTGATCGACCGGGCGGCGATGACCGTCACCAAGGACGGGCAGGACCTCCAGCTCACCCCGACCGAGCTGCGGCTGCTCCTGGAGCTCAGCCGCCGCCCCGGCCAGGCGCTCTCCCGCCAGCAGCTGCTGCGGCTGGTCTGGGAGCACGACTACCTGGGCGACTCCCGCCTGGTGGACGCCTGCGTGCAGCGGCTGCGGGCGAAGGTCGAGGACGTCCCGTCCGCGCCGACCCTGATCCGCACCGTCCGCGGCGTGGGCTACCGGCTGGACCCGCCGGCCTGAGCGCCTCCCCCGTTCCCCTGTTCGCCGTCCTCCTGCTTCCCGCCCTCCCGCTTCCCGTCCTCCTGGTTGCCGCCCTGCTGGTTGCCGCCCTGTTGACCCGCCTGGGTTGCCCGAAATTCCTGAACTCCCTGAACTTCCGTACGACGACAGGCTCTTGTGACTGATCATCAGACGACGGCCCGCCGCTTCGCCGCGGGCCCGTGGCGCAGGCTGCGTTCCCTGCGCGTACGGCTGATCGCGGTGTTCGCGGCGGTCGCGCTGCTCGCCGCCGTCTCGGCCTCCGGCATCGCCTACTGGCTCAACCGCGACGCGGTGCTCAAGCGAGCCCAGGACAACGCGCTCAACGACTTCCGGGTCTCGCTCAGCCGCAACGTCTCCGAGCTGCCGCTGAACGCGAGCTGCCCGGACCTGACCACGCTCGCGTCCACCGTCGCCAGCTCCGGACTGAGTTACGACGTGGTGGTGGCCGACCCGGCGCACCCGGAGTGCACGGCCTCCTCCGACCCGGGGCAGTTCACGCTGGCCGACGTCCCGGCGGCGCTCCAGTCCACCGTCGCCAGGCAGCGCGAGGTCACCGAGAGCAACCCGTACCCGTACCACCTGTACTGGCAGCGGCAGAACCTGGCGGGCCAGCCGTTCCTGATCGGCGGCACCAAGGTGGTGCCGACCGGCCCGACGGCGTACATGTTCAAGTCGCTGGAGAACGAGCGCAAGGACCTCAACACGCTGGGCTGGTCACTGGCCATCGCCACGCTGCTCGCGCTGATCGGCTCGGCGCTGCTCGCCCAGGCGGCCTCGTCGACCGTGCTGCGGCCGGTCAAGCGGCTCGGCGACGCCGCCCGACGGCTCGGCGAGGGACACCTGGACACCCGGCTGGAGGTCGAGGGCGGGGACGAACTCGCGGACCTGGCGCGGACGTTCAACCGGGCCGCGGAGTCGCTGCACGAGCAGGTCGAGGAGTTGAGCGCGCGCGAGGCGCAGAGCCGGCGGTTCGTCGCCGACATGTCGCACGAGCTGCGCACGCCGCTGACCGCGATGACCGCCGTCACCGACATCCTGGAGGACGAGGCCGAGTCGCTGGACCCGATGATCGCACCGGCCGTACGGCTCGTGGTCAGCGAGACGCGGCGGCTGTCCGACCTGGTGGAGAACCTGATGGAGGTGACCCGCTTCGACGCCGGAACCGCCAAGCTGGTCGCCGACGAGGTGGACATGGCCGACCTGATCATGTCCTGCATCGACGGCCGGGCCTGGTACGACGCCGTCGAACTGGACGCCCCGCGCGGCATCCTGGCCGTCGTCGACCCGCGCCGGCTCGACGTGGTCTTCGCCAACCTGATCGGCAACGCGCTCAAGCACGGCGGCTCCCCGGTGCGGGTCAAGGTCCGGCAGACCGCGGGCTCGGTCGTCATCGAGGTCTCCGACAGCGGCCCGGGCATCCCCGAGGACGTGCTGCCGCACGTCTTCGACCGGTTCTACAAGGCGGACCGGGGACGGGCCCGCTCGGAGGGCAGCGGCCTGGGGCTGTCGATCGCGATGGCCAACGCACAGATCCACGGGGGCACGATCACGGCGGCGAACGGGGAGGTCGGGGCGGTGTTCACGCTGACGCTGCCGCTGGCCCCGCCGCCTCCGCCGAACGAGGGCGACACCGGTGACGGCCCCGTCGGCGACGCCGCCCAGGACAAGGACGCCACGTGACCGCCCCCACCCGCACCGCCCTGCGCCGCACCGCCGGCGCCCTGCTGCTGCTCGCGCTCGCCTCCGGCTGCGGCATCCGGCCGACCGCCGTCCCGGTGGACGCGGGCGCCCCGGCCAGCCGGACGGCCTGCCCGACCGCCCCGCACATCCCGACCGCCCTGGCCACGCCGCCGGCGCCCACGCCGGCCCCGCCGGCCCGCGGCGGCGCCAAGGCCGGTGCGAGCCCGAGCCCGTCGCCCACGGTGGTGCCCGCCACCCCGCCGGCCGACAACGTGTTCGGCGCGGTGCCGACCTCGGCGCCCTGCCGGTAGTCCCGCCTGCCCGTCTGCCTGTTTGCCCGTCGCCCCGCCGTTCCGCCGTTCGGCGCCGGGGCGGCGGGCAGCCGGGGGCGCGCCTCGGAATGTTCACGCCCGGGGTGGAACCACTGCGCCACCGGCCCACGTCCTTCCCCCCGTGCAGCGAGATGGCACCAGGACACGCGACGAGCGTTCCGGCGCACGGACCAGGAACCGGCCGGCGACGGCCGTCCACCGTCCCCTTCGAACAGCCGGACTGGCGGGCCTGACCTGTCACCTGGCCCTCGTCCTCTGGCTGGTGGTGCTGAGGCCGCTGCCGGTTCCCTGGGTGTACGACACCAACCTGACGCCGCTGGCCTCCCTCCGCTCCTCCACCGGCTGGCAGGTGCTCGGCGAGCTCCTCCTGCTGGCCCCGCTCGGCGTGCTGCTCCCGCTGGCCGGCGGCCGGCTGCGGGCCCCCTGGCTGCCGTCCTTCCTGCGCACCACCGGCGCCTCCGCCCTGCTGGCGACCGGCCTGGAGTTCCTCTCCTCCTGGACGCCCGGGCACGTCCTCAACGTCGACCACATACTGCTCGCCGTGATCGGCGTGGCCATCACCCACCTGGCCCTCGTCCCCGGCCTGCGACGGCTGCTGCGCGACTGGCGCCCGCGGGTCCGGGTGCCGGCGCCCGGAGCTGCGCCCGCGCCCAAGGTGACCACCCTGGTCGGCCCACCGGTCGCCCGCGCCCGCGCCTACGCCGAGCCCACACCCCCCGCCCGCTGAGGCCTTACCTCCCGCACCCCGGCGAGTGCGCTCCCGCACTCGCCGCCGGTGCCACCGGGGCCGCAAAAGACCCGCAGCATCTCATAGCCAGTCATTTCCCACCTCGTCAATTGCCGTTCCGTCGGGGTGCGACGACTCCGTGATGAAAAGGCGACGCCGAATGTCGGCCGCCTCCGGTAATCTGCGCTGTCGCCCCAAAGGCCTCACCGCCTTAATCCCCCCGTCCCACAGGAATCCCCCTTGAACAATCTCGATTTCAGCGCCGAGCCGCTTTTCTCCTGGTACGTCGTCGCGCTGGCGATCAGCGGTGCCGCCATGCTGGTCCTCGGAGCGGTCAATCCCGGTAGCGGCCTGAAGGTCGGCTGGCGGATCATCAACGTCCTTGCCGGCCTCGGATTCCTGGGGTACGCCTACTACCTCGCGTTCGTCTTCGAAGGCGGCCGGTACGAGATCTTCTTCAAGGCGTTCATCCTGCCGATCGCGCTGATCGCCAACTCCGTGAAGGCGATCGTCGAACGCGGCAACGCCAAGAACCAGCAGCCGGCCCCGCAGGCGGCACCGTACGACCCCAACGCCCCGCAGGCGCCGTACGGCCAGCCCGTCCCGCCGCAGGGCGCCGCGCCGCAGGCCGCACCGTTCGCTCCGTCGGCGCAGCCCGTGCCGGACAACCCGTACGCGCAGCCGGTGCCGCCGGCCGGGCAGGCGCAGTAGCTGCTCGCCGATCCGCCACTGACGGGCGGGGGGCTCCGGTTCGTCCGGCGCCTCCCGCCCGTCGGTGTCAGGGCGTCAGGGCGTCAGGCGGTGCAGGTCGCGGGGGAAGAGCGTGGTCCGGCGGATGTTGTCGGTGCCGGTGAGCCGCGCCGTCCAGCGCTCCAGCCCCAGCGCGAACCCACCGTGCGGCGGCATCCCGTGCGCGAAGGAGCGCAGGTAGCCCTCGTACGGCTGGACCGGCTCGCCGCGGGCCGCCAGCGCGGCCAGGTAGTCCTCGTGCCGGTGCAGCCGCTGGCCTCCGGTGACCAGTTCGAGCCCGCGGAAGAGCAGGTCGAAGCTGTTGGAGTACTCCGGGCGGCCCGGTTCCGGGTGGGTGTAGAAGGGCCGCTTGCGCATCGGGTAGCCGACCACGAACAGGAACTCGCTGCCGTGCTCGCGCAGCGCCCACTCGCTGAGCCACCGCTCGTGCGCCGGGGCGAGGTCCGGCTCGTCGACGCCCAACAGCCGCATCGCCTCGGCGAAGTGGAGCTGCGGGATCTCCGCCGGGACCTCGGGCAGCTTCACCTCCAGCAGGTCGACGGCGGCGCCGGCCCGCTCGGCCACCGAGGCGACCATCCCGGCGACCACCTCGCGCAGCACGGCCATCACCTCGCGGTGGTCGGTGATGAAGCCGAGCTCCGCGTCGAGGCTGGTGTACTGCGCCAAGTGCCGTGCGGTGTCGTGCGGTTCGGCCCGGAACACCGGCCCGGTCTCGTAGACCCGCTCGAACACCCCGACCATCGCCTGCTTGAAGAACTGCGGCGACTGCGCGAGGTAGGCGGGGCGGCCGAACCAGTCCAGCGCGAAGACGTTCGCCCCGGACTCGGTGGCCGAGGAGACCACCTTGGGGGTCTGGATCTCGGTGAAGTCCAGGCCGTCGAGGGTGGCCCGGAACCCGCCCACCGAGGCCGCCGTGATCCGGTGCAGGGCGGCCAGGCGCGGGTGGCGGAGGGTGACGGGGGCGCCGTCGAGGATCACCGGGAGGGTGGTCTCGACGGTCGGCCGGAACAGGCTGAACGGGGGCGCCTCGGCAAGGCCGGACAGGACCTCGACGGTGGGCGAGGTCAGCTCGACGCCGGCCGGCGCCTGCGGGTTGGCGGTGACGGTGCCGCGGATCCGCAGGACGGTTTCCTCCGGCAGGTCGGGGCCGGCGCCGGTGGCGACCACCTGGGCCGGTCCGGAGCGGTCCCGGATCACCAGGAAGGTGACGGACTTGAGTGCGCGGCGGCGGTGCAGCCAGCCACTGATCTCTACGGATTCGCCGATGTGGCCGGGTAGTTCGGCGGCCAGGACACGGGTCGTCGGGTGGATCATCGCGGCCCTCCAGGGGCGTCGTGGTGATCCCTTCGGAGTGCGGGCGAGAAGGGCAACTCGCGGTGCCACCGCACTTTCGCCGCCGCCCGCGCGGGCGGCGGCCTCGTTGTGGCCCGTTGACGGGGGCCGGTCGGCGGGGCATTTCCTCCCCGCACTCGGGAGTGTCTTCGCTCCGGGGCGCGGGGCCGCCTTCACAGCTGCCGGCGGCTCTCTCGGCCCGCTGGGCCCGGAGGTACTCGTCTCCCTCGACGTGTTGCCGGAGAGGCTAGACCGGCCCGCCGCCGGACCGCAACGGGCTTTCCCGCCGCCGGGCGGGCGCCACCTGGGGCATCCGCGCTCCGGGCGACCCTGAGACGGACCCCGACACCCGGCTACGCCTCACCGGCGAGTCGGCGGGGTGTCGAATCGACTGCCAGGTGGACGTTTCCGGGGGCGCGGTGGCGGAGAGTGGAAATTAAGCCCGCCGGATCGGCCGGATCGGGTGCCACGACACGGAGTTGACCCATGAGCGCCCGTCTCGCCCGTCCCCGTCACAACCGCGTCATCGCCGGCGTCTGCGCCGGTCTTGCCGAGCGCTACGGCGTGACGCCGTGGACCGTGCGACTGATCTTCCTGATCTCGATCATCCTGCCCGGGCTCCAGTGCCTGGTCTACCTGGTCCTCTGGGCGGTGCTCCCCCAGGAGCCGTAAGCCCGGGAGCCGTACGCCCGGCGCCGTCGCGCCGGGCCCGGTACGACGGCGGGCCGCCCGCTCCCGGGATCACCGGGGCGGACGGCCCGTCGCCGTGCCTGCGGCCGGATCAGCCGGTCAGGCCCGGCAGCGGCAGGGTGTGGGTCAGCCCGCCGATGGGGGTCTTGTCGACGCCCGGGATGGTCGGGAGGGCGCCACGCGTGGCGGCACCGGCCTCGGCGGCCGGGGCGGGCGCCGCCTGGCCGGCGGCCGGGGTGAGGGTGCCGAGCGTGCCGGTGACCTTGTCGCCGCCGGGCAGCTTGGCGGCGGTGTCGGTGACCGCGCCGGTCACCGCGGGGTTCGTGACCGCGCCGGTGGGCAGCCCGAGGCCGCCGGGGGCGGCGGCGGAGGCGGTACCGGCGCCCACCGCCGCGATGGCGATGCCGAGCGCCGCGGTGCCGGCGGCCTTGAGAGCCTGCTTCATGGTTCGTCCCTTGGGTCGTCGTCGGTGGCCGACATCGGGACGGGGCGGACGGGCTACCGCCGCCACGGCCTGTCAGCATGGACGGGCACACCGTAGTGAGTGCGCCACGCGAGGACCAAAGGGCGTTCACTCACCCGAGTGAGTAGTCGGATGAACGCCAACTCCCCTTCGGGACATGGGCGTTCACCCGACCATTCGAACGGGAAAGGCCGCTCAGCTGTCGCCGGTGCCCGAGCTGAACAGCCACTCCGCCTTCAGTTCGGCGTACCCCGGCTTGATCACGTCGCTGATCATCGCCAGCCGCTCGTCGAACGGCAGGAACGCGGACTTCATCGCGTTCACCGTGAACCACTCCATGTCCCCCAGCGTGTAGCCGAAGGCCTCCACCAGGTGCCCGAACTCGCGGCTCATGCTGGTGCCGCTCATCAGCCGGTTGTCGGTGTTCACGGTGACCCGGAACTTCAGCCGGCTGAGCAGCCCGATCGGGTGCTCGGCGTACGAAGTGGCCGCCGCGGTCTGGAGGTTGGAGGTCGGGCACATCTCCAGCGGGATGCGCTTGTCGCGCACGTACGCGGCCAGCCGGCCGAGCTCGACGCTGCCGTCCTCGGCCACCGTGATGTCGTCGACGATCCGCACGCCGTGGCCGAGCCGGTCGGCGCCGCAGCACTGCAGGGCCTCCCAGATCGACGGGAGGCCGAAGGCCTCGCCCGCGTGGATGGTGAAGTGGTTGTTCTCGCCCTTGAGGTAGTCGAAGGCGGCCTGGTGGCGGGTGGGCGGGTGGCCCGCCTCGGCACCGGCGATGTCGAAGCCGACGACGCCCTGGTCCCGGTGGCGGTTGGCCAGTTCGGCGATCTCGGTGGAGCGGGCGGCGTGCCGCATCGCGGTCAGCAGGGTGCCGACCCGGATCCGGTGGCCGGCCGCGCGGGCGTTGGCCTCGCCGAGGCGGAAGCCCTCGTTCACGGCCTGGACGACCTCGTCCAGGGACAGGCCGGCCTCCAGGTGCTGCTCGGGGGCGTAGCGGACCTCGGCGTACACGACGCCGTCGGCGGCCAGGTCCTCGGCGCAGTCGGCGGCGACCTTGATCAGGGCCTCGCGGGTCTGCATCACGGCGCAGGTGTGCGCGAAGGTCTCCAGGTAGCGGACCAGCGAGCCGGAGTCGGCGGCCTCGCGGAACCACTCGCCGAGTTCCTTGGCGTCGGTGGTCGGAAGGCCCTCGTAGCCGACCGCGGCGGCCAGCTCGACGACCGTCTCCGGGCGCAGCCCGCCGTCGAGGTGGTCGTGCAGCAGCACCTTCGGCGCGCGGCGGATCTGGTCGGGGGTGGGGATGCGCGGGCCGGCGCCCGCGGCGGTGACAGGGATCTGCTTCTCCATTGCGGAAATATAGCCCCTACGCGCGTAGACCCACCACTGTTAACACGGCCGGTTCGACGAAAGTCCACCGGGAATTCCACCGCCCGGGTCATCCGCGGCACATTCGGCCCCGCTGCGGCCCCATTGCGGCCCCATTGCGGGTCAGTCGTGGCCTCATTGCGGCCCCATTGCGGCTCAGTCGTGGCCCAGCGGCGGCTCAGTCGTGCTGCAGCAACCGGCCCCGCCGGGACAGCACGAAGTCCCGGAACGCCGCCACCGGCGGGGTCAGCGGCCGCCCCGCCGCCCAGGCCAGCCCGATCGCCCGCCGGGTGCGCGGCGCCGTCACCTCCAGCTCCACCACCCCCGGCCGCGGCACCAGCGCCGGCGGCAGCAGCGCCACCCCCAGCCCGGCCGCGACCAGCCCGCGCAGCGTCTCCGCCTCCTCCCCCTCGAAGGCCAGCCGCGGCACGAACCCGGCCTGCGCGCAGAAGCCGTCCGTGATCGCGCGCAGCCCGTACCCCTGCTCCAGCCCGACGAACGGCTCCTCGGCCACCTCCGCCAGCCGGATCCGCCGCCGGCCCGCCAGCCGGTGGTCCGCCGGGACGACCAGGTGCAGCCGCTGCTCGTCCAGCGGGCGGGCCGTGAAGGCCGGATCGTCCGGCAGCGGCGCGACCAGGCAGAGGTCCAACTCCCCCGCCCGCAACCGCTCCAGCATCGCCCCGACGTAGTCCTGCACCAGCTGGAACCGGACCTGCGGATGCCCCGCCCGGAACCCGCGCAGCAGCGCCGGCACCGCGTCCGTCCCCATCGTGTGCAGGAAGCCGAACGCCACCCGCCCGGCCGCCGGATCGGCCTCCGCCCGGGCCGCCTCCGCCCCCCGCTCGACCTCCGCCAGCGCCCGCTCCACCGAGGCCAGCAGCAGCCGGCCCGCCCTGGTCAGCCGGACCGTCCGGCCCTGACGGGCCAGCAGGTCCACGCCCAGCTCCTCCTCCAGCCGGGCCACCGCCCGCGACAGCGTCGGCTGCGGCACCCCGAGCAGCGCGGCCGCCCGCGTCACATGCTCCAGCCGGGCCACCGCCGCGAACTGGGCCAGCCGGGGCGCCAGCAGTACCGCCGGCTCGTCCGGCCCCAACTCCGCCACCCGGTACCGCGGCTCCGTGCCGTCCGTCACGTCCGCCCTGTCCGCCCCGGCCATCCCGCCACCACCTCGACTCATACGACAACGCATCGATCATCCACCGTTCATGCATTGGACGCATCAACCGCAGCGCGCCTACCGTCGACGACATGCAGCCCGCCGATACCAGGGCATCCGTGACCACCCCGGATGCCCCCGCCCCCGCCGCCCCGCACGACGACCGCCACCGCCCCGGCCAGCGCGCCTTCCGCCGCGCCAACCTCGCCCTGTTCGCCGCCGGAGTCGCGACCTTCGTCCTGCTCTACTCCACCCAGGGCCTGCTGCCGATCCTCTCGGCCGACCTCGACCTCACCCCCGGCCAGGCCAGCTGGACGGCCTCCGCCGCCACCCTCGGACTCGCGCTCGCCCTGCTCCCCGCCAGCGCCCTGTCCGACCGGTACGGCCGCACCGCCGTCATGACGGCCTCCACCCTCGCCGCCGCCACCCTCGCCCTCGCCCTGCCGTTCGCGCCCGACCTCACCACCCTCGTCGTGCTGCGCGTCCTCCAGGGCGCCGCGCTGGCCGGGCTGCCCGCCACCGCCATGGCCTACCTCGCCGAGGAGGTCCACCCCAGCGCCCTGGCCTCCGCGATGGGCCTGTACGTGGCCGGCAACAGCATCGGCGGCATGGGCGGCCGACTGCTCTCCGGCTGGACCGCCGCGGCCTTCGGCTGGCGCTGGGGCCTCGCCGCCTCCGCCGCCCTCGCCCTGCTCGCCGCGCTCGCCTTCCGGCTGCTGATCCCCGCCGCCCGGCACTTCACCCCGGCCCCGGTGGACGCCCGCGCCCTGGCCCGCACCGTCGGCCGGCACCTGCACAACCCGCTGCTGGTGCGGCTGTACGCGCTCGGACTGCTGTTCATGGCCGTGTTCGGCGCGGTCTACAACACCGTCGGCTACCGGCTGATCTCGGCGCCGTTCCACCTGCCCGAGTCCGTCGCCGCCTCGATCTTCGTCGTCTACCTGGTCGGCACCGGCACCTCCGCCGCCGCCGGCCGCCTCGCCGCCCGGCTCGGCCGCCGCGGCGCGCTCTACGTCTCCATCGGCGTGACCGCCGCCGGGCTGCTGCTCTCCCTCACCGAGTCCCTGGTCTGCGCCCTGCTCGGCCTGGTCCTGATCACCGCCGGCTTCTTCGCCGGCCACGCCACCGCCTCCTCCGCGGTCGGCCGCACCGCCACCGAGGGCCGCGCCCAGGCCTCCGCCCTCTACCTGATCGCCTACTACCTCGGCAACAGCCTCGGCGGCACCCTCGGCGCCGACGCCTACCACGCCACCGGCTGGCCCGGCGCCGCCACCGTCGGCCTCACCGCCATGACCCTCGCCGCCGCCGTCACCCTCTACGCCACCCGCCAGGCCCACGCCGCGGCCCGCCCGACATCGGTAGGCTCCTGAAACGTCCTGGTCGATCCCCGCAAGGGCACCGGCGTCGTCCACGACGAGCCCGGGTACACCCGCCGCAAGGACTTCGTCTTCGGCGACAAGATCACCGTCGGCCCCTGGACGCTCGACACCAGCGTCCTGCGGACTTACGCCTGAGCCCCCGCGCGCAGGACACCGGCCGACCGGGCCTGAACACACGGAAAGAGCCCCTACCCGACAACCAGGTAGGGGCTCCGTCGGTCCCTCATGCAGCCGGCGCGTGAAAGCGAAGCTTCGTATCGGCGCCGGGCACCACGTGGAGGTCCAACTCGGCTTCCAGAGCCACCGCCAGCTTTTCCAGCAGCAACAGGGTGGGGACTGTGTCAGCTCCCTCGATGTTCTCGATCTCCGCCTCGGTCATGTTCGCGCGGCGGGCCACTTCGGCCTGCGACAAGCCGAGAGCAGTGCGGCGGTCGTAGAGAGCCTGTCCGAAGGCCAGCGCATAGCGGATCTCCCGCCGGTGCTCGACCACCTCGGGCGGTTCTTCGACCTGCTCGCCCAGCAGCGCACGCGTGCGAGCGGTCTTCCACTGGAGGTGGTTCATCGCTGCTCTCCCTTTCCGAAGATCCGGCTGAACTCTTCGTGCGCAGGGTCGTGCTCTGACTCGCAGATCTTCTGCGCCCACATCGCCCGGGTGACTTCAGCAGTCTCCCTCATCCGGGTTTTGGCGAACACCGTCAGAAGAATGATCCGCCGCTCAGGCCCGAGCCAGTACGTGACCCTGGTAGCCATACCCGCGAGGCCGAAGCGCAATTCTCGCAGCGGACCCGCCAGATGGCGCGTATACGGCTCACCGAGTGTCGTGGGGTGGTCGGCCAGCAGATCGACGGTCTCTTCGACCTTGCGATAGCACCGGTCCGGCAGCTCGCAGAGCCACTGTCGGACCTCCGGTTCGATCTCGACCGTGAAGCGGTCAACTCCCATGTGCGGCAGCCTAGGACACGCTGCCGCACATGGGGTAATCAAGCCGTCACGCGATGCGGTCGAGGACGATCGGGTTCGGGGTGAAGGCCGTGCCGGCCGGGGAGACCGCGATGCCGCCGGCCAGCGCCTCGATGGCGTAGTCGTAGCGCTCGGGGGTGTCGGTGTGCAGGGTCAGCAGGGGCTGGCCGGCCACGACGGTGTCGCCGGGCTTGGCGTGCATCTCGACGCCGGCGCCGGCCTGGACCGGGTCCTCCTTGCGGGCGCGGCCGGCGCCGAGGCGCCAGGCGCAGACGCCGACGGCGTAGGCGTCGAGCTCGGTGAGGACGCCGGAGGCGGGCGCCGGGATGACGTGCTGCTCGCGGGCGACCGGGAGCGGGGCGTCGACGTCGCCGCCCTGGGCGGCGATCATGCGGCGCCAGTGGTCCATCGCGGAGCCGTCGCGCAGCGCGTCGGCCGGGTCCTTGCCGTGCACGCCGGCCGCGGCGAGCATCTCGCGGGCGAGGGCGAGGGTGAGCTCGACGACGTCGGCGGGGCCGCCGCCGGCCAGCACCTCGATCGACTCGCGGACCTCCAGCGCGTTGCCGGCGGTGAGGCCGAGCGGGGTGGACATGTCGGTGAGCAGGGCGACGGTGTTCACGCCGGCGTTGGTGCCCAGGCCGACCATGGTGCGGGCGAGTTCGCGGGCGTTGTCGATGTTCTTCATGAAGGCGCCGGAGCCGACCTTGACGTCCAGGACCAGGGCGCCGGTGCCTTCGGCGATTTTCTTGGACATGATCGAGGAGGCGATCAGCGGGATGGCCTCGACGGTGCCGGTGACGTCGCGCAGCGCGTAGAGCTTCTTGTCGGCGGGCGCGAGGCCGTCACCGGCGGCGCAGATGACCGCGCCGGTGGAGCGCAGGACGTCGAGCATCTCCTCGTTGGAGAGCAGGGCGCGCCAGCCGGGGATGGACTCCAGCTTGTCGAGGGTGCCGCCGGTGTGGCCGAGGCCGCGGCCGGAGAGCTGCGGGACGGCGGCGCCGCAGGCGGCGACGAGCGGGGCGAGCGGGAGGGTGATCTTGTCGCCGACGCCGCCGGTGGAGTGCTTGTCACTGGTGGGCAGCGGCAGCGAGGAGAAGTCCATCCGGACGCCGGAGCGGATCATGGCGTCGGTCCAGCGGCTGATCTCGTGCGGCTTCATGCCGTTCAGCAGGATCGCCATGGCCAGGGCGGACATCTGCTCGTCGGCGACCTCGCCGCGGGTGTAGGCGTCGATGACCCAGTCGATCTGAGCGTCGCTCAGCTCTCCGCTGTCGCGCTTGGTCCTGATGACGGAGATGGCGTCCATGCGTGCTCCAAGAGGGGTTTCAAAAGCGAAGAGTGTCGCGAGATGACCGGGTTCCGGCCCACTCGCGACACTCTACGCGCGTAACAATTGTCGAAGCTAGAGCCGTTCCGGCCCGAACGCGTCGGGCAGGACCTCACTCATCGGGCGGATCCCGGAGGGCAGCTCGATCAGCAGTTCCGGCCCGCCGTGCTCGTAGAGCAGCTGGCGGCAGCGCCCGCACGGCATCAGCAGTTCGCCCGCGCCGTCGACGCAGGTGAAGGCCGTCAGCCGGCCGCCGCCGGTGGCGTGCAGCGCCGACACCAGCCCGCACTCGGCGCACAGCCCGAGCCCGTACGAGGCGTTCTCGACGTTGCAGCCGGTGACCAGCCGCCCGTCGTCCACCAGCGCGGCCGCGCCGACCGGGAACTTGCTGTACGGGGCGTACGCGTGGGTCATCGCCTCGCGCGCGGCCGCGCGCAGCCGCTCCCAGTCGATCGCGGCCGACGCCGCAGGCGCCGTCACTTGCCCTGGCCCTTGCGGTAGATCTGGCCGTCGGCCTTCGGCATCCGCAGCCGCTGGGAGGCCAGCGAGAGCACCACCAGGGTGATCACGTACGGCGTGGCGACGATCAGCGGGCGCTGCACCTCGTCGGTGAGCGCGTACCAGGCGCCGAGACCGCCGGCGACCACGAAGGAGATCGCCGCACCGGTGAACTTGCGCCGGTACAGCTGCCAGAGCGCGAGCAGCGCCATCGCGATGGCGACGGTCAGGATCAGCACGTGCACCGACTCCGGGTCGCGCAGCTGGAGGCTGTCGGTGAAGCCGAACAGGCCGGCGCCCATGGCGAGGCCGCCCGGCATCCAGTTGCCGAAGATCATCGCGGCGAGACCGATGAAGCCGCGGCCGAGGGTCTGGCCGTCCTTGTAGAAGTGCGCCGCGACCAGCGAGAGGTACGCACCGCCGAGGCCCGCGAAGGCGCCGGAGGCGATGACCGCGAGGTACTTGTACTTGTAGACGTTGACGCCCAGCGACTCGGCGGCGGTCGGGTTCTCACCGCAGGAGCGCAGCCGCAGGCCGAACACCGTGCGCCAGAGCACGAAGTAGCTGACCACGATCATCGCGCCGGCCACCAGCACGACCACCGAGATGTTGGTGACCAGGCCGCCGACCACGCCGGCCACGTCCGAGACCAGGAACCAGTGGTGCTTCTCGATGTCGGACAGCCACGAGGACAGCCCGGGGACGGTGATGTACGGCAGCGGATCCGCCGGCGGCGACTGGTTCGCACCCGCGCCGACCGCGATGTAGTCCTTGTAGTAGATCCGGTTGACGTACGCGCAGATGCCGGGGATCAGCAGGTTGATGCCGACGCCGGAGACGATGTGGTCGACGCCGAAGGTGACGGTCACGAGCGCGTGCAGCAGACCGCCGAGCGCGCCGCCGAGCATGCCGGCCAGCAGGCCGACCCACGGGTTGACCAGGTAGCCGGCCCAGGCACCGCAGAAGGTGCCGGCGACCATCATGCCTTCGAGGCCGATGTTGACCACGCCGGCCCGCTCGGACCACAGACCGCCCAGACCGGCCATGCCGATCGGCACGGCGGCGCTGAGCGCGGCGGTGATCTGACCGGAGGAGGTCAGCGCGTGGTTGCCGGTGGCCATGCCCACGGCGGAGAACAGGACCAGGGCGCCCGCGATCAGCAGCAGCACCACCGGCCAGGACATCTTGCGCTTCTTGGTGGGCGCGCCCGGCGCCTTCGGACGCGCGGCGGTAGCCGTGCTCATGCGGACACCTCCTTCTTCTCAGTGGCCGCGGGCTGAGCCGCGAGCTGGGCGGCGAGCTGGGCGCCGACCTTCTGCTGCTGGCGCTTCAGGCCGTAGCGGCGCACCAGTTCGTAGGCGACGACGACGCAGATGACGATGGTGCCCTTCATGACGTCGACGATCTCGAAGGGGAAGCCGCCCTGGAGCGGCAGCTGGGAGCCGGTGGTGTCCAGGAAGGCGAACAGCAGGGCCGCGAAGGCCATGCCGATCGGGCTGTTGCGGCCGAGCAGGGCGATCGAGATGCCGAGGAAGCCCAGACCGGGCTGGAAGCTCTGGCCGTAGTAGAACGAGTTCTGCACCAGCTCGGGCATGCCGATCAGACCGGCGATCGCGCCGGAGACCGCCATCGAGATGATCACCATGCGCTTGACGTTCACGCCGGACGCGGTCGCGGCCGACTCCGAGCGGCCGGTGGCGCGCAGGTCGAAGCCGAAGCGGGTGCGGGTCAGCGCGAACTGGAACACCACGCCGACCAGGGCGGCGACGAAGATGAAGCCCCAGAGCGGGCCACCCGCCGTCTCCATCGTGAAGAAGTGGCTGGACTGCGAGATCGGGTCGGTCTGGATCGAGTTGCTGGTGGAGCTCGTCTTCGGCGCGAAGACGCCGGGGACGAGCAGCAGGCCGACGACCGCGATCGAGATCGAGTTCAGCATGATGGTCGAGATGACCTCGCTGACCCCGCGGTAGACCTTCAACAGACCGGCGATGCTCGCGTACAGGCCGCCGACCAGCATGGCGGTGACCAGCAGCAGCGGGATCTGGATGATCGCCGGCAGGTCGACCTTGGCACCGACGAAGGCCGCGAACAGCGCCGCGACCTTGTACTGGCCCTCGACGCCGATGTTGAACAGGTTCATCCGGAACCCGAAGGCGGCGGCAGCGGCGGCCAGGTAGTACGTGGTGGACCGGTTGAGGATCCCCACTTGGCCGTCCGACTTGCCGGCGTACGTGAGCATCACGTTCCACGCGTCGAACGGGTTCTTGCCCGAAGTCGCCAGCAGGACGGAGCAGATCACGATGGAGAGCACGACCGCGAGCACCGGCGCCGCCAGTGCGAGCACGATCCGCTCACCGCTGATCCGCTGCGCCAGGCTGCGCTTGGCGGCGGTGTTGGGACTGGTCATGTGGGTTACTCCCCCGCCTGCGGGTCGTCGGCGGTGTCGGTGGGGCCGGCGTCGGACTCGGCCTCGGTGCCCTCCACGAGGATCTCGTGGAAGTGCTCGACGGCCTCCGCATCGGACTCGAGGTGGCCGCTGGCGGCACCCGTCATGGCGGTGCCGAGGTCCTCGGCGGTGACGGTGGCCGGGTCGGCGTCGGCGACCAGGCGCCCGCGGTAGATGACCCGGATGGTGTCGGACAGGCCGATCAGCTCGTCCAGGTCCGCGGAGATCAGCAGGACGGCCAGGCCGGCCCGCTGGGCGACCCGGATGTGCTCCCAGATCTGCGCCTGCGCGCCGACGTCCACACCACGGGTGGGGTGCGCGGCGATCAGCAGCTTGGGCTGGTGGCTCATCTCGCGGCCGATGATCAGCTTCTGCTGGTTGCCGCCGGAGAGGGAGGCCGCGGTGACCTCGATGCCCGGGGTGCGGACGTCGTAGTCCTCGACGATCCGCCAGGTGTCCTTGCGGGCGGCGCCCGGGTCGAGCAGGACGCCCTTGGAGTTGGGCGCCTCGGTGACGTGACCGAGGATCCGGTTCTCCCAGAGCGGGGCCTCCAGCAGCAGGCCGTGCTTGTGGCGGTCCTCGGGGATGTAGCCGATGCCGGCCTCGCGGCGGGCCCGGGTGAGCGAGCCGGAGAGGTCCTTGCCGTCCAGGGTGACGGTGCCGCCGTCCAGCGGCAGCATGCCCATGATGGCCTCGACCAGTTCCGCCTGGCCGTTGCCCTCGACGCCGGCGATGCCGAGGATCTCGCCCTTGTGGATGCGCAGCGAGATGTCGTCGAGGACGACGCGCTCGATGCCCTCGGCGTCGGTCTTGGCGATCCGCAGGTCCTTGACGTCGAGCATCTCGGTCGTGGTGACGGTCGACTCGCGGCTCTCCGGGGAGGGCAGCTCGGCGCCGACCATCATCTCGGCCAGCTGACGGGCGGTGACGGCCTTCGGGTCGGCGTCGCCGACCGTGGTGCCGCGCCGGATCACGCTGATCGCGTCGGCCACCGCCAGCACCTCGTGCAGCTTGTGCGAGATGAAGATGACGGTGACGCCCTCGGACTTGAGCTCGCGCAGGTTGTCGAACAGCGCGTCGACCTCCTGCGGGACGAGCACGGCCGTCGGCTCGTCGAGGATCAGGATCTTGGCGCCGCGGTAGAGCACCTTGAGGATCTCGACGCGCTGGCGGTCGGCGACGCCGAGGTCCTCGACCAGGGCGTCCGGGCGCACGCCCAGGCCGTACTGGTCGGAGATCTCCTTGATCTTCGCCTTCGCCTTGGCGCCGATGCCGTGGAGCTTCTCGCCGCCGAGGACGACGTTCTCCCACACGGTGAGGTTGTCGGCCAGCATGAAGTGCTGGTGGACCATGCCGATGCCGCGGGAGATGGCGTCGCCCGGGGTGTTGAACTCGCACGTCTCGCCGTTGATCGCGATGGTGCCCTCGTCCGGCTTCTGCATGCCGTACAGGATCTTCATCAGCGTCGACTTGCCGGCGCCGTTCTCACCCATGAGGGCGTGCACGGTACCGCTGCGGACGGTGAGGTTGATGTCGTGGTTGGCCACGACACCGGGGAAGCGCTTGGTGATGCCGCGCAGTTCGACGGCCGATGTCGCCGTCCCCGCGCTGGGGGTACCGTCCTCGCGCGGGGGGACGGGGTCGGATGCGGTGATGGCGATCTCCTGGTGGTCTGGAGGCGCGTCGTTGCGCTGGGAGGGCCAAGGGGAAGACGGGGGGACGGGACGGGGCCCGGGGGTACGCGTTGAGCGCACCCTGCCGGGCCCCTCCCGTGTTGCTCTGTCGTTCGTCGCGCTGCCGGGCAGGCGGCAGTCGCTGGTGCGTCCGGGACGCGCGGGCCTTACTGGGCCGGCGTGGTCGGGACGGTGGTGGCGCCGGAGGTGATCTGCGTGGTGGCAGCCTTCAGCTTGTCCTGGATGTCGTCGAGCTTGCCGCCGGTGGTGGCGAGCGAGACGCCCTCGGCCTTCAGGTCGAAGAGCTTGATGCCGGTGAACGGCTGGCCCTTCTTGACCGACTCGATGTAGGAGAAGACCGCGTTGTCGACGTTCTTCACCATCGAGGTGAGGATGCTGTTCTTGTACTTCGCCAGGGCCGGCTGGGCGGCCTGGTCGGAGTCGACGCCGATGGCGTAGGCGCCCTGCTTGTTGGCGACGGCCTCGATGGCGCCGTTGCCGGAGGAGCCGGCGGCGGCGTAGATGACGTCCGCGCCCTTGTCGAGCTGGCCCTGCGCGGCCTCCTTGCCCTTGTCGGGCGAGTTGAAGCCGGTGAAGTCCGGAGGCGTGGTCAGGTAGGTGGTCTCGACCTGGATGTTCGCGTCGACGGACTTCACACCCGCCTTGTAACCGGCCTCGAACTTCTTGATCAGCTCGGTCTGCACACCGCCGATGAAGCCGACGTGCTTGGACTTCGACTTGTTCGCGGCGGCGACGCCGGCGAGGTACGAACCCTCCTGCTCGGCGAAGACCAGCGAAGTGACGTTGGACGGCTGGTCCTTGTCGTTCGAGTCGATGATCGCGAACTTGACGTTCGGGTTGTCCTTGGCGACCTTGTCGACCGCCTGCTGGTAGACGAAGCCGACCGCGATGATCGTCTTGTAACCGCCGTCGATCAGGTTCTTGAGGCGGGTCTCCTTGTCAGCCTCCGCCTCACCGGTCTTGGCGTCGGCCTCGGTGACCGCGACGCCGAGGTCGGCCTTGGCCTTGTCGAGACCGCGGGCGGCGGAGTCGTTGAACGACTGGTCGCCACGGCCGCCGATGTCGTAGGCCATACCGACCTTGATCGAGCCGTCGCCCGAACCGGAGGAGGTGTTGCTGTCAGTGCTCTTTGCGCCGCAAGCGGCGAGCGAGGCCATGCCCAGGGAACCCGAGAGCACAACCGCAGCGAGCTTCATTGAACGGCGCAAGGGAGTATCTCCTTCTCACACGCACCTGATTAGCGTGGTCGGACGCCACCGTAACGCGCGTAGAACACGGTTGGGTTACGGGGTGCCGGACCATTCGGGTTGTTATCAAACCGTGGTCTCACGGTCTTCCCAAGGCCCTATTCCCGTGCGCGGACGGTGATCCAAAGCTGGTTTTGCGGCTCAGTCTACGGAACCGTTCGATAACCCCGGATCGCGGTAAACCGGCCGGTCACCGCGATGGGGTGCCGGCCGGTCGTCCGGAGGGTCGCCCTCGGGGGGCGTTCACGCAGTGCCCGTGGAGATGGCCGGGGACGGCGTGCGCCGCTCAATCCCGCGGCCCAGTCCTGCTGTTCGGTTTTCGCAACTCAGTTCGAGACTCGGTCCTGCGGCTCGGTCCTGCCGTTCGGTCTCCGCAGCTCAGTTCGCGACTCAGTCCGCAGCTCGGTCCCGTGACTCAGTCCCGCGGCTCAGTTCTGCGGCTCGTCCAGGGCGAGCGCCGCGAACAGCTCCACGCCGATCCCGATCGCGCGCTCGTCGGCGTCGAAGCGGCCCTGGTGCAGGTCGCGGACGGTGGTGTCACCGGGGGTGCGGACGCCGAGCCGGGCCAGCGCGCCCGGGGCGTGCTCCAGGTACCAGGAGAAGTCCTCGCCGCCCAGGCTCTGCTCGGTGCTCTCCACCACCTGCGCGCCCTCCCGGCCGAACCGGTCGGTCATCGCCGCGTCCAGCAGGGCGACCGAGACCGCCTCGTTGACCACCGGCGGCACCCCTCGGTGGTAGTCCAGCGTCCACTTCGCCCGGTAGGTCTCGGCGAGCTTGGCGATCAGCTCGTGCAGCAGGTCGGGCGCCTCGCGCCAGCCGTCCAGCTCCAGGCAGCGGACGGTGCCCTCCAGTTCGGCGTGCTGCGGGATGACGTTGGGCGCGGAGCCGGAGGCGATCCGGCCCCAGACCAGGCTGACGCCCCAGCGCGGGTCCATCCGGCGGGCCAGCGCGCCCGGCAGGTCGGCGGCCATCCGGGCGACCGCGGCCACCAGGTCGGTGGTCAGGTGCGGGCGGGCGGTGTGCCCGCCGGGGCCGTCCAGGTGCAGCACCAGGCGGTCGCAGGCCGAGGTGATCGCCCCGGTGCGCAGGGCGATCCGGCCCACCTCCACCTTGGGGTCGCAGTGCACCGCGAAGATCCGGCCGACGCCGTCCATCCCCCCGGCCTTGATCACGTCCAGCGCACCACCCGGCAGGACCTCCTCGGCCGGCTGGAACACCAGCCGGACGGGACGGCGCAGTTCGCCGGTGCGGGCGGCCTCGGCCAGCACCAGGGCGGTGCCGAGCACCACCGCGGTGTGCACGTCGTGGCCGCAGGCGTGGGCCCGGCCTGGGACGGTCGAGCGGTACGGCACCTCGGTCTTGGCGTCGTCGATCGGCAGCGCGTCGATGTCGGCGCGGAAGGCCAGGAACTCGGTGCCGGGGGCGGTGCCGACCGGGACGACGTCGACGATCAGGCCGGTGCCACCGGGCAGCACCCGCGGGCTCAGGCCGGCCGCCACCAGCCGGTCGCGGAGCAGGCCGGTGGTGCGGAACTCCTGGCGGCCGAGCTCCGGGTGCCGGTGCAGGTCACGGCGGAAGGCGATCAGCTCGGACTCCAGCCCCCGGACCCGGGCGCGCAGTTCGGCGGCGGGGCGTGCGGTGGCCAGAGTGGCGCCCGGCTGAGCGGGCTCAGGACGGTTCATCTCAACAAGGGTAGGCCTGTTGGGGGGATTTGGCCCGACTTCCGGAAAACTAGTCCCCGGATGGGCGCATACCGGCCGAACAGGTGGGTATGACATCTCGTTTCAGCCGCCTTCCCCGGTTGCTTGCCCTGTGCAACGATCCCCCGGAGCGGCGGTCACGGCCGCCCCCTCATTGACCAGGCGTCAGAAGCGCTCCACCGGGGCGTACACGCCCCACACCTCCCGCAGGGCGTCGCAGACCTCGCCGACGGTGGCCCGCGCGGCCAGCGCCTCCTTCATCGGGTACAGCACGTTCCCCGTCCCCTCCGCGGTGCGGCGCAGCCCGTCCAGCGCCCGGGTGACGGCCCCGCGGTCCCGCCCGGCGCGCAGCCGGGACAGCCGCTCGGCCTGCTGCCGCTCGACCACCGGATCCACCCGCAGCGGCCGGTACGGCTCCTCGGCGTCCAGCCGGAAGCGGTTGACACCGACCACCGTCCGCTCGCCGGAGTCGGTCTCCTGCTGGATCCGGTAGGCGGTGCGCTCGATCGCGGCCTTCTGGAAGCCCTGCTCGATCGCGGCCACCGCGCCGCCCAGCTCCTCGACCCGGGCCATCAGCGCCAGCGCGGCGGCCTCCACCTCGTCGGTCAGCGACTCGACCGCGTACGAGCCGGCGAACGGGTCGACGGTGGCGGTCACGTCGGTCTCGTGGGCGAGCACCTGCTGGGTCCGCAGGGCGAGCCGGGCGGCCTTCTCGGTGGGCAGCGCGATCGCCTCGTCGAAGCCGTTGGTGTGCAGCGACTGGGTGCCGCCGAACACCGCGGCGAGCGCCTGCACCGAGACCCGGACCAGGTTCAGCTCGGGCTGCTGGGCGGTGAGCTGCACCCCGGCGGTCTGGGTGTGGAAGCGCAGCATCCACGAGCGCGGGTCCTTCGCGCCGAACTCCTCCCGCATCACCCTGGCCCAGATCCGGCGGGCGGCACGGAACTTGGCCACCTCCTCCAGCAGCGTGACCCGGGCCACGAAGAAGAACGAGAGCCGGGGGGCGAAGTCGTCCACCGCCATCCCGGCGGCGATCGCGGTACGGACGTAGGCGATGCCGTTGGCCAGCGTGAAGGCGATCTCCTGCGCCGGATCCGCCCCGGCCTCGGCCATGTGGTAGCCGGAGATGGAGATGGTGTTCCAGCGCGGGATCTCCGCCCGGCAGTACCGGAAGACGTCCGCGACCAGCCGCAGCGAGGACTGCGGCGGGAAGATGTACGTGCCCCGGGCGATGTACTCCTTCAGCACGTCGTTCTGGACCGTGCCGGTCAGCCGGGCCGGCGCCACCCCCTGGGCCTCGCCGACCAGTTGGTAGAGCAGCAGGAGCAGGGCGGCGGGCGCGTTGATGGTCATCGAGGTGGACACCCCGCCCAGCGGGATGCCGTCGAACAGCACGGCCAGGTCCTCGACGCTGTCGACGGCCACGCCCACCTTGCCCACCTCCCCGGCGGCGAGCGGCGCGTCCGAGTCGTAGCCCATCTGGGTGGGCAGGTCGAAGGCCACCGACAGGCCGGTGCCGCCGCCCGCGATCAGCTGCCGGTAGCGGGCGTTGGACTCGGCGGCGGTGCCGAAGCCCGCGTACTGGCGCATCGTCCACGGCCGCCCGGCGTACATCGTCGGGTAGACGCCCCGGGTGTACGGGTACTCCCCCGGCCGGCCGAGCCTGCTCGCCGGATCCCAGTCGGCCAGCGCCTCCGGGCCGTACAGCGGCTCGATCGGGAAACCTGACTCGGCGCGGCGCGGCTCGGCTGCCATGAGGTCCCTCCACGGGATCGGCGGGGGCATCGGTCGGTCCTCGCAATGTAGGACAGGACCCGGAGCGGGACCGGTCGGCGCGGGCGCGGAGGCGGTTGAGATGATCGGGTGAACGACCGGATGAGCCCCAGGGAGTGGCAATGACCGAGCAGAAGGTGGCCGTGGTCACCGGTGCCAGCAGCGGAATCGGCGCGGCGACCGCCCGCCGGCTGGCGGCCGAGGGCTTCGACGTGGTGCTGACCGCCCGGCGGACCGAGCGGATCGAGGCGCTGGCCAAGGAGATCGTCGACGGAGGCGGTTCGGCCAGGGCGGTCACGCTCGACGTCACCGACCGGGCCGCCGTGGACGCCTTCGCGGCCGAGGTCGGCCGGGTCGACGTACTGGTGAACAACGCCGGCGGGGCGATCGGCGCCGAGACGGTCGAGCACGGCGACCCGGCCGACTGGCGGGCCATGTACGAGGTGAACGTGCTCGGCGTGCTGCACGTGACGCAGGCGCTGCTGCCGGCCCTGCGGGCCACCGGCGACGGCACCGTGCTGGTGCTCTCCTCGACCGCCGCGCTGGCCGCGTACGAGGGCGGCGGCGGGTACGTCGCGGCCAAGCACGCCGCGCACACCATCGCGGCGACGCTGCGCCTGGAGCTGTGCGGGGAGCCGATCCGGGTGATCGAGATCGCCCCCGGCATGGTGAAGTCCGAGGGCTTCGCGGTCACCCGCTTCCGCGGCGACGAGGAGAAGGCCGCGGCCGTCTACGCCGGCGTGGCCGAGCCGCTGACCTCGGAGGACGTCGCCGACACCGTCGCCTGGGCGGTCACCCGCCCCCCGCACGTCAACATCGACCTCCTGGTCGTCCGCCCCCGCGCCCAGGCCGCCAACCACAAGGTCCACCGCGGCTGACCCCTCCCGGACGGGCAGCCCGGGGGCCATGATCAAACGTGTCACCCGCCAGTGGTACACACGTGCGATGAGAACCTTCCGGGCCGCCCGCCCACGGGTCCTGCTGACCGCTCTGGCGGCAGGCGCCCTGCTCCTCACCGCCGCGTGCGACGACACCGCCAAGCCGTCCCAGGACCAGGCCGCCGGCACCTCCGCGCCCGGCACCACGAGCCCCACGGCCACCCCGCCGCCGACCCCGACGCCCAAGCCCACCGGCGAGGCCGACCCGGCCCTCCAGCCCTTCTACGGCCAGCAGATCGCCTGGGCCGACTGCCCGGCCGACCCCACGGCCGAGAAGCTCAAGATCGACACATCGGGGATGCAGTGCGGCAAGCTGCACGTCCCGCTCGACTACGCCAACCCCGGCGCCGACGCGATCGACCTCGCCCTGGTCAAGTACCCGGCTGCCAAGCCGGACCAGCGGATCGGCTCGCTGATGGTCAACCCGGGCGGCCCGGGCGAGTCCGGCGTCGGGATGGTCAAGTACGGCGCCAAGGACTACACCGGCACCCTGCACAACCGCTTCGACGTCATCGGCTTCGACCCGCGCGGCACCGGGGACAGCTCACCGATCGTCTGCTACGACGACAAGCAGCGCGACGCCGCCGACCAGCAGGACGCCCCGCTCGACCTGGCGACCCGCAAGGCCGAGCACGTCAAGCAGGCCACCGAGCACGCCGCCGCCTGCCAGGCCAAGTCCGGCAAACTGCTGCCGTTCGTCGGCACCCGCAACACCGCTCGCGACCTGGACGTGCTGCGCGCCGTCAGCGGCGACAAGAAGCTCAACTACCTCGGCGTCTCCTACGGCACCTACCTCGGCTCGCTGTACGCCGAGGAGTTCCCGAAGAACACCGGTCGGCTCGTCCTGGACGGCGCCGTCGACCCCTCCCAGGACACCATGGACCACGGCGTCGACCAGCAGATCGGCTTCGAGAAGTCCTTCGAGCGCTTCGCCGCCGACTGCGTGGAGAACCACGCCGACGAGTGCCCGCTCGGCAAGGACCCGGCCAAGGCCGCCAAGAAGGCCGCCGACTTCCTGGACGGTCTGTACGACCACCCGCTGACCGTCAAGGACGGCCGCAAGCTGGGCCGCGACCTGGCCTGGACCGGCACCATCCAGACGCTCTACGGCGACGAGAAGACCTCCTGGAAGTACCTGCGCGCCGCCCTGGGCTGGGCGATGGTGCGCGGCAAGGGCGACTACCTGATGAACTCCGCCGACGGCTACAACGGCCGCGACGAGAACGGCCACTACAGCCCGATGCAGGAGTCCAACGGCGCGATCAGCTGCGCCGACGCGGCCCGCCCGGCACCGACGCCGGAACACGCCAAGCAGGCGGTGGACCGGCTGACCGCCGAGGCGCCGCTGCTGTCCAAGGGCACCACCGTGGACGACTACAGCGAGGCCGGCTGCGCCTACTGGCCGTTCAAGACCACGGAGAAGCCGCACACCATCCGGGCGGAGGGCGCCGCCCCGATCCTGGTGGTCGGCTCCACCGGCGACCCGGCCACCCCGTACGCCTCGGCCGAGGCGCTGGCCAAGGGCTTCGCCAACGCCACCCTGCTCACCCGGGTCGGCGAGGGGCACGGGGCCTTCGGCAAGGGCAACGTCTGCATCGACCGGGCCCTGGAGGCCTACCTGACCGAGGGCACGATGCCGGCCGACGGAACCCGCTGCTCCTGAGGCGGGGACGCCGGGTCGACAGACGGCGGATTGACAGATGAATGCGGGGAGGGCGCTGACACGAAGATGTCAACGTCACAACTTGATAGCTCGTCCGGATGAATCCCGCGCGCGCCCTCCCCAACTGATGACGGCTCAACTACCTTTGAGGAGCTGCCCGACCGGCGCCGTGACGCCGCCCGCAGCCCCCATACTTCAGCTGCTTCACCCCACCCCACTTCACCGGCACCTTCCCGCCCTCACGAGGAGGACCCGCTGGCCAGCGACATCCCGCCACAGCGGCTCGATCCAAGCTCCGAGCCGACCCTCCTCGGGCTGCACCGCTTCAACGAAGCCGATGCCGGCGCCGCCGAGGAGGCCCTGCTGGCCTGCTGCGGCAGCCACCGCTGGGCCCTGCGGCTCACCGCCCACCGGCCCTACCCCGACATAGAGTCCCTGCTGGCCGCCGCCAGCGAGGCCTCCTACGACCTCCGCCCGGCCGACCTGGCCGAGGCGCTCGCCGACGAGAGCTGGATGCCGCAACCGCTGCTCGGCATGCGGGCACCGGGCAGCCAGGCCGCGCACACCGCGCTGCGGGCCGCCCACGCCGCGTACGAGGCCAGGTTCGGCCACGTCTTCGTGGTCTGCCTGGAGGGCGTGGCCCCGGAGGAGATGCTCGACACCGTGCTCTCCTCGATCCGCACCCGGCTGGCCAACGACCCGGACGAGGAGCGGCTGATCTCGGCGGACGAGCTCCGCCGGATCTCCCTCACCCGACTGGAGCACCTGGTCGCCACCCATTCGGAGGCCGGGGCGCGCTGAGCCGCCGACTCCTCCCCCATCCCGCCCACTCCCTCTCCGCCCGCTACTTCTTCTTCACCTGCGCGGCCCGCAGCTTGGCCACCTGCTGCCGGACGATCACCTCGTCCGGCGCGGCGGCCGGCTCGGCGGCGACCCCGAAGGTGGTGAACACCGCGAGCGCCGGCCCGATCCGGGCCAGCACCGCATGCTGCGAGAGCACCGCGTTCCCCGATTCATTCGTCAGGGTGAATCCGAGCGCGGCGTCCGCTCCCCCGGGGGTGGGCGTGTCCTCACGGTTCAGCCGGTGCCTGGTCCGGATCGGCGCCTTCTTCCCCGGCTTCTCGGCGGGCGGCGCCGGGGCCGTCGAGGTGAACGCGGCACACGGGACGAACAGCTTCTCCAGCTCCGCCTGGAGCGCGGCCGCCCGTCCCGCCCGGTAGCCGAGCAGCCCTCCGTACACACCGCCCCTGGGATCGGCGGCCCGGGCCACGCTCAGGTCCGTCTCCGCGTACGGGTAGCCCGGGGCCGGCGAGGCCGGGGCGGCCCCGGCGCCGGTGGCCGCCGGGGCGGCCGGGGTCACCGCGTCCAGCAGCGGCTGGCAGGCCGGGACGTCCGCGACCTCCCGCCCCGCGCCCGCCCCGGTGTCGCCGTGGCCGGGCGTCATCACCGTCACCGTGTAGCCCGCCCCGAGGTCGGCGTCGGCCACCGCGGCCGCCCGCAGCTCGGCCGCGGACAACTCGCGGCCTGGCCCGGCGGCCCGGTCCGCGGAGGAGCCGCCGACCGTGGTGCAGCCCGTGGCGAGCAGCAGCAGGGCCACGAGGGCGGCGGCGGGCGGTCGGGCGGGGCGAAGCGGCACGGGGGCCTCGGCAGGGTGTCGACGGCGGAGCGGGCCGCCACCGTAACGCAGTCGAGCGGTCACCCAGAGCGACCGAAGTGTCGCTGGTTCCCGTCCGGCTAGGCCAGTCGTGCCTGATTGATCACACCTACGACCCCCGGAGGCGGTTCGCGACGCAGCGTCGATAGGATGCTGGCGGCCGGTGGACCGTACCTGGCCGGGCTGACCGACACCGAAGCCGGCCGAGCCCCCAATCGCTTCCGGAGGGTTTTTCCGTGCCGGCTGGAACGCTGTACCGCGGCCGGGAAGGCATGTGGAGCTGGGTGGCTCATCGAGTCACCGGCGTCCTCATCTTTTTCTTCCTGTTCGCCCATGTCCTGGACACCGCTCTGGTGCGAGTGTCGCCCGAGGCGTACGACACCGTCATTCAGACGTACAAGACTCCTCTCGTGAACCTGATGGAGTACGGCCTGGTGGCCGCCATCCTGTTCCACGCCCTCAACGGCCTGCGGGTCGTCGCCGTGGACTTCTGGTCCAAGGGCCCGAAGTACCAGAAGCAGATGCTCTGGACCGTCGTGGCGGTCTGGGTCGTGCTGATGGCCGGCTCCTTCTACGGGATCCTGCAGCACACGCTGATCTCCTGGTTCGGGAAGTGAGCTGACACATGTCCACGGAATACTCCGACGCACTGGTCGTCCCCTCCGCGCAGGCGCACACCGGCAAGGGCCTCGGCACCGGCAACCCGGCCGACGCGTTCGTCATCGAGCCGCCGCGCAAGCGCACCGAGAAGACCCCGCGCCGCACCCGCACCAACTTCGAGATGCTGGCCTGGCTCTTCATGCGCCTGTCCGGCATCGTCCTCGTGGTCCTGATCCTCGGCCACCTGCTGATCATGCTGGTGCTCGACGGCGGCGTCTCCAAGATCGGCTTCGCCTTCGTGGCCGGCCGCTGGGCCTCGCCGTTCTGGCAGGTCTGGGACCTCACGATGCTCTGGCTCGCCATGCTCCACGGCGCCAACGGCATGCGGCAGGTCATCAACGACTACGCCGAGAAGGACTCGACCCGGCTCTGGCTGAAGGGGCTCATGGGTACCGCCACGGTCTTCACCGTGCTGCTCGGCACCCTGGTGATCTTCACCTTCGACCCCAACATCTGACGACAAAGCATCTAATCGGCAATCGGCAGAGGCCAGAGGCGAGTTAGAACCCCCATGCAGATTCACCAGTACGACACCGTCATCGTCGGCGCCGGCGGCGCCGGCATGCGCGCGGCCATCGAGTCGACGCAGCGCACCCGCACCGCCGTCCTGACCAAGCTCTACCCCACCCGGTCCCACACCGGCGCGGCCCAGGGCGGCATGTGCGCCGCCCTCGCCAACGTCGAGGAGGACAACTGGGAGTGGCACACCTTCGACACGGTCAAGGGTGGTGACTACCTGGTCGACCAGGACGCCGCCGAGATCATGTGCAAGGAGGCCATCGACGCCGTCCTCGACCTGGAGAAGATGGGCCTGCCCTTCTCCCGCACCGAGCAGGGCCGCATCGACCAGCGCCGCTTCGGCGGGCACTCCCGCAACCACGGTGAGGCCCCCGTCCGCCGCTCCTGCTACGCGGCCGACCGCACCGGTCACATGATCCTCCAGACGCTGTTCCAGAACTGCGTCAAGCACGGCGTCGAGTTCTTCAACGAGTTCTACGTCCTCGACCTGCTGATCAACGAGGGCAAGACGGCCGGCGTCGTCGCCTACGAGCTGGCCACCGGCGAGATCCACGTCTTCCAGGCCAAGTCCGTCGTGTTCGCCTCCGGCGGCACCGGCAAGTTCTTCAAGGTCTCCTCCAACGCCCACACCCTCACCGGTGACGGCCAGGCCCTGGTGTACCGCCGCGGCCTGCCGCTGGAGGACATGGAGTTCTTCCAGTTCCACCCGACGGGCATCTGGCGGATGGGCATCCTGCTCACCGAGGGCGCCCGCGGCGAGGGCGGCATCCTGCGCAACAAGGACGGCGAGCGCTTCATGGAGCGCTACGCCCCCGTCATGAAGGACCTCGCGTCCCGTGACGTCTGCTCCCGCGCGATCTACACCGAGATCCGCGAAGGCCGCGGCTGCGGTCCGGACGGCGACCACGTCTACCTGGACCTGACCCACCTGCCGCCGGAGCAGCTGGACGCCAAGCTCCCGGACATCACCGAGTTCGCCCGCACCTACCTCGGCATCGAGCCCTACACGGACCCGATCCCGATCCAGCCCACCGCGCACTACGCCATGGGCGGCATCCCGACCAACGTCGAGGGTGAGGTGCTGCGCAACAACACCGACGTCGTCCCGGGCCTGTACGCGGCCGGCGAGGTCGCCTGCGTGTCCGTGCACGGCGCCAACCGCCTGGGCACCAACTCGCTGCTGGACATCAACGTGTTCGGCCGTCGCGCGGGCATCGCCGCCGCCGACTACGCCAACGTGCACGAGTTCGTCGAGCTGCCCGAGAACCCGGCCGAGAAGGTCCAGGCCCTGGTCGACGGCCTGCGCGAGGCCGCCGGCACCGAGTCCGTGGCGCAGATCCGCAAGGAGCTGCAGGAGACCATGGACGCCAACGCGATGGTGTACCGCACCGGCGCCACCCTGAAGCAGGCGGTCGAGGACATCGCCGCGCTGAAGGAGCGCTACAAGAACGTCTCGATCCAGGACAAGGGCTTCCGGTACAACACGGACCTCCTGGAGGCCGTCGAGCTGGGCAACCTGCTCGACCTGGCCGAGGTGCTGGCCGTCTCCGCGCTGGCCCGCGAGGAGTCGCGCGGCGGCCACTACCGCGAGGACTTCCCGACCCGTGACGACGTGAAGTTCATGCAGCACACCATGGCGTACCAGGAGGTCGCCGCCGACGGCAGCACCTCCATCCGCCTCGACTACAAGCCGGTCGTCACGACCCGCTACCAGCCGATGGAGCGTAAGTACTGATGAGCACTCCTACCGTGGAGAAGCACTCGGCCGCTCTGGACGCGGTCGAGGCGGGCGGCGTCGAGCTGATCACCGTCACCTTCCGGATCCGCCGGTTCAACCCGGAGGAGCACCCGGACCCGGTGTGGGTCGACTACCAGCTGACGCTGGACCCGAAGGAGCGCGTCCTGGACGCGCTCAACAAGATCAAGTGGGAGCAGGACGGCACCCTCACCTACCGCCGTTCCTGCGCGCACGGCATCTGCGGCTCCGACGCCATGCGGATCAACGGCCGCAACCGGCTGGCGTGCAAGACCCTGATCAAGGACGTCAACCCGGAGAAGCCGATCACGATCGAGGCCATCAAGGGCCTCACGGTCCTCAAGGACCTGGTCGTGGACATGGACCCGTTCTTCCAGGCGTACAAGGACGTCATGCCGTTCCTCATCACCAAGGGGAACGACCCGACCCGCGAGCGCCTGCAGTCCGCCGAGGAGCGCGAGCGCTTCGACGACACCACCAAGTGCATCCTGTGCGCCGCGTGCACGTCGTCCTGCCCGGTGTTCTGGAACGACGGCCAGTACTTCGGCCCGGCCGCGATCGTGAACGCGCACCGCTTCATCTTCGACTCGCGCGACGAGGGCGCCGAGCAGCGCCTGGAGATCCTCAACGACCGTGAGGGCGTGTGGCGCTGCCGCACCACCTTCAACTGCTCCGAGGCCTGCCCGCGTGGCATCGAGGTCACCAAGGCGATCCAGGAAGTGAAGCGGGCGCTGGTCACCCGCCGCTTCTGATCTCCGCCTGACACGGCGAAGGCCCCCGTCCGATCATCCGATCGGACGGGGGCCTTCGCCGTGGGCTCAGCGCAGCGCGCCGAGGTCCTTCGGGGCGGACCAGCCGCTGAAGGTCACCAGGTGCCGGTCGGCGGTCACGGCCCACAGGTCCGGCGCGCCGTCCCCGTCACCGTCACCCGAGCTGCCGAGGGTCGGGTAGGCGGCGGTGGTGAAGCCGGTGGCGACCACGTTCGCCTTCGGGTCCGCGAGCGCGGAGAAGTCGAAGGTGCCGTCGGCCTTCTTCGGGACCGGGTAGGCGTGCAGGTCACCGGTGGCCCGGTCGCGCGCCCACAGGGCGAGGTTGCCGGCGGCATCCGGGCCGGGGGCGATCAGGTCGTAGCCGGCCCAGTCGCCGGTGGTGGTGAGCTTGCGCACCTTCTGGGTGCCGAAGCTGAAGTTGCCACCGGCGTGCAGCCAGAGGTCGCCTCCCTCAAGGGTCACCAGCGACGGGGCGAAGCCGCCGGCCGCCGGACCGAACGCGACGAGCTGGTCCGCCTTCGACCAGTCGGAGGCGTAGTCGGCGGGGCACGCCGCGTCCGCCCCGGTGGCGTCCACGCAGCGGGTCGAACGCGCGGCACCCGTCCAGCTCTGGCCGAAGGAGCCGTAGTCGAAGTTCCGGTACTGGTAGAGGTAGCCGTCGCCCGGCTTGTGGACGAAGAGGTCGTCCGAGGACGGCGCGTGCTGGTTCGACCAGCCCAGGTGGGCCACCTGGAACGGCGCCCAGTTGCCGTCGTACGGCGCGCGGGCGCCCTTGATCACCGTATTCGGCGTCGTACCGGACGCGTTCACGCTGAGGTACTGCAGGTTGCCCTGCGCGTCGGGCAGCAGGATGTCCGCGGTGCCGTCCCCGTCGACGTCGCCGAGGGTCTTCGGCGGGTTCGGGTTCGACGGTGCGTAGAAGGTGTAGGACGCCCCGCCGACGTTGCCCGCCTTGTCCATCACCTGGACGTTGAGGATGTTGGTCCCCCAGTCCCGGACCTTGAGGTCGACCGTCACCGTGCCGTCGGCACCCGGCTTGACGGCATCGGACGAGTCGCAGCCGCCGACACCGAGGTTGCTGAAGCCGTACCGGACGCAGTCGACACCGGAGGCCTGCCCGCCGGCCGGGGCCGGGTCGGCGGTCGTGAGGACGAAGGTCCCCCTCTGGCCCGCGTACTTGGTGGCGGTGCCGCCCGCCGGGAAGTCGGGCGAGGAGACCGTGACGGTCGAGCTCGTGGTGTCCACCCGGAAGTGGCAGTCCGCCGACGGGGCGGAGGTCTGCTGGTCCTGCACGGCCCAGGCGTGCCATGCGTAGCCGTGCCCGTCCACCAGGCCGGGGACGGCGACCTTGGCCTGCTGGCCGTACGCCTGGGCCGTTCCGGTGAACACCGGGTCCTGGGCGCCCGTGGTCTCGTCCCAGACGCCGAACCGGGCGCCGGTGCCGGTGACCTTGGCGTTGAGCGTCGGGCCGTTCATGGTCCGTCCGACCCAGCTCGGGGCGGTGGTCGAGTCGCAGGCGTCGGCGCGGTACTCGCTGCCCTGGCTGGTGCCGAGGACGGCCGGCGCGGTGTCGGCGGCGAAGGCGCCGGGCGCGGTGAGCAGGCCGGCCGCGATCGCGGCTGCCGTCACCCCGCCGAGTCTGCGGGCATGCCGAAGTGTCATGGAAGTACCCCACCCCTTTGATCGAGAGATCTCGTCACGTGTACGAGCGGTGAGGATCTTTCCAGTGGGGACCGACAGCGGCAACGGAGATTCAGTCGGTGGCCGGGGTGCGGCGGGTGGCGCGGATGCCGCGCAGGCCGATGGCGCCGACGGCGATGCCGAGGAGGAAGGAGGTGACGGCGAGGAGGAGGTGGATCCAGAAGAAGGCGGTGGGCTGGGAGTGGTCGCCGTTGGTGAAGGCCTGGCCGCCGGAGTCCTTCCAGAGGTTCTTGACGAAGGTGGTCCAGATGATGATCGACCAGACGCCGAAGGCGGTCAGGAACCAGGAGGTGCGGCGGCTGAGCTTCATGGGGGTCCTCGTCGGGGGTGTGGAGGCGGGGTGCGTCCCCCAGTATGCGCGGACCGCCGATCGGCGTAGGGCGGGCCCCTCATACGGAGGACCGGCTCGGTGTGGCGCACAGCGGATGCCCCGGAGTGGGTACGGTCTGCGCGTGTCCACACGTCGTCAGAAATTCGCGCATCTGTTCGTCACGACCGCCGCGGTCCTCCCGGCCCTGTTAGCCGCCCCGGGGGCGGTCGCCGCCCCGCAGGAGCCGCCCCCGGCCGCTTCCGTGGTCGGCGGCGAGCGGCTCGGGCGCTCCGGCGTCCAGGTCTCGCCGCTGGCCGGAGCCCCGGCCCTGCCGAGGGACCTCACCGGCGAGTCCTGGATAGTCTCCGACGCCACGTCGGGCGACGTGCTGGCGGCCAGCAACCCGCATCTGCGGCTCGCCCCGGCCAGCACCCTGAAGATCCTCTTCGCCGACACCGTGCTGCCCAAGTTCGACCGCAGCACGGTGCACAAGGTCGCCGACGAGGAGATCCTCGGGCTCGGTGAGGGCAGCAGCCTGGTCGGCATCAAGGAGAACCTGGAATACCGGGTCGAGGACCTGTGGCGCGGGGTGTTCCTGAGCTCGGGCAACGACGCCGTACACGTCCTGGCGCACATGAACGGCGGCGTCGAGCAGACCGTCGTCGAGATGCAGTCCCGCGCCGACGCCCTCCAGGCCCGGGACACCCGGGTGATCTCCCCGGACGGCTACGACATGGACGGGCAGCTCTCCTCGGCCTACGACCTGTCGCTGTTCGCCCGGGCCGGCCTGCGCAACCCCGACTTCCGGATGTACTGCGCCACCCGGCAGGCGATGTTCCCGGGCGCGGTGGACAAGAACACCGGCCAGCGCGGCAGTTTCGGGATCGCCAACACGGACCGCCTGCTGGGCAAGTACCCCGGCCTGATCGGCGTGAAGAACGGTTACACCACCAACGCCGGCTCGACCTTCGTCGGCGCCGCCGAACGCAACGGCCGCACCCTGCTGGTGACCGTGATGCACCCGGACGGCTACCAGAAGGTCTACGACGAGACCGCGGCCCTGCTGGACTGGGGCTTCGCGGCGGCCGGCAAGGTGCAGCCGGTCGGCAAGCTGGTCGACGAGCTCCCGCCGGACGGCGAGCCCTCCGGCCAGGCCGGCGGCACCGCCGGCGCGCCCCCGCCGCACTCCACCCCCGCCACCCGGCCCGGCACCGCCCCCGCCGCCGCCCCGGCGGCCGCCGAGGACGACGGGCTCGGCCTCGGCGGCTGGCTGGCCGTCGTGCTGGTGACGGCCGCGGCCGGCTACGGGGTGCTGGTCCTGCGGCGCGGCCGCCGCGGGCCCTCCGGCTGGTGACGGCCGGGCCAACGGACGGCCTGACGGCCCGGTCTCAGGGTTTCTCCTGGGGCCGGGCCGCCGCCGTGTCCGCGGCCGCCGCCTCGTCGGCCGCCGCCAGCAGCGCCCGGGCGTGCTCCCGGGTGCGCTCCCGGGCGGCCACCGGATCGGCCATCGCCGTCCAGGCCACGCAGTACATCAGCAGCCGGGAGACGAAGTTGATCCACAGCAGCAGCGCCACCGGCACGCCGAAGGCCCCGTACAGGCTCTTCCCGGCGACGGAGCCGAGGTAGGAGGCGAGCAGGACCTTCAGCAGCTCGAAGCCGACCGCGCCGATCAGCGCGCCCTGCAGCACGTCGCGCCGGCGCTGGCCGCCGATCCCGGGGAACGGCGCCAGCAGGTAGGCGAAGAGCAGCGTGTCGCACGCTATGGCGATGAGCACGCCGACCCCGGTCAGCAGGTAGCCGCTGCGCAGCCCGGTCCAGTCGGCGATCCGCCCGGCCAGCGTCGTCCCGGCGGTGGAGGCGCCCACCGAGATCAGCGACACCACGCCGAGGCCGGCCAGCACCGCGCAGTCCCAGCCCTTGCGCAGTACCACGTTGGTGTCGTCGTCGGGCAGCTGCCAGACGTCCCGGATCGAGGTGCGCATGGTGTCCACCCAGCCGAGGCCGGAGACCAGCAGCAGCGCCCCGCTGACCAGTCCGACGGCGCCCGCGTTGGCCACCAGGGAGGGCAGGTTGAGCGCCTCCGAGATGCCCGGCAGCTGGTCGGAGATGTGCTTCTGCAGGTCCGCGACCTGGCTGCCGCTGAGCGTCGAGACGGCGATCGCCAGGCCCACCGTGAGCAGCGGGAACAGGGCGAGGAAGCCGAAGAAGGTGACCGCACCGGCCAGCCGGTTGCCCCGGGCCGCGGAGAAGTGCTCGTACACCCGGTACGGGCGGCTGCGCAGTACCCACGTGACGAGCGGGCCGATGACCGGGAGGCGGGTCAGGAAGTCCACCCGACCGGTTATACCGGCCCGTCCTCCGAATGGCCGTCAGGCTCGGCGCAGATTCTAGCGTTTCACCAGCCGGCGGGCCCGGGCGAGGGCGCGGACGGTCTGGTAGGCGCCGTAGCGGCCGTGGCTGAGCAGTTCGGTGCGCACGCCGTCCACGCCGGGCGGCGGGCGGTAGCCGGCCGGCCGGAGCCGGGCGCAGTGGGCGGCGGCGCGGCGGAAGTACTCGCGGCGGTCGCCGGGCGGGATCCGGCCGGGCTTGGAGACGACGGTGTTGAGGTGGTGCAGCATCCGGCCGTAGACGACCGGGCGCCAGTGGTCGAGGTCGGGGCGGCGGTCCAGGAAGGCGAAGACCAGGTCGTACTGGGCGAAGACGTCGAAGTGCTTGCGGCTGGCGGTGGCCAGGATGTTGCCGCCCTCCTGGCGCTGGCGGTAGTGCACGCCGACCTCGTCGAGCAGGGTGATCCGGGCCGCGGCGAGCAGCGCCGGGTACGTCCAGGGGGTGTCCTCGTAGTAGCCGGCCGGGAAGACCAGCTGCTGGGCGGTGACGAAGTCGCGGCGGTAGGCCTTGTTCCAGACCACCTGGAGCAGGTCGAGCAGGTCGGGGCGGGCGGCGAGGTCGAAGACGTCCGGGGAGGCGGCGCCGAACACGTGGGCGGAGGCGGCCCGGGTGATCCGGCCGTCGGCGTAGGTGCGGGCGTAGTCGTAGACCAGGACGTCCGGGTCGCCGGTGGCGGCGAGCCGGTCGTCGACGCTCTTGAGCAGTTGGGGGGTGAGCGTGTCGTCGCTGTCGAGGAAGACCACGTACTCCCCGGTGGCGACCTCCAGGCCGGCGTTGCGGGCCCGGCCGAGGCCGACGTTCTCGGGCAGGTGCAGCACCCGGATCCGCGGGTCGGCGGCGGCGGCCTCGTCGAGCATCCGGCCGCAGCCGTCCGGGGAGCGGTCGTCCACCGCGATCAGTTCGAGGTCGGGGCCGCCCTGGCCGAGCACCGAGTCGAGGCACTCGACGAGGTAGTCCTCGACCTGGTACACGGGAACGATCACGCTGAAGCGGGGCACGGGCCCAGCGTAGTGGCCCCGAAGGGCCCCATGGCCCGGAGGTAGGATCGGTGCGCACGTACGCACCGATCCAAAGTGCGGTCAGGCCCTCACCGGGCTGCCACGCTCCTTCCCGAGAAAGGCCTGCGTAGCCGATGGCTCCCCGCCTCTCCATCGTCGTTCCGATCTACAACGTCGAGCGTTACCTGGTCGAATGCCTCGACTCGATCGCCGCCCAGACCTTCACGGACTTCGAGTGCGTCATGGTCGACGACGGTTCGAAGGACGACAGCGCGGCCCTCGCCGAGGCGTACGCGGCCAAGGACTCGCGGTTCCGGCTGGTCCGCCAGGTGAACAAGGGCCTCGGCGCGGCCCGCAACACCGGCATCCGGCACATCGACCCGGACGCCGAGTTCCTGTGCTTCGTCGACAGCGACGACTCGATGCCGCCGAGCGCGTACGAGTTGATGATCAACACCCTGGACGAGACCGGCTCGGACTTCGCCACCGGCAACGTGCTGCGGTTCCGCGCAGTGGGCTACTACCAGTCCGGCGGACACTCGAAGCCGTTCAGGGAGACCAAGCTCAAGACGCACATCACCGAGATCCCGGCGCTGGTCACCGACCGCACCGCGTGGAACAAGGTGTACCGCCGCTCCTTCTTCGACGCGGCCGGCATCCTCTACCCCGAGGGCATCCTGTACGAGGACGCGCCGGTCAGCGTGCCGCACCACTACCTCGCCAAGAGCGTGGACGTGCTCTGCGAGCCGATCTACCACTGGCGCGAGCGGGAGGTCGGCGAGATGTCGATCACCCAGATGCGCACCAACCCCAAGGGCCTGATCGACCGCGTCACCTCGGTCGAGCTGGTCCGCGGCTGGCTGCGCAAGCAGACCGACCCGCGCTTCGCCGAGTACCTGCGCTCCTACGACGAGAACACCCTCGTCGAGGAGATCCCGATGTTCTTCTGGTCCGTCGTGGACGGCGACAAGGAGTACCGGGACGCCTACATCAAGAACGTCAGCCGGCTGCTGCGGGCGATCGGTCCCGAGCAGGTCCGCAAGCTGCGGGCGCCGCTGCGGCTCAAGTACCACCTGACCCTCCAGGGCCGGATCGACGAGTTCGTCGAGCAGATCAAGTACGAGGGCGAGAGCAACGGCGGTGTCCAGGCCCGCGGTCTGCTGCGCCCGTACGCCGACTACCCGTTCCTGCGCGGCGGGCGCAAGAGCGTGCCGTCCGGCGTGCTCAAGCTGGACAACTCGCTGGTCATGCGCAGCCGGCTGTACGAGACGGCCTGGGTCGGCGGGCGGCTGCAGCTGACCGGGCACGCGTACCCGGAGCAGATGGGCGCGGCCGGCAAGCACGACATGGTCCGCACCCTGGTGCTGCGCGAGGCCAAGGGCCGCCGGGTGATCGCGGTGCCGATGAAGACCCAGTACAGCCCCGAGGCCACCGCCAGCTGCCACCACGACCTGTACAGCTGCGACTGGGCCGGCTTCACCGTCGGCATCGACCCGAAGAAGCTCAAGCACCGCGGCCAGTGGAAGGACGGCAACTGGCGCGTCCTGGTGGCCGGCGCGGGCAAGGGCGGCGTCTACAAGGGCCGGGTCTGGGCCGGCTGGAGCGACACCGCGCAGTACATCCCGGCGCACTGGGTCGAGCCGGACGTGCGGATCGTGCCGTGGGTCCGGGACGGCTCCGTCTACCTGCGGGTGGAGACGGTCAAGGCCCGGGTGACCGGCCTGGCTTCGCACGGCGGCCGGGTCGAGGTGTCGGGCGCGGCCCGCTCCGGCTCCAGCTTCGCCGGGGCGCGGCTGCGGCTCACCCACGTCGAGTCCGACCGCGAGCTGGCCTTCCCGCTGGAGCTGGGCGCGCCGGTCGGCAGCCTGCAGCCGTTCAGCGTGTCCTTCCCGGTGGCCGAGCTGACCGCCGTCCGCGAGGCCTGGGCCGAGCTGGACCCGGTGGCCACCGAGCGCGGCCGTGACCGCTGGGACACCGCGCTGCTGCTGGCCGACGGCAGCACCGTCCCGGTGACCTGGGACGACCGCAACGCCCCGGCGCAGCTGCACCTGCCGCTCAACCCGGACGCCCCGGTCGACCAGCGCCGGGCGCTCTACTCCAAGCCCTCCCCCAGCGGGTACCTGCAGTTCTCCGACCAGCTGCTCCAGCCGGTGGTGGACGAGGTCTCCTCCCGCGGCGCGGACGGCTTCCTGCTCAGCGGTTCGTTCCCGCTGTCCGGCGCGCACCGCTGGGAGCTGGTGGTCCGCCACGACTGGCGCGAGGAGGAGCACGTCTACCCGGTGGAGATCGCGGACGGACGGTTCCGGACCGCGCTGCCCGCCGTGCCGACGGCCTCCTTCGCCGGCCGGGTGCCGCTCGCCCAGGGCACCTGGAACGTCTTCTTCCGCCCGGTCGGCGTCGCGGCCGAGGAGCTTCCGAGCTCGTACGCGCTGATCTCGCCGGACTGCTTCGGCGCGATGCCGCTGGAGGTGGAGTCCCGGGGCAAGCGCATCGTGCTGGAGCGCCGCCACCACGACGGCCTCTCCCTGGAGTCGCACTCGGCGCTGCTGCCGGAGGAGCGCAGCGGCTACCGGCTGCGCCAGCTGCGGTACGTCGACTACCCGAACGCCCGCCGGCACCCGGTGCGCGACACCGTGCTGTACAACGTCGGCCTCGGCGGCCTGTACGCCGACTCGCCGCGGGCGGTCCACGAGGAGCTGGTCCGCCGCGGCCTGCCGCTGGAGCACCTGTGGGGCAGTGACGACCTCCAGGCCGACCTGCCGCAGTCGGCGAGCGCGATCCGGCTGTGGAGCCCGGAGTGGTTCGAGGCGCTGGCGACCGCCAAGTACATCGTCACCAGCACCCACCTGCCCGACTTCTTCGTCCGCCGCCCCGGACAGGTGGTCCTGCAGACCTGGCACGGCAGCCCGCTGAAGCAGATCGGCCTCGATTTCGAGAAGGTCTGGTTCACGGATGCGAACTACCTGAAGGGCCTCGCCCGGGAGGTGCCGAGCTGGAGCCTGCTGGCGGCCGGCAACAGCTGGTCGGCCCCGATCCTGCGACGCGCGTTCGACTACAAGGGCGAGATCCTCGAAAGCGGTTCGCCCAAGAATGACCTGCTCTTCGCGGCCGACCGGGAGAAGACCGCCGAACAGGTGCGCGAAAGGCTCGGCCTGCCCGAGGGCAAGAAGGTCGTGCTCTACGCACCGACCTGGCGCGAGGACCGGCGCCGGCCGAACGGCGGGTACCAGCTGGACCTGCGGCTCGACCTGGCGGCGGCCAAGGCCGCGCTCGGCGACGACCAGGTGCTGCTGGTGCGCCGGCACAGCATGATGTGCGGTCAGATCCCGGGCGCCGGCAACGGCTACATCTGGGACGTCGGCAGCTACCCCGACATGGCGGAGCTGCTGCTGATCGCCGACGTGCTGATCACCGACTACTCCGCCAGCGTGTTCGACTTCGCCGCGACCGGCAAGCCGATCCTGTTCTTCACCTACGACCTGGAGCACTACCGCGACAACCTGCGCGGCTTCAGCCTGAACTTCGAGGCGGAGGCGCCCGGCCCGCTGCTGGCCACCTCCGAGGAACTGGTCGACGCGCTCGGCCGGGTCGGCGAGGTCGCGGCCGAGTACGCCGACAAGGCCGCCGCGTTCCGCACGGCGTACTGCGACCTGGACGACGGCAAGGCCTCCGCCCGGGTGGTCGACGCGATGCTCCGCGCGCAGTAGCACCGAGCAGTACCGAGCAGCACGGGGTGCCCCGGAGCACCCCCGAGAGCCCCGCAGAGGCGCCCGACGCGAACCGCGTCGGGCGCCTCCGCGCTTTCCTGGGAATTCCCTGACAATATCCCAAGCCTTTGCCTGTACATTGCACTCGAACTAGTGTTTCGTCGGTGAATTTCACGGGAAATTCTCTGGTCCATACTGTTGACCGCGAACGGCGTTCCGGTATGGGATATGAATGCGGCCCCGGTTTCCTCTCGGCATCGGTCCGGCGGCCCCGGTCCACCGCCCATGGCCCGGCCCCCGTCCCGAAGGACCCCTGCCATGCCTGCGCTCACACGGTTCGTCCTTCCGCACGCCGACCCCCGCGTGAGCATCGACCAGCCCGCCGCCGACGAGGACGTCACCTTCGGCCTGCTGCGCGCCCGCTGGACCGGCCGCGGCCTGGAGCTCACCGGTTTCGCCCGCCCGGACGACCTCGACACCGGCCGCCCCGGCTCCGCCTGGACCTGGCTGACCCTGCGCCACGCCGACGGGGCCCGGCCGCCCGTCCACCTGCGCTCCCGGCCCCGCCGGCTGCCCGAGGTCACCGACGACAGCGCCCAGCCCGAGTTCAACCACGACTGGTCCGGCTTCACCGCCCTGATCGAGCCCGGCCGGCTGCGCCACGGCACCGACTGGCTGCTCGGCGACTGGCAGATCGAGACCACCCTGTTCACCCGCCCGCGCCCCACCCGGCTGCGCCGCCGGTACGGCGCCCTCGCCCCGCACTGGTGCGGTTCCGGCGAGTACCCGCCGGCCCACTGGGTGGACCACGACGTCCGCCTCCAGCCGCACTTCGCCGACGGGCGGCTGCGGCTGCTGCTCGAACGCCCCGGCATCCGGCTCACCCACGCCACCCCCACCACCGACGGCCTCGACCTGCGCGGCAGCGCGGACGCCTGCCCGTCCGGCACCGTGCTGCGGCTGCGCCACCGGCAGAGCGACGCCGTGATCGAACGGCCGGTCGCCCGCACCGGCAACACCTTCGCCGTCCACCTGCCGTACCGGCCGTTCACCGCCGACGGTCGCGGCAGCGGCGAACTGGAGCACTGGGACACCGAGTTCCTGCACCCCGACGGCAGCACCGAGCAGCTCTGCCTGGACGAGCGCGGCGGCCCGGTGGCCGGCCAGCACCGACTGCCCGACGCCCCGGACCGCGCCCTCTACCTCAAGCACCTCGCCGACGGCCGGCTCCAGGTGTGCGTCCAGCCCGCGGCCGGCCTGGTCGAGCGGATCGCCGTCCGGGCCGGCGGCTTCGAGCTCACCGGCCGCTGCCCGGACCGCGCCGCGGACCGGCTGGAACTCGTCCTGCGGCACACCGGCACCGCGAGCGAGGTCCGCTCCCCCGTCGAGGCCGACCAGGACGGCCGCTTCAAGGTCCTGCTGCCCGCCACCCGCACCGGCGCCGACGGCACCGCGCTGCCCCTGCGCAAGGGCATCTGGGAGGCCGCGCTGGCGCCCGCCGGGCGGCCCGGCCCGAGCCGCCCGCTGCTCGCCGCACCCGCCACCCTGCCCGCGCTGCCCGCCGCCACCACGGCCGGCGGCAAGCGGATCCTGCTCCAGCGCCGCTGGCACGACACCCTGCTGGTGGACTCCACCCCGGTGCTCACCCCCACCGAGCGCAGCGCCTGGACGCAGAGCCGCCAGCGCGCCGTCCACTACCCCGCCGCCCGCCGCGAACCGCTGCGCGAGGCCGTGCTCTACGACGTGTTCGGCGGCCGCGGCTACGCCGACTCCCCGCGCGCGGTGCACGCCGAACTGGCCCGCCGCGGCGCGCCGTTGGAGCACCTCTGGGTGGTCGACGACGCCCAGGCCGAACTGCCGCCCGGAGTCCGGGCCGTCCGGATCTGGAGCCCGGAGTGGTACCGCGCGCTGGCCACCTGCCGGTACCTGGTCGGCAACACGCACTTCCCGGACTTCCTGGAGCGCCGCCCCGGCCAGGTGGTGCTCCAGACCTGGCACGGCTCGCTGCTGAAGCGGATCGCCCACGACGTCGACAACCCCTGGCTGGCCGACCACGGCTACCTGGAGGCGCTCGACCGGGAGACCCCGCAGTGGAGCCTGCTGCTCTCCCCCAGCCCGTTCGCCACCCCGATCCTGCGCCGCGCGTTCCGCTACGACGGCGAGATCCTGGAGGCCGGCTACCCGCGCAACGACGTGCTCGCCCGCCCCGACGAGGCCGCCGCCGCGGCCGTCCGCCGCCGGCTCGGCATCCCGGACGGCAAGCGGATCGTGCTGTACGCGCCGACCTGGCGCGAGGACCAGCAGCGCGGTGACGGCGACGGCTTCCGGCTCGGCCTGCGGCTGGACCTCGACCACGCCCGGCGTCTGCTCGGCCGGGACCACGTGCTGCTGATCCGCCCGCACGCGCACGTCCGCGAGCCGCTGCCGGGCGCCGGGGACGGCTTCCTGTTCGACTGCGGGGACTACCCCGACCCGCAGGAACTGCTGCTGGTCGCGGACGTCCTGGTGACCGACTACTCGTCGATCATGTTCGACTTCGCCGTCACCGGCCGCCCGGTGCTCTTCTTCACCTACGACCTGGAGCACTACCGCGACACCCTGCGCGGCTTCTACTTCGACTTCGAGCCGCAGGCCCCCGGCCCGCTCGTCCCCACCTCGGCCGGACTGCTCGGCGCGCTGCGCGAACTCGCCGACTCCGGCGCGGACCTGCCGCCCGGGTACGCGGAGCGCCACCGGCGCTTCCGGGCCGAGCACTGCGTCCTGGACGACGGCGGCGCGTCCCGCCGGGTGGTCGACCGGATGCTCGAACTCGGAAGGTCAGTAAGGTAGTTGAAGGTCGGCCCGGTGGTTCAGGAGAAGAGGTAGCTCCGCCAGGGCCGCCAGACCTCGTCCGCGTCGAAGCGGGAGAGGCCGAAGCCCGGCACCGGGAAGGCCGCCCGGAAGCCGCGTGCCTGCGCGTACGCCTGGTCCAGCGCGTCGTCCGGCAGGCCGTGCGCGACCGTCACGTGCGGGTGGTACGGGAACGCCAGCTCGCGGGCCAGCGGGCCGGAGCGGACGTCCGCCTCCAGCAGCCGGCACTCCTGCGCGCCCTCCTCGACCCGGACGAACACCACCGGGGAGACCGGGCGGAAGGTGCCGGCACCGCGCAGCAGCATCCGGAACGGCCGGTGCGCGGCCGCCACCGCCGCCAGGTGCTCCTCGATCTTCGGCAGCGCCTCGGCCGGCACCTCGGTCGGCGGCAGCAGGGTGACGTGCGTCGGTATCGACCGGGCCAGCGGATCGCCGTGCCCGGCCCGGGCGTCCTGGATCTGCGCACCGTACGGATCCGGAACGCTCACGGACACGCCGATGGTGACGGTCCCGGGGAGACCGTCACCATCGGGCAGGCGTGTGAGGGGAGTCACCGCTTGGCGGCCGGGAGGAAGCCGACCCGGTCGTACACCGTCTCCAGCGTCTGCGCGGCCACCTCGCGGGCCTTCTCGGCGCCGATCGCCAGCACCCGGTCCAGCTCGGCCGGGTCGTCCAGGAAGGAGCGGGTGCGCTCCTGGAAGGGGGTGACCCACTCGGTGAACAGCTCGGCCAGCTCGGTCTTCAGGGCGCCGTACATCTTGCCCTCGAAGTGCGCGACCAGCTGGTCGATCGACTGGCCGCTGAGCGCGGAGTGGATGCGCAGCAGGTTGGAGACGCCGGGCTTGCCGTCCTCGTCGTAGGAGACGACGGTGCCGGTGTCGGTGACGGCGCTCTTGAACTTCTTGGCGCTGACCTTCGCCTCGTCCAGCAGGTTGACCAGGCCCTTGTCCGAGGAGGCGGACTTGCTCATCTTGGCGCCCGGGTCCTGGAGGTCCTGGATCTTCGCCGTCTCCTTGAGGATGTACGGCTTCGGCACCGTGAAGGTCGGGCTGTAGCGGGTGTTGAAGCGGTCGGCGAGGTCGCGGGTGAGCTCCAGGTGCTGGCGCTGGTCCTCGCCGACCGGGACGGCGTCCGCCTGGTAGAGCAGGACGTCCGCGACCATCAGCACCGGGTAGGTGAACAGGCCGACCGTGGTGCTGTCCGCGCCGTGCCGGACGGACTTGTCCTTGAACTGGGTCATCCGGGAGGCCTCGCCGAAGCCGGTGAGGCAGTTCATCACCCAGGCGAGCTGCGCGTGCTCGGGCACGTGCGACTGGACGAACAGGGTGCAGTGCTCCGGGTCCAGGCCGGCGCCGAGCAGCTGGGCGGCGGAGACCCGGGTGTTCTCGCGCAGCTCCTTCGGGTCCTGCGAGACGGTGATCGCGTGCAGGTCGACGACCATGTAGAAGGCGTCGTTCTCCTTCTGCAGGTCCACCCACTGGCGCACCGCGCCCAGGTAGTTGCCGAGGTGGAACGAGCCGGAGGTGGGCTGGATGCCGGAGAGAACCCGGGGACGGTCCTTGACCGGACCAGTGACCGCTGCGTTGACCATGCGGGCCATTGTTCCAGTTCCACCGGGCGCTCAGGAAACGTCCGCCCCAGGAGGTTCCGCCAGTGTGACCGCACTCACCCTCACCCGGGCGATCCGCCGCCCCTCCAGCTTGGCCACCGTCAGCAGCACCCCGCCGCCGCCCTCGACCGGGACGCGCACCTGGTCGCCGTCCCGGGGCAGCCGGCCGAGCGAGGCGACCAGACAGCCCGCCACCGTCTCGTACGGGCCCTCGGGCAGGGTGGCGCCGGTCTCCTCGGTGAAGTCGCCGAGGTTGAGCAGGCCGTCCAGCTCCATGCCGCCGCCGACCAGCCGGCGGGTGGCGGCGGTCTCCGGCCGGTCGTACTCGTCCCGGATCTCGCCGATCACCTCCTCGACCAGGTCCTCCAGGGTGACGATCCCGGCGGTGCCGCCGTACTCGTCCACCACGATGGCCAGGTGGTGGCCCTCGCGGCGCATCTCGCCCATCGCCTCCAGCACCCGCTTGGTGCCGGGCAGCAGCTTCACCGGGCGGGCCAGGTCGCGGGCCTTGGCGGCCTGCTCGCCGCGCGCGCCGTACAGGTCGCGGACGTGCACGAAGCCGACCACGGCGTCGGCGCTGCCCTCGACCACCGGGTAGCGCGAGTGCGGCGAGGTGTCCGCCTGGTGCCGGACGGCGGCCAGCGGGCGCTCGGCGTCCAGGAAGGTCACCTCGGTGCGCGGGACCATCACCTCGCGCAGCTGCCGCTCCCCGGCGGAGAACACGTCCGCGATCAACGCCCTTTCGTCGCTGCCGAGTTCGGTGTTGGCGGCGACCAGGCCGCGCAGTTCCTCGGAGCTCATCGAGCCACGGCCGGCGGCCGGGTCGCCGCCCAGCAGCCGGACCATCAGGTTGGTGGAGTGGCCGAGCAGCCAGATCACCGGGCGCAGCGCCACCGACATCACGTCCACCACCGGGGCCGCGATCACCGCGATCGACTCGGCCCGCTGCAGGCCGATCCGCTTGGGGGTGAGTTCGCCGAGCACCAGCGAGACGTAGCTGATCACCAGGGTGAGGCCGACCAGGGCGACCGCGTCGGCGACGCCCTGGGTGAGCCCGGCCCGGACGAACAGCGGGGCGACCTTGCCGGCCAGGGTGTCCGCGCCGAAGGCGGCGGACAGGAAGCCCATGCAGGTCACGCCGACCTGGACGGCGGCCAGGAAGCGGTTGGGGTCGGCGGCCAGGTGCGCGGCCCGGGCGGACCGCCGGGTGCCGAGCGCCTCCAGCGTCCGGATCTGGCCCTCGCGCAGCGAGATCAGCGAGATCTCGGCGACGTTGAACAGCCCGCCCAGCAGGATGAAGACGAGGACGAGCAGGGCGTCCCCGAGGGTTTCGTTCACAGCGGGTCAGTGTAGGACCGGCCGGCGCCCGGGGAGTGGAGGAACGGGCGACGGCCGGTCACACGGCGGCCCGCCGCCTCCGGGAAGGAGACGGCGGGCCGTCGGGAAAGCGGGTGCCGCGGGGCTCAGATGAGGCCCAGCTCCTGGACCGCGTCGCGCTCCTCGGTCAGCTCCTTGACCGAGGCGTCGATGCGGGCGCGCGAGAAGTCGGAGATCTCCAGGCCCTGGACGATCTCGAACTTGCCGGCCTTGGTGGTGACCGGGAAGGAGGAGATCAGGCCCTGCGGGACGCCGTAGGAGCCGTCCGAGACGACGCCCATGGAGGTCCAGTCGCCCTCGGCGGTGCCGTTGACCCAGGTGTACACGTGGTCGATGGCGGCGTTGGCGGCCGAGGCGGCCGAGGAGGCGCCGCGGGCCTCGATGATGGCCGCGCCGCGCTTGGCGACGGTCGGGATGAAGGTCTCGTCCAGCCAGGCCTGGTCGCTGCCGATGGCCTCGAAGGCCGGCTTGCCGGCGATCTCGGCCTGGAAGACGTCCGGGTACTGGGTGGCGGAGTGGTTGCCCCAGATGGTGACGCGCTTGATCTCGGAGACGGGCGCACCGGTCTTGATGGAGAGCTGGCCGACCGCGCGGTTGTGGTCCAGGCGGGTCATCGCGGTGAAGCGCTCGGCCGGGACGTCCGGGGCGTTGCGCTGGGCGATCAGGGCGTTGGTGTTGGCCGGGTTGCCGACGACCAGGACCTTGATGTCGTCCGCGGCGTGGTCGTTGATGGCCTTGCCCTGCGGGCCGAAGATGCCGCCGTTGGCCTGCAGCAGGTCGCCGCGCTCCATGCCGGCGGTACGCGGACGGGCGCCGACCAGCAGCGCGACGTTGGCGCCGTCGAAGGCCTCGTTCGGGTTGTCGGTGATCGTGATGTCACGCAGCAGCGGGAACGCGCAGTCGACGAGCTCCATCGCGGTGCCCTCGGCGGCCTTGAGGCCCTGCGGGATCTCCAGGAGGCGCAGGTTCACCGGGACGTCGGCACCGAGCAGGTGGCCCGAGGCGATGCGGAAGAGCAGCGCGTAGCCGATCTGGCCGGCCGCTCCGGTGATGGTGACGTTGACGGGGGTGCGGGTCATTTCTACCTTCTCCAGCAGATCGCCAGGTGCCCCAGGCACACCGGCGCGCTGGAGCCGAGGATGATCTCTCGACATCGAGAGACCGGCGTCAGGTTATCGCAAAGGGAAGCGTACGCCGCGGGTGCGGGCCTGGCTGATGCGTCACAACGGACGGCGGCCCCCGCCCTGGCTCGCAGGGCGGGGGCCGTCACGGTCACCCCGGCGTCAGTGCTTGGGCCGGCCGATCAACTTGCCGATGTTGTCGAGCAGCGGGATCTCCAGCCACGGGTTCGGCTGTGCCACCAGGGTCAGCAGCACGATCGACGCTCCCAGGAAGGTCAGCACGATCACGTCGGTGAAGCGGCTGCGCACCGCCAGCATCCCGACCTCGGGCAGCACCAGCCGCAGGACGGCCCCGAGCAGCACCCCGCAGCCGAGGATCAGCAGCCCGTACTTGAAGCCGTCCTTGAAGTCGGCGAACCAGGTGACCGCGAGGCCGGCCCCGACCACCAGCAGGACCAGGGTTATCGGCCACTGCCGGACCGGCAGGGTGTGGTCGCGCCCGAGCGCCGCGGCCGCGCCCTCGGGCGGCAGGGTGCCGGTGGTCTTGACCGGCCTGCGCGGGGTCCGCGCCGGTCGCGGTTCCGTCATGCTCGCCGTCCCTCGTGGTGGTGTCGGTCGCGGGGTCAGACGCCGGCGCGGCGCTCGGCCGCCACGACGATGTTGTTGAGCAGCATCGCGCGGGTCATCGGGCCCACGCCGCCGGGGTTCGGGGAGATCCAGGCGGCCACCTCGGCCACACCCGGGTGCACGTCGCCGACGATCTTGCCCTCGCTGCGGCTGACGCCCACGTCCAGCACCGCCGCGCCCGGCTTGACGTCCTCCGGCTTGACCAGGTGCGGCACGCCCGCGGCGGCCACGATGATGTCGGCCTTGCGCAGGTGGTAGCCGAGGTCCCGGGTGCCGGTGTGGCACAGGGTCACGGTGGCGTTCTCGCTGCGGCGGGTCAGCAGCAGGCCGATCGAGCGGCCGACGGTGACGCCGCGGCCGATCACGACCACCTCGGCGCCGTTGATCTCGACGTCGTGCCGGCGCAGCAGCTCGACGATGCCCAGCGGGGTGCACGGCAGCGGCCCCTCGATGCCCAGGGCGAGCCGGCCGAGCGAGGTCGGGTGCAGGCCGTCGGCGTCCTTGTCCGGGTCCATCAGCTCCAGGACCGGGTTCTGGTCCAGGCCCTTGGGCAGCGGCAGCTGGACGATGTAGCCGGTGCAGGAGGGGTCGGCGTTGAGCTCGCGGACGACGTTCTCGACGTCCTCCTGGGTGGCGGTGGCGGGCAGCTCGCGCTGGATCGAGGCGATGCCGACCTCGGCGCAGTCCTTGTGCTTCCCGTTGACGTACCAGCGGCTGCCCGGGTCGTCGCCGACCAGGACGGTGCCGAGGCCGGGCGTGACGCCCTTCGCCTTGAGGACCGCCACGCGGGCGGCGAGTTCGGACTTGATCGCGGCGGCGGTGGCCTTGCCATCGAGAATCTGGGCAGTCATGACCCCATTCTCCCGGATCGGGGCAAGCCGCCGTACCAGGGCCCGCCTTCCGGTCGGACGGGTACGGAAGGCCTGGACCACGTTGCGGTTGCGCCACAGTCTCGGTCCGGCGCGCGGAACCGGCTGGACACGGCCCCGCCGTCCGGTTGACGATATGCGGGCATTCCCTGCCGCGACCCGGCCCGGTGACGGGCCGACGGACACCCGGCGGGGGCGTACCCGGGGGAAAGAGCACGTGAGCCGACCACTTCAGACCGAGCCGCCCGACCACTGCGGCGCCGTCCTGCCCGCAGCGGGCCCGTCGACGACTCCGTTCTCACCGTTCTCGGCGCTCTCACCGTCCTCACCGTCCTCACCGTTCTCGGCGCTCTCACCGCGCGTCTGAGCCGGCCGCGCCCGGCTCCGCTCCGGGCTGTCACTCCCCTCCGTTAGCGTCCCGTTCCACCGGCGACCCGACTCGCCGAACCGGAACCGGGCCCTCCGTCCCGTCCCCACGTCCCCGCAACTGCCCGGAGGCACCGATGAGTTACCCGCCCGACCCGAACAACCCGAACAACCCGTACGGCCAGCCGCCGCAGGCTCCCGGCTACGGCTACCCCCAGCAGGCCCCGCCGGCCGGGTACGGCTACCCGCCGCCCGCGCCGGGCTACGGCGGGCCGGGCTACGGCTACCCGCCGGCCGTCCCGCAGAACATGCCGGGCCTGGTGGTCACCACCCGGGTGCTGCTGTTCATCATCGGCGCCGTGCAGATCATCGGTGGGGGCATCTACCTGATAGCCGCCGCGGCGGCCAAGGAGGTCACCAACCGGGCCCAGGAGATCGACGGGAGCGACCCGTTCAACGGCTTCGGCAACGCGGCGGCCGGCGTGCTGGTGGTCGTCGGCATCGTGTGCGCGCTGTTCGCGGCCTTCTCCATCACGCTGGGCGTGAAGTTCGGCAAGGGCGGGCCCGCGGTCCGCATCACCACCATGGTGTACGGCTCGTTCGGCGCGCTGCTCGGCCTGCTGGGGCTGGCCGGCTCGTTCGCCAGCAACGCCAACCCGATCGGCATCGTCTTCACGCTGATGTGGCTCGCGGTCTCGATCACGATGATCGTCGGGATGAGCGTCAAGGACGGCGTCGCCTGGTTCTCCCGGCCGCGCTACTGACCGGCGGCTCCGACCGGCCGGGTCACTGACCGGCCGCGCTGCTGACCGGCCCCGTCCGGGCCGATCGGACGACGAGCGGCCCGGCTCCCCTTCCGGAGGAGCCGGGCCGCTCTGTCATGCCGTCACCCGGGCGGTGCGCCGGGCGAGCGGTGGAACGCGATCAGTGGAAGAAGTGCCGGGCACCGGTGAAGTACATCGTCACCCCGGCCTCGGCGGCCGCCGCGACGACCTCCTCGTCCCGGATCGAACCGCCCGGCTGGACGATCGCCTTGACGCCGGCCGCGATCAGGATCGCAGGGCCGTCCGCGAACGGGAAGAACGCGTCCGAGGCCGCGTACGCGCCCTTGGCCCGCTCCCCGGCCCGCTCGACCGCGAGCTTGCAGGAGTCGACCCGGTTGACCTGGCCCATGCCGACGCCCACCGAGGCACCGCCCTTGGCCAGCAGGATCGCGTTGGACTTGACGGCCCGACAGGCCCGCCAGGCGAAGGCCAGCTCGGCCAGCTCGGCCTCGGAAAGCGCCTCACCGGTGGCCAGCCGCCAGTTCGCCGGGTCGTCGCCCTCGGCCTGCACCCGGTCGGCGTCCTGGAGCAGCACGCCGCCGGAGACCGGGCGCAGCTCCTGGCGGTTGGCCGGCGCCTCGGGGGCCAGCAGCACCCGCAGGTTCTTCTTCCGGGCCAGCACCTCGACGGCGCCGTCCTCGTAGCCGGGGGCCACCACGACCTCGGTGAAGATCGGGGCGATCTGCTCGGCCAGCTCGACGGTGACCGGGCGGTTGACCGCGATCACGCCGCCGTACGCCGAGACCGGGTCGCACTCGTGCGCCTTGCGGTGCGCCTCGGCGACGTCCGCGCCGGTCGCGATGCCGCACGGGTTGGCGTGCTTGATGATCGCGACGGCCGGCTCGGCGTGGTCGTACGCGGCGCGGCGGGCGGCATCGGTGTCGACGTAGTTGTTGTACGACATCTCCTTGCCGTGCAGCTGCTCCGCGCCGGCCAGGCCGCCGCTGCCGTCGCTGTACAGCGCGGCGCCCTGGTGCGGGTTCTCGCCGTAGCGCAGCACGTTCTGCCGCTCCCAGGTGGCGCCCAGGAACTCCGGGAACCGCTCGTCGCTCGGCGCGTAGCCGGCCTCGAACCAGGAGGCGACCGCGACGTCGTACGCGGCGGTGTGCGCGAACGCCGCACCGGCCAGGCGCTTGCGGGTGGCCAGGTCGAAGCCGCCCTCCTGGACGGCGCGCAGCACGTCGCCGTAGCGGGCCGGGTCGACCACCACGGCCACCGACGGGTGGTTCTTGGCGGCGGCGCGGACCATGCTCGGACCGCCGATGTCGATCTGCTCGACGCACTCGTCCGGGGTGGCGCCGGAGGCGACGGTGGCCTTGAACGGGTAGAGGTTCACCACGACCAGGTCGAAGGGCTCGACGCCCAGCTCGGCCAGCTGCGCGCGGTGCGACTCCAGCCGCAGGTCGGCGAGCACGCCGGCGTGCACGCGGGGGTGCAGCGTCTTCACGCGCCCGTCCAGGCACTCCGGGAAGCCGGTCAGCTCGGAGACCTCGGTCACCGGGACGCCGGCGGCGGCGATCCGGCCGGCGGTGGAGCCGGTGGAGACGATCGCGACCCCGGCGGCGTGCAGGCCCTGGGCCAGCTCCTCCAGACCGGTCTTGTCGTACACGCTGATCAGCGCGCGACGGATCGGACGGATGTTCTCGGAGACAGGGGGGGTGGTGGAGCTGGCACTCATGCCGGAATCCATACCTTTCGGTCCTCGATGCGGTGACCCTCGCGGGCCAGCCGGCCCACGACGTCGACGAGCAGCTTGCGCTCGACAGTCTTGATGCGCTCGTGCAGCGCTTCGCCGCCATCGGCGTGGTCGGCGTCGACGACCTCGACGACGCCCTGCGCGATGATCGGCCCGGTGTCCACCCCGGCGTCGACCAGGTGGACGGTGCAGCCGGTGACCCTCACCCCGTACGCGAGCGCGTCGGTGACGCCGTGGGCGCCGGGGAAGGAGGGCAGCAGTGCGGGGTGGGTGTTGACGATCCGCCCGGCGAAGGCCGCGATGAACTCGGGCCCGAGGATCTTCATGAAACCGGCCGTGACCACCAGGTCCGGCTCGTGGGCGGCGACGGCGGCGGTCAGCGCGCGGTCCCAGTCGGCCCGGTCGGCGAAGTCCTTCACCCGGTGGACGAAGACCGGCAGGCCCGCCTTCTCGGCCCGCTCCAGGCCCGCGGTGCCGTCGCGGTCCGCACCCACGGCGAGGATCTCGGCGCCGTACGCCGGATCGGCGGCGGCGTCGAGCAGCGCCTGCAGATTGGTGCCGGAACCGGAGACGAGCACCACCAGGCGGGCCGGTCCGGGCGTACGGGGCGGGAAGAGCTGGGCGGGGGCGGCGGCCACTGCGCGATTCTCCGTAGGTCGGGCGCCGCCCGCTGGTACGTCCACCGGTGGTGGGGCCACTACGAACGGCAGGTCGAGCGAGGGGGAACACCAGGAGAACCCACCGCGACGCGGGCACCCGGGAACCTCTGCGAGCTGCTGACCGTCACCACGATAACGGCTGGTCGGACGGCCTCCGCACCCTCCCGGCGGCGCTACGCGCGTAGTTGAGACGGGGATCTCCTCCGTCCCGCGCGGCGGAGTCGCCCCGGGCACGGGGCCGCCCGGCACCCGCGCAGCGGGCAGGCCGCCGGAGGACCGGCGAACGGCTGCGGGATCATAGGGGAGGCGGGAGACCGCCCCTCCGACCGAGAAGGAATGGCTGAACCATGAGCAGCGGTGACGACACCGGCGAGCGCAACCCCTTCGCGCCGCCGCCGGCGGATGCCCCGGACCAGCCGTGGCAGCCGCGCAACCCCTGGCCCGGCGAGGGCCGGGACGGCACCGGCGACCAGGGCGCCGGCGAACGCCCGCAGCTCCCGCCGCCGCACCCCTGGGGCCCCGGCCGGCCCGAGGACGGCCGCCCCAACCCCCCGGCCCCGCAGCCGCCCAAGCTCGACCCCGCCGACCCCGCCCAGCGCCGGGCCCGCAACGCCGCGCTGGCCGGGCCGCTCGCGCTGGTCTGCCTGTTCGTCGGCTTCCACTGGGCCGCCCTGTTCGTCGGCGCGCTCGGCATCGTGTGGGGCATCAGCGCACTGCGGACCCCCAAGCCCGCCCCGGCCTCCGCCGTCACCGGCGCCGCCCACCAGCCCGCCACCCCGAACCCGCTCACCCCGGCCGCGCTCGCCGGAATCCTCACCGGCGCGATGACGGTCGTGGTCGCGACCTCGGTGATCGGCCTCGGGATGTACTACAACGACTACGTCACCTGCGTCCGGGACTCGCTGACCTCCGTCGGCGCCGACAACTGCGACCGGTTCGCGCCCAAGTGGTACGTCGACTTCACCGGGAACGCGGGCTAGGCCTGTCCGGCCGGTCCTGCCGGACAAGGCCTGGCCAGGACGGGCAGGGCCTGGCCAGGACGGGCAGGGCCTAGTCGTTCCCGGGGGCCCGCCCTCCCAGGCGCAGCACCGCCGCGTACCCGCGGGCCCGCAGCAGCAGCGCCCCCCGGCGCAGCCGCTCGGCCGACCGGGCGCGGGCGGCGGGCGGGGCCCCCTCGTCGGCGTCCGCGTCGAGCTCCTCGGCGGCCTGCCCGTCGGCCTCTCCGTCGGCCTCTTCGTCGGCCTCTTCGTCGGCCTCCGGGACGGTCGCGGGGCCCAGCGCCCGATGGCGGACCAGCAGCGCGCCCGGCACGGCCACCAGCGCGAACCAGCCCGCCGCCGCCGACCCCGTCCACCAGGGCGACGGCCCCAGCCGGGCCATCCGGCCGCCCGCCAGCGCGCCACCCGACAGCCAGCCCGCCGCCGCCACCGCGACGCCCGTCAGCAGTGCCGCCGCCAGCACCGCCACCACCGTCGCCGCGAGCGGCCACGGTCCGTCGCCGCCGCCGTCACCGTCGTCGAACCCGTCGCTGTCGTCGGCCCCGGCCGCCGCGCGCGGGCCGGCCGCCGCCCGGCCCAGCAGCACCGCCGGCACCACCCCCGCCAGCACCGGCAGCAGCAGGGCCGCCAGCCGCCAGCCGCCCGGGCCCTCCGCCGGCAGCAGGGCGAACATCGGGAACTCCGGGACGGCGCCCAGCACGGTGCCGCCCGGCGCCACCACCGTCCCGGAGCCCACCGCGAACCCCGGGCCCAGGGCGTACGCCGTCCCCCAGAGCACCGCGTTCGGCAGCAGCACCACCCCGAGCAGCAGCAGTCCGACCAGGGCCGCCGGCCCGCGCCCGAGCACCGCCATCCCGTGCCCGCCCCCGGCCGCCGCGTCCAGCGCCGCCGCCACTGCCACCAGCACCCCGCCCGCCGCCACCAGGCCCGCCCCGGCCGCCAGCACCGAGCCGCGCACCGCCGCCGCGCCGCCGGCC
>NZ_JBHVPH010000029.1:0-103881 GCF_042887425.1 Kitasatospora sp. NPDC057940
CACCCGGAGAGTGTCTCCGGGTGGGCCGCCGCCGTGTGAGGAGCGGGTGGCTCAGGTGCTGGTGCCGCCGGTGCCACCGGTGGCGCCGCCGGGGAGCCCGCCGCCCGGGATGGACGGCAGCTTGCCCTTGAAGTCGGCGATGCCGTTGACGATGGTGTCCATCAGGCCGAGGTCCGGCGCCTTGTCGGCGATGTCGAAGCCGAAGTGCACGGAGATCAGCGCCTTGCCGTCGGTGGACGGGAAGACCACCGTCTGCACGTAGCCGTTGTTGCCCTTGGGAGCGTCGACCTTCCAGCGGACCAGGTAGCCGTCCTGGCCGTTGACCTTGACCGCCTCGGACTTCAGCTCCTGGTGCCCGGTGATGGCGCCGTACGAGTCCTTGGCCGCCTTCTCGATGTCGGCCTTGGCGGCCGCCTGGACGTCGGTGCCGCCGCCGTCGATCCGGCCGGTGGTCACCCCGCCGAGGCTGCACGAGCCGTTGCCGTCCGGACACTGGTACGAGCCGACGACGACCGAGGCGTAGCCGTCGGGGGTGTAGCCGCCCTGCCAGCCGGAGGGGACGGGCAGGGTGAGCCCGTTCACCAGGTCGATCGCGGGCCCGCCGCCGGGCCTGGTCTTGCCGCTGCCGCCGTTGTTGCCGCCGCTCCCACCGGGCCCGCCGTTGCCACCGGTCCCGTTGCTGCCGTCGCCGCTGCCGTTGTTGTTGCCGCCGTTCCCGTTGTTGCCGTTCCCGTTGTTGCCGTTCCCGTTCCCGTTCCCGCCGTTCCCGTTGCCGCCGAGGCCCGGGAAGCCGTTCCAGGGGCCGTTCTCGCCGTTCGGCACGGCCTGCCGGGCACTGCGCTGCGGGCGGTTGTCGCTGTGGCCGTCCATCGCCAGGTAGGTGATCCCGGAGCCGGCGCCCAGGCCGAGCAGCGCCGCGACGGTGGCGGCGACCACCATCGGGGACGGCCGGCGCCGGGGCTTGCGCGGCGGCGCCTCGTGGCCGTAGGCGGTGCCGAAGGGCGGCGGCTCCGGGTAGCGGACGGTCAGCCCGCTGTCCAGCACCTCGCCCTGCAGCACCGTGGGCTCGTCGGCCGGCACCGGCCCCGGAGCCCCGGCCGCCGGGGGCACCGGCTCCGGGGCGTCCGAGGGTGCGGGCCGGGTGCTGGCCGTCCAACCCCTGCCGTCCCACCAGCGCTGCGGCCTCGGGTCGCCGCCGGTGTCCTTCGGGTCCGGGTACCACCCGGCGGGAATCTGCTCGCTCACAACAGAGAATCTAAAGGCACGCGGATAAACGCGAAATCAGCGCGGCCTCGAATTCCGGTGGTTTTCGATGAGATTACGGTGAGAAGGGCCGTGTCGGGCACGCTCAGGACCGCCGCGCCCGCCCGGGGCTACAGCGGGGTCACGTAGGCGCCCGAGATGCCGCCGTCCACCAGGAACTCGCTCGCCGTGATGAAGGACGAGTCGTCGCTCGCCAGGAAGGCCACCGCGGCGGCGATCTCCTCGGCCCGGGCGAACCGGCCCAGCGGGATGTGCACCAGCCGGCGGGCCGCCCGTTCCGGGTCCGTGGCGAACAGCTCCCGCAGCAGCGGGGTGTCCACCGGCCCCGGTGACAGCGCGTTCACCCGGATCCCCTCCCGGGCGAACTGCACGCCCAGTTCCCGGGACATCGCCAGCACCCCGCCCTTGGAGGCGGTGTACGAGATCTGCGAGGTGGCCGCGCCCATCCGGGCCACGAAGCTGGCCGTGTTGATGATCGAGCCCCGCCCGTGCCGCCGCATGTACGGCAGCGCGGCCTTGCAGCACAGGAACACCGAGGTCAGGTTGACGTCCTGGACCTTGCGCCAGGCGTCCAGGCCGGTGGTCAGGATCGAGTCGTCCTCCGGCGGCGAGATGCCCGCGTTGTTGAACGCGACGTCCACGCTCCCGTACGTCTCGTACGCCTCGTCGAACAGCGCCTCGACCATGTACGGGTCGGTGACGTCGGTGTGCACGAACAGGCCGCCGACCTCCTTGGCGGCCGCCCGCCCGGACTGCTCGTCCAGGTCCGCGCAGACCACCTTCGCGCCCTCCGAGGCGAGCCGGCGGGCGGCCGCCAGGCCGATCCCGCTGCCGGCGCCGGTGACCACGGCGGTGCGGCCGACCAGGCGGCGGCACACCGGGGCGTCGTTCTCCGTCATCGGCTGCTACTCCTCGCTGTGGATGAAGACGTTCTTGGTCTCGGTGAAGTGGCGCAGCGCGTCCGGCCCCAGCTCCCGGCCGACCCCGGACTCGCCGTAGCCGCCGAACGGCGTCCAGTACCGCACCGAGGAGTGCGAGTTGACCGACAGGTTGCCCGCCGCGACGCCGCGGGCCAGCCGCAGCGCCCGGCCGAGGTCCCTGGTCCAGATCGAGCCGGACAGGCCGTAGCGGGTGGCGTTGGCCAGCCGCAGCGCGTCCGCCTCGTCGGTGAACGGCAGCACGGCGGCGACCGGGCCGAAGATCTCCTCGGTGACCGCCGGCACCTCCGGGTCGGTCGGCGCGAGCACCGTCGGCGGGTACCAGTAGCCGGGCCCGTCCGGCACCGCGCCGCGGGCCAGCACCGGCAGGTCCGGGGTGACGTAGGAGGCGACCCGGCGCACCTGGGCGGCCGAGATCAGCGGGCCCAGCCGGGTCTCCGGGTCCGCCGGGTCGCCGGTGCGCAGCGCCTCGACGGCGGGCAGCAGCAGCGCCAGGAAGTCGTCGTACGCCTCGCGTTGGACCAGGATCCGGCTGCGGGCGCAGCAGTCCTGGCCGCTGTTGTCGGCGAAGGACATCGGGTCCGCGGCGCGGGCGAGGTCGGCGTCGGCGAAGACGATGCTGGGGCTCTTGCCGCCCAGCTCCAGGGTGACCCGCTTGGCCCGGGCCGCGCAGCGGGCGGCCACCTCCTTGCCGACCACGGTCGAGCCGGTGAAGACGATCTTGCGGACCGCCGGGTGGTCCACCAGGGCCCGGCCGGTCGTCCCGCCCGGGCCGGGCAGCACCTGGAACAGGCCCTCGGGCAGCCCTGCCGCCAGGGCGAGTTCGGCCAGCCGCAGCGCGGTGAGCGGGGTCGCCTCGGCGGGCTTGAGCAGGACGGCGTTGCCCGCCGCCAGGGCCGGCGCGAAGCCCCAGGCGGCGATCGGCATCGGGAAGTTCCACGGCGCGATCACCCCGACCACGCCGACCGGTTCGTGGAAGGTCACGTCCAGGCCGCCGGCCACCGGGATCTGGCGGCCGGCCAGGCGTTCCACTCCCCCGGCCGCGTACTCCAGCAGGTCCCGGACGTTGCCGGCCTCCCAGCGGGCGTTGGCCACGGTGTGGCCGGCCTCGCGCACCTCCAGTGCGGCCAGTTCCGGCACGTGTACCTCGACCTGGTCGGCGAACCGGCGCAGCAGCCGGGCCCGTTCGCCCGGTGCCAGCGCCGCCCAGGCCGGCTGGGCCTTCGACGCGCGCTGGACCGCCGCGTCCACCTGCCCCGCGGTGGTGTCCGGGACGGTGGCGAGCACCTCGCCGGTGGCGGGATTGCGGACGGTGCTGACGGTGGGGTCGGTGGGGTCGGTCATCGGCCTCACATCCGTTCGAAGGATCGGTAACGCTCCCAGTCGGTGACGGTGCCGTCGAAGGCGCACTGCTCCACCCGGGCCATGTTCAGGTAGTGCTCGACCACGTCGTCGCCGAAGGCCACCCGGGCCAGCTCGCTGTCCGACCACAACTCCGCGGCCTCGCGCAGCGAACCGGGCACCCGGGCGTACTCCTCGACGGCGTAGGCGTTGCCCAGGCACGGCGCCGGCAGCTCCAGCTTCCGCTGCAGCCCGTGCAGGCCGGCCGCGATCATCCCGGCCACCGCCAGGTACGGGTTGACGTCCCCGCCCGGCACCCGGTTCTCCATCCGCAGGCCCGGGCCGTGGCCGACCACCCGGTAGGCGCAGGTCCGGTTGTCCCGGCCCCAGGCCACCGCCGTCGGGGCGAACGAGCCCTGGCGGTAGCGCTTGTAGGAGTTGATGTTCGGCGCGTACAGCAGGCTGAACTCGCGCAGCGCCGTCAGCTGGCCGGCCAGGAAGTGCCGCATGGTGTCGGTCATCCGGCCGTCCCGGTCGGCGAAGGCCGGCGCGCCCACCGCGTCGCGCAGCGACAGGTGGATGTGGCAGCTGTTGCCCTCGCGCTCGTTGTACTTGGCCATGAAGGTCAGCGCGCACCCCTGCTGCGCGGCGATCTCCTTCGCGCCCGTCTTGTAGACGCTGTGCTGGTCGCAGGTGGTCAGCGCGTCCGCGTAGCGGAAGGCGATCTCGTGCTGGCCGAGGTTGCACTCGCCCTTGGCGGACTCCACCACCAGCCCGGCGCCCGCCATCTCGTTGCGGATCCGGGACAGCAGCGGCTCGACCCGGGCGGTGCCCAGCATCGAGTAGTCCACGTTGTACAGGTTCGCCGGCGTCAGGCCGCGGTAACCGCCCAGCCAGGCCTGCTCGTAGGTGTCCCGGAACACCAGGAACTCCAGCTCGGTCCCGATGTCGGCGGCCAGCCCGTACTCCGCCAGGCGCGCGATCTGGCGGCGCAGCAGCTGGCGGGGGGCCGCGTCCACCGGGTGGCCGCCGTGCCGGGCCAGGTCCGCGGTCACCTGCGCGGTGCCCGGCTGCCAGGGGGTCAGCCGCAGGGTGCCGAGGTCGGGGCGCATCGCGAAGTCGCCGTAGCCGGTGGCCCAGGAGGAGAAGGCGTAGCCGTCGACGGTGTTCAGGTCGACGTCCACGGCGAGCAGGTAGTCGCAGGCCTCGGCGCCGTGCTCGACCACCTCGTCCAGGAAGAAGCGGGCGGCGAAGCGCTTGCCCTGCAGGCGCCCCTGCATGTCCGTGAACGCCAGCGCCACGGTGTGGACCTCGCCGGTGTCCACCAGCATGCGCAGTTCGTCCAGGGTCAGCGGCGCCCGGGGCGGCACGCCCGCGGCGGCGTTCTCGGGCATGACGGAACCCTCCACGATCACTCTTCGAGTTCGAACGGTCACAGCGAACCGTACGGCCTGCGGCGGACGGCGCGGAAGAGGGCGGGCGGGTGTGGCGCGCCGACATGCGTGGTTGACGGTGGATCAGGCGGTGCGGGTGGAGAATGCCCGCCATGGATCGCAGGCCTTTCATCGGCGTCAGCACCTACCTGGTCGACGCGAGTTGGAGCAACTGGCAGGGCCGCCGGGTGGCCCTGGTGCCCGAGCGGTACACCGCGTACGTCCAGGAGTCCGGCGGGATCGCGGTGCTGCTCCCGCCCGACTCCCCCGACCGCGCACCCGAGGTGCTCGCCCGGCTCGACGCCCTCGTCATCGCGGGCGGGCCCGACATCGACCCCGCCTACTACGGTCAGCCCGCCCACCCCCGCACCGAGGTCGACTCCCCCGAACGGGACCGGTGGGAGTCGGCCCTGCTGCGGGCGGCCCTGGCGGCCGGGATGCCGCTGCTGGGGATCTGCCGGGGCATGCAGGTGCTCAACGTCGTCTGCGGCGGGACCCTCGTCCAGCACCTGCCGGACGTCGTGCCGGTGGACGTCCACGGCGGCGCGGGCGGCGGTTACGGGACGCACCTGGTGCGGCCGGTGCCGGGGACGCTGCTCGGCGGGCTGCTGCCGGAGAGCGAGGTGGAGGTGCCGACCTTCCACCACCAGGCCGTCGACCGGGTCGGGGCGGGCCTGCGGGTCTCGGCCCACGCGCCGGACGGGACGGTCGAGGCGGTCGAGGGCCCGGGCTTCACCCTGGGCGTGCAGTGGCACCCGGAGCAGGGGGACGACCTGCGGGTGATGCGGGCCCTGGTGCGGGCGGCCACCGCGGCGCAGTTGGACACCGCGCTGATCGGGTAGCCGGGGCGCGCCCGCCCCCTCGGAACGACCGCTCAACGGCAACGACAACGGTCACCAGTACAGCCTTTGGATCTTTGTCCGTTCTGCGGTTCACTTCGGGTGCAGGGCGATCGCGCCCCTCCCCTCCCCACCCGTGCGTCCAGAGAGGACTTCGATGGCCGGGCACGAGCATTCCCACACTGATCATGCGCATGACCACAAGCAGGCGCACGACCACGGCGGACACCGGCACGGCGGACACGGCGGGCACGGCGGACACTCGCACGGTGTCGCCGCCGACGCCGACCGCCGCTGGCTGCTCGGCGCCCTCACGCTCATCGTCGTCTTCATGGCCGGCGAGGTCGTCGTCGGCTTCGCCGCGAAGTCCCTGGCCCTGATCTCCGACGCGGCGCACATGCTCACCGACGCCGCCTCGATCGTCCTCGCGCTGGTCGCGATGCGCCTCGCCGCCCGCCCGGCCCGCGGCGGCTACACCTACGGCCTCAAGCGCGCCGAGATCCTGTCCGCCCAGGCCAACGGCGTCACCCTGCTGGTGCTGTCCGCCTGGCTGGGCTACGAGGCCGTCACCCGGCTGTTCGAACCGCCGGAGGTCGCCGGCTCGCTGGTGCTGGTCACCGCGCTGATCGGGGTCGTGGTCAACCTGGCCGCCGCCTGGTGCATGTCGAAGGCCAACCGCAGCTCGCTGAACGTCGAGGGCGCCTTCCAGCACGTGCTCACCGACCTGTACGCGTTCATCGCCACCGCCGTCGCCGGCGCCGTCATGCTGACCACCGGCTTCGTCCGGGCCGACGCGATCGCCTCGCTGATCGTGGTCGCGCTGATGCTCAAGGCCGGCATCGGCCTGGTCCGCGACTCCGGGCGGATCTTCCTGGAGGCCGCCCCGGCCGGCATCGACCCGGACGCGGTGGCCGACCGGATGGTCGCCCAGCCGCTGGTCGAGGAGATCCACGACCTGCACATCTGGGAGATCACCTCCAACCAGCCGGCCCTGTCCGCGCACATCCTGGTCACCCCCGGCGGCGACTGCCACGCCGTCCGGCGCGAGCTCCAGCGCGGACTCGCCGACGAGTACGGCATCACCCACAGCACGCTCCAGGTCGACCACGTCGGCGAGGACGAGGCCGGCGCCCTGCTCCAGATCGCCGCCCCCGGCGAACAGCCCGCCGAACACTGCGCCGACGCGCACGGCCCGGTCCACCGCGCCGGCCCGCACGAGCACTGAAGCCGCCCTCCTGTCGTCGCGGTGCGGCATGATCTGACACGTGACCGCACCGCGACTGATGCTCCTCGACTCCGCCAGCCTGTACTTCCGGGCCTACTACGGCGTGCCGGACACCCTGCGCTCCCCGCAGGGCGAACCCGTCAACGCCGTCCGCGGCCTGCTGGACTTCATCGCCCGGCTGGTCCACGACCACCGCCCCGACCAGCTCGTCGCCTGCATGGACGCCGACTGGCGCCCGCAGTGGCGGGTGGACCTCCTCCCCTCGTACAAGACCCACCGGGTCGCCGAGGCGGCCCAGGACGGCGAGGAGGAGGTGCCCGACACGCTGGCCCCGCAGGTCCCGGTGATCGAACAGGTGCTGGACGCGCTCGGCATCGCCCGCGTCGGCTCCCCCGGCTACGAGGCCGACGACGTGATCGGCACCCTCACCGCCCGCGCCGAGGGCCCCGTGCAGATCGTCACCGGCGACCGCGACCTGTTCCAACTGGTCGACGACGCCCGCGGGATCACCGTGCTCTACCCGGTCAAGGGCATGGGCAACCTGCAGATCACCGACGACGCGCTGCTCCTGGAGAAGTACGGCGTGCGCGGCGCCCAGTACGCCGACATGGCCGCCCTGCGCGGGGACCCGAGCGACGGCCTGCCCGGCGTCAAGGGCATCGGCGAGAAGACCGCCGCCCAGCTCATCAACGAGTACGGCGACCTCACCACCATCCGCGCCGCCGCCCTCGACCTCTCCTCCAAGCTCACCCCGGCCCGCCGCCGCAACCTCGTCGAAGGCGCCGCCTACCTCGACGTCGCCCCCACCGTCGTCCGCGTCGCCCCCGACGCCCCCCTCCCCCCCTTCGACCCGGCCCTCCCCCACGAACCGCTCGACCCGATGACCCTCGAAGACCTCGCCACCCGCTGGGGCCTCGGCACCTCCCTGGACCGCCTCCTCGAATCCCTCGCCACCCGCTGAGCACCACGCGGTGGGGCCTTTCGCTGCCCCAGGCGAATATTCGCGAATCGGCACTCCCCTCGCGTTGGTCCCCGGGCATCCTGGTTCCGCCTGACCGACGGCGAGGGGAGCGGCTGTGAGCCGACGACTGCGGTACATCGGGAGCACCTCAGGGAACGACGGATGCCCGACGCTCTACGAGGACGTCGAAACCGGGGAGGTGTTGGTGCAGGGCGATGTCGTGACCGACCCCGACGAGATCGCCCAGCTCCGCAACATCAAGCCCGGCGAAGGGTTCGTGATCGTGCCGCGCGCGCTGCTCGCCGACTTCGCGCCGCGCGACGTGGACCGAGCACCCGTGCTGATCGGCTACGAAGAGTTCGAGAACATGTTCAAGAGCTTCCAGCACACGGCCTTCCGGCTGGAGACCCGCCGCCGGTACCGCTCCGACGAACAGACCGAAACCTACCGCCGGTTCGCTGCCGGGCTGGCGCCCGGATGGGACCTGGACGACCCCTGGTGCCGCTCGCGCCGCGAACAGGCCGCCCTGGGCAAGCGGTTCGAGCGGGTGCGGATCATGGACAACCCGCCCACCCCGGGGCAGCGGTACCTGCTCGACAACGCCGAACGGAACAACGCCGTCGGCGAGGACATCCGGTACCTCTGGCGGGCCGACGCCGAACGCCTGGACCTTCCGCAGGAGGACGCCTGGCTGTTCGACTCGCGCGTCATCGCCCTGCTGCACTTCGACACCGACGACGACCTGACCGGCATCGAACTGATCACCGACCCTGCGCAGGTGGCCCGCGCCTGCCAGGTGCGGGACGCTGCCTGGCACTTCGCCACGCCGAGCCGTGAATTCGGCGCTGAGGTACCGTCCGCCGTGTGAGCACCGACTTCCAACAGGCAAGAATCGCCCTCGGTCTGCGGCTCCGTGAGCTGCGCGCCGAGGGCGGCCTCACAGGCAGGCAGCTGGCCGACCGTCTGGGCTGGACGCAATCCAAGGTCAGCAAGCTGGAGACCGGCCGACAGACGGCCACCCACGAGGACCTCAAGGCCTGGGCCGACGGCGTCGGACAACCCCACACAGCACCCGAGCTGTCGGCCAGGCTGCGGGCCTTCGAGTCGGGGACCCGCACCTGGCGACGACAGTTGGCCGCCGGGCACAAACCGGTGCAGGACACGCTGACCGCCGAGCACGAGCGTTCACGCGTCATGCGCGCGTGGCAGAATTCCATGATCGTCGGCATGCTCCAGACGGCCGACTACGCCCGGCACATCTTCAGCGCGTACGTAGACCTCCACCAGTCACCGCGCGATGTAGAGGACGCCGTTCGAGCCCGCATCCAGCGTCAGGAAAGCCTGTACCGGCCAGGCAAGCGGTACCACATCGTCATGTGGGAATCCGCACTACGCGCCCTGGTGTGCCCACCGACCGTGCTGGCCGCGCAACTCGACCGACTCAGCGGTGTGGTCGGACTGGATACCGTCTCCTTGGGCATCGTGCCGTTCGAAGCCTCGCTCAAGTTGCCTCCTGCCAACGGCTTCTGGATCTATGACGAACGGCTTGTCATCGTCGAGGACTGGCACGCGGAGCTGTGGCTGGACCAGCCCGACAACGTATCGCTGTACCTGCGTGCGTGGGAGACGCTGGCCGGCGCGGCCGTCTACGGACCGGACGCCCACCGCATCATCACGCGCTGCCGCAGGGCACTCGGCTCTGCCTGAGAATTCCCACGCACCCCAGCTGCCAGGGCTGGAATATTCGAGAATCATGCTCCCGCCAGCGAATCTCGACCGCTTAACGTCCTGCCGATGGCTTTGATCGGCACGAGAGTTGAGTGATGATCACGAACTCGCAGCGGTTGACGACTGGTTCACACATCGGAGTGAGCGTCGATGCCAACCAGCAGCGCTGGAAGGCGGTCGGCGATGTCCTTGCGTGAAATCGCTCTACGCGAGCCCGGCCGACCCACCGTCGAAGCGGACAAGTGCCCGTCCTGCCAATGGTTCGACGCCATGGAGCGGGAGTCCTCCAAGAGCCCGGAGGGCCTGGACCTCTCCAAGCTGGCGAACGCGCGGGGGCTGCGCCTACGGCACGAAGAATCCGGAGAGTGTCTGAGCCCGGATGGCACCGGGTGACGAGTGACGCCCCGGGAATCGTCGGTGGCGAACGGGGCTGACGGCCCGGACGCGCGAGACCAACCACCCGTACCGCTGACGCAGGGTGGGCCCGAGACTCCCACAGCCGGCCGTTCGGAAGCCCGGGCGGCTGCGGGTGCACAACCGCGCGGGGACGGATTCCCCTCAAGCATCGAACAGGAAGGCAGCACCATGAGCGACCTGTACGAGATCGACATCCCGGTCGGATCCGCCGCCTACAAAGCCTGCGGTGGGAACCAGGGCGGGGGCGACGACGGCGAGTCGTGCATGACCCTCCGAGAGGTGCCCGGCGTGGCCGGCGGCCTCTGGGTCATGGGCGACACCAAGGCCCCCAACCGGGAGCTCCGCTTCACCACAGCGGAGTTGGGCGCGGCGGGCATCGACCCGAACCGCTTCACCACCATCGCCTGACACACACCGCGAAGGCGGGCCCCGCTCCCAACGCAACTGGGAACGGGGCCCGTTCCTCATCATGGCAGGGCGCTCATGGATCACTGGAATAGGCCCGGCCTGCACTGGCATTGCTACGCCTGGGCAGGCAACAGACGACCGGACGACTCCGAACGACGACCCGCCACAGGGCAGAACGGCGTGAGACCCGAGTGGTCGAGCCCCCTTCCGCCGCTGGAGGTCATGCACTGGCTCGCCAAGTCGACGGCGCAGATCAAGCTCACGACGAACGACCCGGCCGAGGCGCTGGAGTGGCTGGGCAATCAGCTCGCCGACTCCCCGGCGCTGGAGACCGACCTTGACCCGACGACCCGGCTGGAACGAGCCTGGACCTTCCTCGACACGTTCCCCCACGACGTGGTGTGGACGTACTGGACCCCAGGCCAGCAACTCCGAGCGGTCTCGGCCGTGTCATGCCCCCGAACCTTCAACCCGACCGACGAGACACCCCCACCGTGCCCGTTGCAGCGCCGCTGACCGCAAGAACCCAACTGTCGGCTCCACAATGGTCGAGCCAGTTCCCCTGCCGAGAGTTCGGGGCAAGCGAGATGCGTGACTGGCACATCCCGCACGGCCTACTCACCGACTCTGCCGTACTCGCCCGGAGCGCCGACTATCACTCCACGCGGAGAAGTACGCCAGCCCGCATGGACCACGGAGATGCTCCGTGACTACTTCGCCCCGGCACCTCCCACGCCCTGACCATCGGCATCGCCCGGCTCGTTTCGGCTGCCTCTCCTCCACGAGAAGTCGACCTGATCGACTTCCCATGCAGCCGCTGACAATTCCGGTGCCGCTTCGGCCCCGCCGAAGCGGCACCGACTTGGAATCTCGCTTCTGCCATCAGCATGCCTCTGCGCGGGAAGCCCCAGCGGCGAGGCGAAGCCGAAGCCACACGGGGGTGGGGGGTGGGGGGCGGGGGGCGGGGGGCGGAAGCCGCCAAGGGCCGCAGGCCTGGCGGCTTCCACCCAAGTCATCACCAGGGGGCCACCGGTGGACGGCTGAGCAACCATGCGAAGGGGCCCGCGCGTTCGGTGTCGAACGGGCGGGCCCCCTGGTGTTCGGTGGTCAGCCCACCGAGGAGTAGGCGATGATGCCGCGGCGCAGGCCGTCGACGGCCTTGCGGGCCGTCCGGCGCAGTTCGGCGTCCTCGCCGGCCGCGTCCTGGATCTGGCCGAGGACGTCGATCAGTTGCTTGGTCCAGCGGACGAAGTCGCCGGCCGGCATGTCGGCGTCGCGCAGCACCTGGTCCAGGCTGTGGCCGAGGGCCCAGCGGTGGGCGGCCCAGGCGAAGCCGAGGTCGGGCTCGCGCTGGCCGACGCCCTCGGCGGTGTTGATCCGGTGCTGCTCCTCCAGGGCGTCCAGGTGGCCCCAGATCCGGACCATCTGGCCGAGCGCCTCCTTGGCCGCGCCCTCCGGCACCCGGGGGGCGGCGGCGTCGTCGGACTGGCGCGCCTCGTAGACCAACGCCGAGGCGCAGGCGGCGAGTTCGGCGGCGTCCAGGCCGCTCCAGACGCCTTCGCGGATGCACTCGGAGGCGAGCAGGTCGAGTTCGCCGTAGAGCCGGCCGAGGCGCTTGCCGTCGTCGGTGACGGTGTCGCCGCTCAGGTAGCCGAGGTCGGTGAGCAGCCCGCAGACCCGGTCGAAGGTGCGGGCGATGGTGTGGGTGCGGGAGCGCATCCGGCGTTCCAGCACCTCGGTGTCGCGGTGCAGGCGGTGGTAGCGCTCGGCCCAGCGGGCGTGGTCCTCGCGCTCGTCGCAGCCGTGGCAGGGGTGCTGGCGCAGTTCGGTGCGCAGCCGGGTGATCTCCTGGTCGTCGGCGGCGGCCGCGCGGCCCCGGCGGAACCGCTCGGGTTCGAGGTGGCCGGCCTTGGTGCGCAGCGCGGAGGCGAGGTCGCGGCGGGACTGCGGGCTGCGCGGGTTGAAGGACTTGGGGATGCGCACCCGCTCGACGGCGGCGACCGGGTACGGGAAGTCGATCATGGCGAGCCGCTTGACCTGCCGCTCGGCGGTGAGCACCACCGGGCGGGGCCCGTCCTGGAAGTCGGGGTGGCGGCCGACCCGGCCGTTGCGGCTGACCGGCGGCAGGCCCGGGTCGAGCACGAGGGCGAGGCCGGCGAACTTGCCGGTGGGGACGTGGATGACGTCGCCCGGCTTGAGGTGCTCGATCGACTCGACGGCGGCCGCGCGGCGCTGGCTGCTGCCCTCGCGGGCGAGTTCGTTCTCGCGGTCCTTGAGCCGGCGGCGCAGGTCCATGTACGCGTCGAAGTCGCCGAGGTGGCAGGTCATCGACTCGCGGTAGCCCTCCAGCCCCTCCTCGTTGCGCTGGACCTGGCGGGCGATGCCGACCACCGAGCGGTCGGCCTGGAACTGGGCGAAGGAGGTTTCCAGCAGTTCGCGCGAGCGGTGCCGGCCGAACTGGGAGACCAGGTTGACGGCCATGTTGTAGGACGGCCGGAACGAGGACTTGAGCGGGTAGGTGCGGGTGCCGGCCAGGCCGGCCAGCGCCTCCGGGTCGAGTCCGCGCTGCCAGAGCACCACGGCGTGGCCCTCGACGTCGATGCCTCGGCGCCCGGCCCGGCCGGTGAGCTGGGTGTACTCGCCGGGGGTGATGTCGGCGTGGGTCTCGCCGTTCCACTTGACCAGCTTCTCCATGACCACCGAGCGGGCGGGCATGTTGATGCCGAGGGCCAGGGTCTCGGTCGCGAAGACGGCCTTGACCAGGCCCTTCACGAACAGCTCCTCGACCACCTCCTTGAACCGCGGCAGCATCCCGGCGTGGTGGGCGGCGATGCCGCGCTCCAGCCCGTCCAGCCACTCGAAGTAGCCGAGGACGTGCAGGTCCTCGTCGGGGATGTCGGCGCAGCGCTCCTCGACGAAGGCCCGGACGACGGCGCGGTCGGCGTCCTTGTTGAGCCGCAGGCCGGAGCTGAGGCACTGCTGGACGGCGGCCTCGCAGCCGGCCCGGCTGAAGATGAAGGTGATCGCGGGCAGCAGCCCCTCGGCATCGAGCCGGTCGATGACGTCCACCCGGCCCGGCGTCCAGACCCGGCCGGGGCGCCCGTTGGGCATGCTGCGGCCCCGGCCGCGGCCGAACCGGTCGCGCGGGTTGCGGTCCAGTTCGGAGCGGGCGAGCCGGACCAGCTCGGGGTTGACGGCCTTGCCGGGGTTGCGCGGGCCGTCCTTGGGGCGGCCGTCCCGGTCGGGGTTGGCGAACAGGTCGTACATCCGGTTGCCGGCCATCACGTGCTGCCACAGCGGCACGGGCCTGGTCTCGGAGACGATCACCCGGGTGCCGCCGCGCACGGTGTCCAGCCAGTCGCCGAACTCCTCGGCGTTGGAGACGGTCGCGGAGAGCGAGACGAGGGTGACCGACTCGGGGAGGTGGATGATGACCTCCTCCCAGACGGCGCCGCGGAAGCGGTCGGCGAGGTAGTGCACCTCGTCCATGACGACGTAGCCGAGGCCGTCGAGGGTGCTGGAGCCCGCGTAGAGCATGTTGCGCAGCACCTCGGTGGTCATGACCACCACGGGGGCGTCACCGTTGACGGTGTTGTCGCCGGTGAGCAGGCCGACCTTGGCGGCGCCGTAGCGCTTGACCAGGTCGCCGTACTTCTGGTTGGACAGCGCCTTGATGGGCGTGGTGTAGAAGCACTTGCGGCCGCCCAGGAGGGCCAGGTGCACGGCGAACTCGCCGACGATGGTCTTGCCCGAGCCGGTGGGCGCGGCGACCAGGACGCCCGAGCCGGCCTCCAGCGCCTCGCAGGCCTCCAGCTGGAAGTCGTCCAGCGGGAAGTCGTACAGCTGCTGGAAGCCGTGGAGCGCGGTCGCCTGCTCCTTGGCCCGGCGGCGGCTGGCCGCGTACGCCTCGGCGGGGCTGAGCTCCTGGTCGTCGTGGGGCTGGGGCTCAGGGGTGTTCATCGCCGTCCGGGTGTGGTTGGTGTGATCTCGCATCTCAGCGAGAGGTTACCCGGCGGCACTGACATCGATAGCACCGTTTTTCCGTGCGACTTTCCGTGCGGCTTCCCCACGGCTTCCGTACGGCTTTCCCTGCGGCTTCCGTGCGGCTTCCGTGGGGCTTCCGCACGGCGGGATCGGCCGCGGGATCATTCCGGGATCGCTTCCCTCTCACATCCATAGTTGCAAACATCTTCAAGTGATCGGAGTCCGACCAGCTTCGGACGTCTCCGGTCATCTCCGGTGGACCGCCGCCGGTCTCCCTACCGTCGTTGCCACGGCGGAGCGACCGCCACCAACTCACGGGAGGACACCGACGATGGCGAACCTGGAGACGTCCCTCAAAGAGGCCATGGGGATCGACGGCGCGATCGGCGTGGCCCTGGTCGACTACGGCAGCGGCATGGCGCTCGGCAGCCTCGGCGACGGCGGCGAACTGGACCTCAACGTCGCCGCCGCCGGGAACACCGACGTGGTCCGCGCCAAGATGCGGGCGATGGAGATGCTCAACCTGCACGACAACGAGATCGAGGACATCCTGATCAGCCTCACCAACCAGTACCACATGGTCCGACCGATCACGACGCCCACCGGACGCGGCCTCTTCCTCTTCCTGGCGCTCAACCGCGGCCGCTCCAACCTCGCGATGGCCCGCCACCAGCTCAAGCGGATCGAACTCTCGCTGGAGATCTGAGCGGACCGACACCAGGGAAGGGGGGACTCGTGGCGGTAGCGCTCTACCAGGCCAAGGCCGAGTTCTTCCGGATGCTCGGCCATCCCGTCCGGATCCGGGTGCTGGAACTGCTCCAGGCCGGACCGACGCCCGTCCGCGGGCTGCTCGCCGAGCTGGAGGTCGAACCCTCCAGCCTCTCCCAGCAGCTCGCGGTGCTGCGCCGGTCCGGCATCGTCACCGCCACCCGGGAGGGCAGCACGGTGGTGTACGCGCTGGCCGGCGGCGACGTCGCCGACCTGCTGCGAGCGGCCCGGCGCATCCTCACCGGGCTGCTCGCCGACCAGAACCTGCTGCTCGCCGAGCTGCGGGCCAGCTCCGAGCGGGCCGGCCCGGAGTAGCCGTGCGGACCGGCCCGGACCAGCCGCGCGCGCAGGCCGGCCCCGCGAGCCGGTCAGCCCTTCAGCAGGTCGGCCAGCCCGTCCGCCAGCCGCTCGTACTCCCGCGGCCGGTTGTACAGCTGCGCGCTGACCCGCAGCACCCCGCCGCCGGCCCACGGCCGGATCGCGATCCGGGTGCCGAGCCGCTGCCACACCTCGTCCCGCAGCGGTCTCACGTCCTGCTCCGCCTCGACGCACCCGGCCGGCAGCCGGACGGAGCGCATCGAGACCCCGGGCGTCGCGGGCAGCGGCGACAGGCCGGCCCGCTCGACGAGCATCCGCTGGCCGTACCCGGCGAGCGCGGCGTTGTGCGCGGCCACCGCCTCGGGGCCGAGTTCGCGCAGCAGCTCGAACCCGGCCGGGGCGGCCAGCCAGCCCGTGTAGTCGCAGGTGCCGCGCCATTCGACGTTCCACGGGAAGCCCCGGTCGTGCTCCCAGGAGAAGGTGAGCGGGCGCACCCGGTCCACCCACTCCGGGCGGACGGCGAGCACGCCGGTGCCGCGCGGGGCGAAGGCCCACTTGTGCAGGTTGCCGAACCAGAAGTCGGCGTTCGGGTCGACCGGGGCGGGCAGCATGCCGGGGGCGTGGGCGCCGTCCACGACGGTGGTCACGCCGCGCTCGCGCAGGTCGGCGAGCAGGCCCGCTCCGGCGACCAGGCGGGCGGTGGGCGAGGTTATCTGGTCCAGCACCGCGACGGTGACGCGCTCGTCGACGGCGGCGAGCACCGCCTCCCGGACGGCCTGCTCGTCGGGGGTGTCCAGCGGCAGTTCGACCTCGACCACCTCGGCGCCGGTCTCGGCGGCCCGGCGCTCGGCGGCCCGGGTGACCACGCCGTAGCCGTGGTCGGTGACCAGGATCCGGTCGCCGGGCGCGAACGGGATGGTGTCCAGGGCGATCGCGACCGCCTCGGTGACGTTGGAGACCAGGGCGAGCCGGTCCGGGTCGACGGCCAGGTCGGCGGCGATCCTGGTCCGCGCCGCGCCGACCCGGGCCGGCAGGTCGGCGAAGAAGCCGTCCGGGTCCAGCTCGTGTTCGGCGCGCAGCCGCTGCTGCGCCCGCTGCACGGGGACGGGCACCGCGCCGAACGAACCGTGGTTCAGGTGCGCCGCGTCCGGTGAGACGCCGAACAGCCCGTCGGCCGCGGGCAGCGGGGCCGGGGGTTCGGCGGTCCACAGGTCCTCGATCACGGCATCCTCCGCATTGTGATGTGTGACATTTCACATGACAGGGTACTGGTCGGGTGGCGTGCCCCGAGACGACGATCGGGCCGTGACCATCACCGACCCCTTCCTGTCGCTCAGCGCCCGCACCGGCCGGTTCACCTTCGGTGCGCCGCGCGCGTTCACCCTCGCCGAGGACGGTACCCGGCTGCTGCTGCTCCGCTCGACCGGTTCCGAGGATCCGGTCGACCGCCTCCACCTGCTCGACACCGCCACCGGCGAGGAACGGCTCGTGGCCGATCCGGCGGTCCTCTCCCCCGGACGCGCCGGCCGCCGCGACGACCTGCCCGCCGTCGAACGACGGCTGCGCGAACGCACCCGCCTGGTCGCCGCCGGCATCGGCACGTACGCGGCCACCGCCGACCTCGCGACCGCCGTCCTCGTCCTCGACGGCCGGCTGTTCCGGATCGACACCGCCACCGGCACCGGCACCGAACTGCCCGTCGCCGGGCCCGCGTTCGACCCCCGGCCGGACGCCACCGGCGAACGCGTCGCCTACGTCGCCGACGACATCCTGTACGTCACCCCCGACCTCGAACCGCTCTCCCCCGCCGACGGCGCCCGCTGGGGCGTCGCCGAGTTCGCCGCCGCCGAGGAGCTCGGCCGCTCCCGCGGCCACTGGTGGCGCCCCGACGGCGGCGCGCTGCTGGCCGCCCGGGTGGACGAATCCGCCCTCCCCCGGCGCTACTTCGCCGACCCCGCCCACCCCGGCGAGCCCGCCGAGGACTTCGCCTACCCGCAGGCCGGCGGCCCCAACGCGGACGTCCAGCTCTGGGTGCTCGGCCTCGACCGCAGCCGGGTACGGCTCCGCTGGGACGCCGCCGCGTTCCCGTACCTCTGCGCCGCCACCTGGGCCTCCGACCAGGAGCTGCTGCTCACCGTCGCCGACCGGCTCCAGCAGCACGTCCTGCTGCTGACCGCCGACCCGGCCACCGGCGAGACCCGCGAACTCTCCCGCACCACCGATGAGTTCTGGGTCGACGACCTGCCCGGCACCCCCGCCCGGCTGGCCGACGGCCGACTGCTCACCGCCCACGACACCCCGCAGGCCCGCGGCCTCGCCCTGGACGGCAAGCCGCTGGACACCACCGGGCTCCAGATCCGCCGGGTGGTCGGGCAGCTGGACGGCCGGCTGCTCTGCGAGACCGGCCAGGGCGACCCGGCCGACCAGTACGTCCACCTGGTCGACCCGGACGGCGGCGCACCCGAACCCGTCACCACCGGCCCCGGCGTGCACTCCGCACTCGCCGCCGGCCGCACCCTGCTGCTCACCACCGCCGACGCCGACGGCATCCGGCGCCGACTGCTGCGCGACGGCTCGCTCGACGCCTCGCCCGACGGCCCCGCGCTGCCGCTCACCGATCTGAGCGCCGCCCTGCCCTACCGGGTGCGGCCACGGCTCGCCCGGGTCACCGAACTCGGCCTGCCCACCGCCGTGGTGTACCCGCGCAACCACGTCCCCGGCCGCCGGCTGCCGGTGCTGCTGGACGTCTACGGCGGGCCCGGCTTCCAGGCCGTGGCGACCGAACCGCGCCGCTGGCAGCTCCGCCAGTGGTGGGCCGACCAGGGCTTCGCCGTCGTCACCACCGACAACCGCGGCACCCCGTTCGTCTCGCCGGAGTTCACCCGGGCGATCTTCCGCCGCTTCTCCCAGGTGGCGCTGGACGACCAGGTGAACGCCCTGCAGGCGCTCGCCGGACAGCACCCCGACCTCGACCTCGGCCGGGTCGGCGTGCGCGGCTGGTCGTACGGCGGGTACTTCGCGGCGCTCGCCGTGCTGCGCCGCCCGGACGTCTTCCACGCCGCCTGCGCGGGCGCCCCGCCCACCGACTTCCGGCACTACGACACCGCGTACACCGAGCGCTACCTCGCGCTGCCGCAGGACAACCCGGAGGGCTACGCCGACGACTGCCTGGTCACCGACGCGCCCGGGCTGACCCGGCCGCTGCTGCTGATCCACGGGCTGGCCGACGACAACGTCCACCCCTCGCACACCCTGCTGCTCTCCGAGGCGCTCACCAAGGCGGGCCGGCCGCACAGCGTGCTGCCGCTGCCGGGCGTCACCCACATGACCCCGGGCGGAGTGAACGAGCAGGTCACCCAGGCCGAACTCGCCTTCCTGCGGGCATCCTTGGGCTGATTCGCCGGATTCCGGACAAGGGGCGTCGCACCGGTGGTGCGGCGCCCTTCGCCTTGCCTCCACCTCTTCCACGTGACCCGTGACATGTGAAATATTACCTGCGCTTCACCAGACGATTACTCCCACCCCGAGACCCCATCCCCCCGAAAGGACCGGTCAGTTGCGCAGACTGTCCGCCGCTCTCGCGGCCGCGCTCACCACGAGCGCGATAGCCGCCACCCTGCTGGGCACCCCCGCCCAGGCCGCCGCCCCCGCCCCCGCCACGATCGCCGCCGCCCCGGCGGAGCAGGGTGCCGAAGCCCCGCCCGCGCCGCTCGCCCCCCAGGAGCGCGAGCGCCAGGCGCTCCGCACCAAGGCCCTGGAACAGCTCAACCAGGGCGCCGTCGCCAAGGCCGCCGGCAAGCGGGCCCCCGCCAAGGTGAAGGTCGGCAACGACTACGTCCAACTGGCGCACCAGCGCACGGACAAGGTCTTCGTGATCCTCGCCCAGTTCGGCGACCAGGTCGACAACACCACCCAGTACAACGGCCAGCCCCGCTACGGCGGCACCCCCGGCCCGCGCCACGACCAGATCCCCAAGCCGGGCAAGGGCGACAACCACACGCTGTGGGAGCCGGACTTCAGCCGCGACTACTACCGGAAGATGTTCTTCGACGACACGCCCGGCGCCGTGTCCATGCGCAACTACTACCGCACCCAGTCCTCCGGCCGCTACGACGTCCAGGGCACCGTCAGCGACTGGGTCACCGTCCCGTACAACGAGGCCCGCTACGGCAGCAACAAGGGCCCGCAGGGCTCCGGCGCCTGGACACAGGGGCAGGAGTTCATCCGGGACGCCGTCAAGGCCTGGTACGACGGCGAGATCGCCAAGGGCCGCAGCGTGGCCGACATCAAGGCGCAGCTCGCCCAGTACGACGTCTACGACCGCTACGACCACACCAAGACCGGCGAGTTCAACCAGCCCGACGGCTACCTCGACAACGTCATCGTGGTGCACGCCGGCGTCGACGAGACCTGGGGCGGCGGCGCCCAGGGGGCCGACGCGCTGTGGGCGCACCGCAGTTGGACCTTCCCCGACGCGACCGGCCAGACCGGCCCGGAGGGCAACAAGATCGGCGGCGCACCGGTCGGCGACACCGGCCTCTACGTCTACGACTACGTCCAGGCCGGCGAGAACAGCGGCGTCGGCCTGTTCGCCCACGAGTACGGCCACAACCTCGGCCTGCCCGACCTGTACAGCACCAACGGCGGCGACAACAGCGTCAACTTCTGGTCGCTGATGTCCTCCGGCTCCTACCTCGGCAAGGGGCCGAACACCACCGGCGGCTACCCCGGCGACCTCGACGCCTGGAGCAAGCTCCAGTTCGGCTGGCTCGACTACGACGAGGCGCAGGCCGCCACCCGGTCCAGCCACGCCCTCGGCGTGAGCGGCTACAACACCGACCAGGCCCAGGCGCTGCTCGTCCACCTGCCGGACAGCACCACCAGCACCGACCTCGCCGACCCGTACGAGGGCGCCAGGCAGTGGTGGAGCGACACCGGCGACAACCTCGACAACTCGCTCAGCCGGGACGTCGACCTGCGCACCACCACCGGCCCGGCCGCCCTGGACGCCGCCGCCTGGTACGACACCGAGCAGGACTACGACTTCCTCACCGTCGAGGCCTCCACCGACCAGGGCAAGCACTGGACGGCCCTGGGCGGCACCGTCGACGGCGCGCCGATCGGCAACACCAGCGCCAACACCCCCGGTCTCAGCGGCAGTTCGGGCACCTACCGGAAGCTGCACATCCCGCTGGACGGCTACCTCGGCCGGCAGGTCCGGCTGCGCTTCCACGTCACCTCGGACAACAACACCCACGGCCGGGGCGTGCTCGTCGACGCCGTCAGGATCACCGCCGGCGGCACCGAGCTCTTCGCCGACGGCGCCGAGAACGGCGCCAACGGCTGGACCGCCACCGGCTTCACCGTCATCACCGGCCGCACCGCCGTCAAGCAGCACCCGCGCGCCTACCTCGCCGAGAACCGCCGCTACACCGGTTACGGCGCGTTCCTGAAGACCGGCCCGTACAACTTCGGGTACAGCGGCGTCGCGGGCAAGGCCGACGTCGTCGACACCTACCCGTACCAGGAGGGCGTCCTGCTCTGGCTGTGGGACACCGCGTACGGCGACAACAACACCAAGGACCACCCCGGCGGCGGGCTGATCCTGCCGATCGACGCCCACCCGGCGGCGGTCCGCTTCGCCGACGGCACCCTGGTCAACGGGCGGGCGCAGACCTACGACGCGCCGTTCTCGCTCAAGCCGACCACGGCGTTCACCCTGCACAAGGGCGGCGTCGCGGTGCGGATCCCGTCCGAGCCGGCCGTCCCGGTCTTCAACGACCACACCGGCACGTACACCGACCCGGCCCTCCCGCAGCTCGCGGTGAAGGTCCCGGACACCAACACCAGGATCGAGGTCGTCCGGGAGTCCCAGGGCGGGCGGATCACCACCGTCCGGGTCGGCCCGGCCTCGTAGGAACCCGCGGCGAAGGCCCCGGGCCCCCGACGAAAAGGGGCCCGGGGCCGGCTCATGGGTCTCGCCGCACCCGGAGAACGGGTTCACCCCGACCTCCGGCGAGGCCTTTCGGCACCGGCTCCAGCCGGCAACCATCCTGCTCAGCACGGTCGGTAACGCTCTGCGCAGCAACCGGTACGGCCACGTCCGGTACGCTGGATCTTCAACAGGACTTGAAGTCAAGAAGTCAAGAAGTCAAGAAGTCAAGAAGTCAAGAGGCCGAGGAGTCGAGGAGCAGGCATGGACACCGCACCGGTCGACCTGCTGAGCGTCGGCGAGGTGGCCCGGCGGGCCGGGATCGCCACCTCGGCGGTGCGCTTCTACGAGGACCAGGGGCTGATCTCCTCCGAGCGGTCGCCGGGCAACCAGCGCCGCTACCGGCGGCACGTGCTGCGCCGGATCTCGCTCATCCTGGTCGCCAAACGGCTCGGCATCCCGCTCTCCGAGGTGGCCGAGGTGTTCACCGGGCTCCCCGAGGACCGGATGCCGGGCAAACACGACTGGGACCGCATCTCACGACGCTGGGCCGAACAACTGCGCGCCCGGCGGGCCGAGTTGGAGCGGCTGGAGGAGGAGCTGACCGGCTGCATCGGCTGCGGCTGCGTGTCGCTGCGCCGCTGCCGGGTGCTCAACCCCGGGGACGAACTGGCCGCCGAGGGGCCCGGCCCGCGCCGGCTGCTGCCGGGCACGGCGGGCGAGGCGGGCGAGGCGAGCGGGCCGGGCGGACCGTGAGAACGGCCGGGCCACGAAAGCGGCCGGGGCCATGAGAACAGCCCGACCACGAAAACGGCCCGACCGCGAAAACGTCCGGACCGCGAGAACGGCCCGACCGTGAACACGGCGGAACCCGGTCGGACGCGGCCCTCGTGAGGTTCCCCGCCGCGCCCGACCGGGCGTCTGCGGCGAGGGATCGCGTCCCTCGCCCGTTGGGTGCCGTACCGCCCGGCGTGGGGGCAACTGGGCGGTACGGCGGCTCTGTGTGCCCGGCCTCAGCCGGGCTCGGTCGCTCCCCGAAGACCTCCGGGAATCAGACCTCCGGGAAGTGGCAGGCCGCCTCCCGGCTGCCCGGCCCGGCGATCTGCAGCAGCGGGCGGTCCGTGCGGCAGATCTCCTGCGCCTTGGGGCAGCGCGGGTGGAAGGTGCAGCCGGACGGCGGGTTCGCCGGGCTCGGCGGGTCGCCGAGCAGCACGATCCGCTCCCGCGCGCGCTCCGCCGCCGGGTCGGGCAGCGGGACGGCGGACAGCAGCGCCCTGGTGTACGGGTGCGCCGGGCTGCCGTACACCTCGGCCTTGTCGCCGATCTCGACGATCCGCCCGAGGTACATCACCGCCACCCGGTCGCAGACCCGCTTGACCACCGAGAGGTCGTGCGCGATGAACACGTACGCCAGGCCGAGCTCCTGCTGGAGCCGCTCCATCAGGTTGACCACCTGGGCCTGGATGGAGACGTCGAGCGCGGAGACCGGCTCGTCGGCGATGACCAGCTTCGGCGAGGTGGCGAGCGAGCGGGCGATGCCGATGCGCTGCGCCTGGCCGCCGGAGAACTCGTGCGGGTAGCGGTCGATCTGCTCGGGGATCAGCCCGACCAGCTCCATCAGCTCGCCGGCCCGCTTGCGCGCGTCGGCCGCGCCCGCCCCCTGGAGCATCAGCGGCTCGGAGATGATCCGGGCCACCGTCTGCCGGGGGTTGAGCGAGGAGTACGGGTCCTGGAAGACCATCTGCAGGTGCCGCCGGTGCGGTCGCAGCCGGGCCTGGGAGAGCCCGCCGATCTCGGTGCCGTCGAAGGTGACGGTGCCCGAGGTCGGGTCGAGCAGCCGGACGATCATCCGCCCGGTGGTGGACTTGCCGCAGCCGGACTCGCCGACCAGGCCGAGCGTCTCGCCCTTGCCGACGTCGAAGCTGACGCCGTCGACCGCCCGGACCGGGGCGCCGGCGCGGCCGGTGCGCCCGCGTCGGCCGGGGAAGGTCTTCACCAAGTCCCTCACGGACAACAGGGTTTCGGTCATGGCCGGGCTCCTTCCGGCACCAGCGGCAGGTGGCAGGCGGCCTGGTGGCCGGGGGCGAGCGGGCCGAGCTCGGGTCGTTCGGCCAGGCAGCGGGCGTGTTCCTCGGCGGTGGCGGCGTCGGTGCGGGCGCAGCGCGGGGCGAAGGAGCAGCCGGGGGCGGGGGCGATCAGCGACGGCGGGCTGCCGGGGATGGCCCGCAGCGGGGCGTCGTCGGTGTCGTCCAGGCGCGGCAGCGAGTCCAGCAGGCCGCGGGTGTACGGGTGCCCGGGGGTGGCGAACAGCCGGTCCACCGAGGCCTGTTCGGCGGCCCGGCCGCCGTACATGACCAGCACCTCGTGGGCGACCCGGGCGACCACGCCGAGGTCGTGGGTGATCATGACGACGCCGAGGCCGCGCTCCTGCTGGATGCGGGCGATCAGGTCGAGGATCTGCGCCTGGACGGTGACGTCGAGGGCCGTGGTGGGCTCGTCGGCGATCAGCAGTTCGGGCTCGCAGGCGAGGGCCATGGCGATCATGACGCGCTGGCGCATGCCGCCGGAGAACTGGTGCGGGTACTCGTCGACCCGCCGGGCCGGCTCCGGGATGCCGACCTCGGCCAGCATCTCGACCGCCCGCGCGCGGCCCGCCTTGCGGTTGGCCTTGAAGTGCACCCGGTAGTGCTCGGCGATCTGCTCGCCGACGGTGTAGAAGGGGTGCAGGCTGGACAGCGGGTCCTGGAAGATCATCGCGATCCGGCGGCCCCGGACGGTGCCCAACTCCCGTTCGCCGAGCCCGTTGAGCTCCATCCCGTCGAGCCGGATCGAGCCGGTAACGGCGGCGCCGCGGTGCAGGCCCATGACGGCGAGCGAGGTGACGGACTTGCCGCTGCCGGACTCGCCGACCAGGCCGAGGGTCCGCCCGGCCTCGACGGCGAAGGAGATGCCGTCCACCGCCCGGACGACGCCCCGGGGCGTGTCGAAGGAGACCCTGAGGTCGTCGACCTCCAACAGAGTCATCAGTACCTCACTCTCGGGTCGACGTACGCGTAGAGCAGGTCGACCAGCAGGTTCGCGGCGACGATGAAGGAGGCCGCGAGCAGGGTGACGCCGAGGATGACGGGCTGGTCGGAGCGGACCAGCGCGTCGTAGAACAGCCGCCCGACGCCGGGCAGGCCGAAGATGGACTCGGTGATGACGGCGCCGGCCAGCAGGCCGCCGAGGTCCATGCCGAAGATGGTGAGGATCGGCGTCATCCCGGAGCGCAGCCCGTGCTTGACGGCGACGGTGGCGGGCGGCAGTCCCTTGGCCCGGGCGGTGCGGATGTACGGCTCGGCCATCGCCTCGATCATCGAGTTGCGGCTCTGCCGGGCGTACATGGCCGCGTACAGCAGGGCCAGGGCGATCCACGGCAGCAGCAGGTTGGAGGCCCAGGCGAACGGATCGTCGGTGAACGCGTGGTACGCCGGGTACGGCAGCAGGCCGGCCGTCCGGACGACGCCCCAGATCAGCATGATCGAGGTGAAGTAGACCGGCAGCGACGCGGCGCCGACCGACGCCACCATCAGCGTCCGGTCGGTGAGCCCGCCCTTGCGCAGCGCCGAGGTGACGCCGGCGCCCAGGCCGAGGACCAGCCAGAGCACGGCCGCGCCGATGGCGAGCGAGACGGAGACCGGCAGGCGGTCGGTGAGCAGGTCCCAGACCGGCAGCGAGTACTCGTAGGAGTAGCCGAGGCAGGGGAAGCCGCAGTGGGTGGCGCTGGCGCCGCTGCCGTAGTCGCGCCCGGCGAAGATGCCGGTGAGGTAGGTGGCGAACTGCTCCCAGACCGGCTTGTCCAGGCCCATCGCCGTCTTGACCTCGGCGACCCGTTCGGGGCTGCAGGTCTTGCCGCAGGCGGCCACCGCCGGGTCGGAGGGCAGCAGGTAGAAGATGGTGAAGGTGATCGCGCAGACGGCCAGCAGGATGCCGGCCGCGGCGAGCAGTCGGCGTCCGAGGTAGAGGATCACGGCCGGCCTCCTCGGGGGTCGGGGGAGAGGGTCACGACCGGCCTCCCCGGGGGTCGAGGATGTCGCGCAGCGCGTCGCCGAGCAGGGTGAAGGCGAGCACGGCGAGGAACAGGAAGACCGTCGGGATCAGGAAGTACGTCGGGTCGGTCTCGTAGTGGACGATGCTCTCGGCGATCATCTGGCCCCAGGACGGGGTCGGCGGGCGCACGCCCACGCCGAGGTAGCTGAGCGCGGCCTCGGTGGCGATCATGCCGGGGACGAGCAGCGTGGTGTAGGCGATGATCGGGCCGGAGACGTTCGGCAGGATCTCCCGGGTGAGGATCCGCCAGGAGCGGGCGCCGCCGACCTTGGCCGCGTCGACGTACTCGCGGTGCTTGAGAGAGAGGGTCTGGCCGCGGACCACCCGGGCGATGCCGGGCCAGCCGAACAGGCCGATCACCAGGGTCATCAGCAGGATCCGGTTGACGTCCTTGGCCACCGACATCATCGAGATCATGAAGATCAGGGACGGGAAGGACATGGTGAGGTCCATCAGCCGGGAGAGCACGGCGTCGGTGCGGCCGCCGAAGTAGCCGGCGGCGATGCCGGTCAGGGTGCCGGCGACCACGACCAGCACGGTGGCGGTGAACGCGATCAGCAGCGAGGTCTGGCCGCCGTGCAGGACCCGGGCGAACAGATCGCGCCCGGTCGCGGGTTCGACGCCCAGCCAGTGCCGGGTGCCGATCCCGCCGAAGTCGCCGATCGGCAGGCCGCCGAGGTAGGGGTCGATCGCGCGTTTGTCGAACTCGTCGGGGGTCCAGCCGCCGAGCGCGCTCAGCGGTCCGGCCAGGGCGGTCAGCAGGACCAGGAGGGCGACCGTGACCAGGCCGAAGCGGGCCGAGCCCCTGGCCCACAGCTGGTCCCAGACCAGCCGCCACGGCCCGCGGCCGGCGGCCTTCGCGGGGCCCGCCGCCGCGACCGGCGCGGCGGGCTCAGTGCGTGTGCTCATCGTGGACGGCCCCTCAGCCCTTGCTCTTCGAGGGGTCCTTGAGGCCGATGGTGGCGAAGTCCCACTGGCCGGTCCAGACCGGGTGGCCGAAGGCGCCGGCCACGTTGGTGCCGGCCAGCAGCGGGCGGCGCAACCAGAGCAGCGGCACGGTGGGCGCCTTCTTCAGCAGGTCGTCGCTGAGCTGCATCCAGGCCTTGTTGGCCTCGGTGATGTCGCTCATCGCGTTGATCTGGTCGATCCGGTCCGAGGTGGCCTGGTCGCGGAACTGCTCGACGTTGCCCTGGTTGCCCTTCTCCTTGATGGTGCGGCCGTCGAAGACCTGGGGCAGGAAGGTGGCACCCGACGGGTAGTCCGGGCACCAGCCGAGGATCGCGAGGTCGGGCGCGTTCTTGGTGTCGCCGATGGTGTCGTAGTAGACCGACGGGTCGGCGGTGGTGATGGTGACCTGGATGCCGACCTTGGCCAGCGACTGCTGGAGGGCCTCGGCCCGGGTCTTGTCACCGGAGGAGACGGTCAGCGAGACCTTGAGGTCGGTCTTGCCGGCTTCCTTGAGCAGCTGCTTGGCCTTCTCCGGGTCGCCGGTCGGGGCGATCTTCAGGGTGTCCTGCTTGGTGCCGCCGGTCAGCGCGGGCGGCAGGTAGGAGGTGGCCACGTCGGCCGTCGCCGGGCCGCCGAACGCCGTGACCTGGGCGTCCCGGTCCACCGCGTACATCAGGGCCTCGCGCACCTTGGGGTCGTCGAACGGCGCCTTGGAGGTGTTGGGGTAGAGCATGTCGGTGCAGCCCTGCTGCTCCGCGATCAGCCGGCTCTTCACGTCCGGCTTCGGCAGCACCTTGGAGATGGACTCCGGGCGCAGCGTCGCCCACTCGATCGTGGAGGCGTCCTCGCCCTCGCTCGCGATGATCCGGTCGTCGATCTGGCCGGCCTTGAGCCCCTCGACGACGACGATCTTGTCCGGGTAGGCCTTGCGGACCGGGTCGGTGGACTGGTCCCAGTTGGTGTTGCGGACCAGCGTCAGCTGCTTGCCGCGGTCGTAGGTCTCGATCTTGTACGGGCCGGAGGAGAACGGCCGCAGGTCGTACTGGGTGCCCTTGTCCTGGGACTGCGGCACCGGGGCGAAGGTCGGCAGCGTCGCGGTGGAGGAGAACTCGGCGACCGGGCGCTTCAGGTGGAAGACGACGGTCTTCTCGTCCGGGGTCTCGATGCTGGCCAGGTGCTCACCGTTCAGCGGGCCCTTGTAGTTCTCGCCGCCGGCCAGGTACTGCTGGGCGTAGTCGGGGCCGCCGGTGAGGTCCGGGGCGAAGGAGCGCTCGACGTTGTACTTGACGTCGGCGGACTTGATCGGCGTCCCGTCCTCGTACTTGAGGCCGTCCTTGAGGGTGAAGGTCCAGGTCTTCCCGCCGTCGGAGGAGCGGCCGAGGTCGGTGGCGAGGTCGGGGACGAGCTCGCTGCCGGCGGCGCCCGGCTCGGCCTTGAAGGTGACCAGGGTGCGGTAGAGCAGCCGGATGCCGAAGTCCATGTTCGGCATGGTCCAGTTGCGGGCCGGGTCGAGGTGGGCGAAGTCCTGGTTGGACAGGACGGTGAGGGTGCCGCCCTTGACCGGGGTGCCGCCGACGATCGACCCGGACTCCGCCCCCGGGCCCTTGGTGCTGCCCGCCGCGGCGCCGGTGCCGCTGTCGCTCTTGTCGTTCTTGCAGGCTCCGAGGCCGAGGGTGAGGGTCGCCGCGAGGGCCGCCGCGAGGGCGGCGTGGGTGCGCCTGGTCATGTGCAACTCCGCTGTGGGGGGCCTGCCGTGAAGCCCGTGGTCCGCCCCGGGAGGTGGTCCGGGACCCGACCGGGAGGCGACCTTCGAGATCTGGCCGCTCCGCGGTGTGACCCGTAACATAGTAATGTGAAATTGCACTGCACAAGAGGTGACGCCCCCCGTTACCGAGCTGTGTCCAGGCCACACCACCACCGCCCCACCTAGGAGTTCACCGGTGCCCCTCCGCCAGACCGGCCTCAACACCGGGAGCCACGACCTCCCCGTCTCCCCCGCCCTCGACGCCTTCATGGGCACCCGCTGGGCCGCCACCCCCCTCCCCGCCGACCAGCGCGCCCCCGGCCACGACCGCCTCCCCGGCCGCCACGCCCGCCTCTCCGACGCCTTCCCCGGCGAACGGCTGATCGTCCCCTCCGGCCGGCTGAAGGTCCGCTGCAACGACCTCGACCACCGCTTCCGCCCGCACAGCGCCTACGCCTGGCTCACCGGCCTCACCGGCGAGGACCAGGCCGACCACGTCCTCGTCCTCGAACCGACCGGCCCCCACGGCCACGAGCCGGTCCTGTACCTGCGCCCCCGCTCCCCCCGCGGCCGGCAGCACGCCAACGGCACCGAGTTCTACCGCGACCGCCGCTACGGCGAGTTCTGGGTCGGCCGCCGCCCCGACCTCGCCGAAGCCGCCGCGCTCACCGGACTGCGCACCGAACACCTCGACGACCTCGACAAACTCCTCGCCGGCCCCCAGCCGCCCACCCGCGTCCTCGCCGGCGCCGACCCCCTCGTCGACGAGGCCACCGGACGCCCCGGCGCCCACACCACGCGGGACGGCGAACTCGCCGCCGTCCTCGCCGAGTTGCGCCTGGTCAAGGACACCTGGGAGATCGACCAGCTGCAACTCGCCGTCGACCACACCGTCACCGGCTTCCAGGACGTCGTCCGCGCCCTGCCCACCGCCCTGCGCCACCCCCGCGGCGAACGCTGGATCGAGGGCGTCTTCGACCTGCGCGCCCGCGCCGAGGGCAACGGCACCAGCTACACCACCATCGCCGCCTCCGGCGCCCACGCCTGCGTCCTGCACTGGATCCGCAACGACGGCGCCCTCGACCCGAACTCCCTGCTCCTGCTGGACGCCGGCGTCGAAACCGACACCCTCTACGCCGCCGACATCACCCGCACCCTCCCGCTCAGCGGCACCTTCACCCCCGTCCAGCGGCAGGCCTACGACCTCGTCCTCGCCGCCCAGAGCGCCGGCATCGCCGCGCTACGCCCCGGCGCCCGCTTCCGCGACTTCCACAACGCCGCCATGCGGGTCATCGCCGAAGGCCTCGCCGACTGGGGCGTCCTGCGCATCCCCGCCGAACAGTCCCTCGCCGAGGACAACGGCCTCCACCGCCGCTACACCCTCTGCGGCAGCGGCCACATGCTCGGCCTCGACTACCACGACTGCGCCAGGGCCCGCGCCGACCGCTACCTCGACGGCACCCTGGAAGCCGGCATGGTCCTCACCGTCGAACCCGGCCTCTACCTCCAGCCCGACGACGAAACCCTCCCCCTCGAACTCCGCGGCCTCGGCATCCGCATCGAGGACGACCTCGTCATCACCCCCGACGGCGCCCACCTCATGTCCCACGCCCTCCCCCGCACCGCCCCCGCCATCGAATCCTGGATGGCCGACCTCCTCAGCTGAGCCCGGGGGGCGGCCGCTCACACCGCCCGTGCCGCCGCCCACAGCTCCGCGATCAGGTCCGCCGCCGGGCCCGTGCGGGTCTTCCGGTGGGCGGTGCCGGCCCAGAGGTGCATGGACTGGAGGTCGGCGCGGCGGGTCGCGGCGGCGCGCAGCGGCTGGGTGAGGTGGTGCACCTCGGGGTAGGCGGGCGGGGCGTACGGACCGTGGCGGTCGATGAAGGCGTTGCGCAGGCCGCGGGCCGGGCGGCCGGTGAAGGCCCGGGTGACGGCCGTCTCCGGGAGTTCGGTGAGCGCCGCCCGGTGCGCGGCCGAGGTGCCGGCCTCGTCGGCGCGCAGCAGGGCCGTCCCCAGCTGCACCGCCGCCGCCCCGGCCCGCAGCGCCGCCGCGACCGCCGGGCCGTCGCCCAGCCCGCCGGCCGCGATCAGCGGCAGCGCCGTCACCGCCCGGACGGCGGGCAGCAGCTCCAGCAGCGGGACGTCGCCGGGCTCGTCCCCGATCCGGTGGGTGGCGCGGTGCCCGCCGGCCTCCGGGCCCTGCACGCACAGCGCGTCCATCCCGACCGCCTCCGCCGCCCGCGCCTCCGCGGCCGTGGTGACGGTGCCGACCTGGAACGACCCGGCCGCCCGGACCGCCGCCGCCTCCTGCGGCGTCGGCAGGCCGAAGGTGTACGAGACCACCGGGACCGGCTCCGCCAGCAGCACGGCGAGCTTGGCCTCCCAGTCGTCCCGGTCCGGCCCGATCTCCTCGGGCAGCGCGACGCCCCACCGCTCGGCCTCGGGCCGCAGCCGCTCCCGGTAGGCGGCGACGGCCGCCGGATCGCCGGGCGGGGCCGGGACGAACAGGTTCACGCCGAACGGCCCACCGGTCAACTCCCTGACCAGCGCGACCTGTTCGGCCATCGCGGCGGCGCTCCGGTACCCGGCGGCGAGGAACCCCAGCCCGCCGGCCCGGTTCACCGCCGCCACCAGCTCCGGGGTGGACGCCCCGCCCGCCATCGGCGCGCCGATCACCGGCACGGAAAGTTCATCGAGACGCACGGCCATCGGGGTCCTCCACTCCGGGAACGGTTCGAACCCGGCCCACCCTACGCTCAGCGGATCAGCCCCCGCCCGCGCGCCGCCCGTACCGCCGCCGTCCGCGAGTCCACCGCCAACTTGGTGTAGACGTGCACCAGATGGGACTTCACCGTGGCCTGGCTCAGGTGCAGCCGCTGGCTGATCTGCTGGTTGGTCAGCCCGTCCGCGACCAGCCCCAGCACCTCGGTCTCCCGCGCGCTGAGCGCCGCCGCCGGCGTCCGCATCCGCTCCAGCAGCCGGTCGGCGACGCTGGGCGCCAGCGCCGAGCGTCCCGCGGCGGCGGCCCGGACGGCCTGGGCCAGTTCCTCCGGCGGGGCGTCCTTGAGCAGGTAGCCGGTGGCGCCGGCCTCCAGCGCGGGCAGGGTGTCGGCGTCGGTTTCGTAGGTGGTGACGACGAGGACCCGGGGCGCGCCCGGCCGGGCGGTGATCGCGGCGGTCGCCTGGGCGCCGTTCATGGCCGAGCCGGGCCCGAACTGGAGGTCCATCAGCACCACGTCGACCCCGCCCGCCGCGGCCAGTTCGACGGCCCGTTCGGCGGTCGCGGCCTCGGCGGCGATGGTGAAGTCCGGTTCGCCCTCCAGGACGGCCCGCAGCCCGGCCCGCACCACCGGGTGGTCGTCCGCCAGCAGCAGCCGGATCACCGCGCCGCTCCCGCCGTCACTGCGCTCGTTCACGCCCTGCCCTCCCTCGTTCCGCCCGTTCACGCCCCGCCCACCTTCTCCCCGCCCGCCTTCTCCCTGCCCGCCTTCGCTCCGCCCGTTCACGCCCCGCCCTCCGTCACCGGCAGCTGCACCGCGAGCGCCGTGCCCCCGCCGGGCGCCGACTCCACCGTGAAGGTGCCGCCGAGCGCCCGCGCCCGGGCCCGCATCGACGGCAGCCCGAACCCGCCGTCCCCTCCGCTGCGCCCGGCGACCGCCGCCGGGTCGAAGCCGGCCCCGTCGTCGAACACGTCCAGCGCCACCTCGCCCTCCATGTAGCTGAGCGTCACCTCGGCGTGCGAGGCGTGCGCGTGCCGGACGGTGTTGCCGAGCGCGGACTGCGCGATCCGCAGCAGCGCGACCTCCTGCGGCACCGGCAGCCGTACCGGGTCCCCGGAGACGTGCAGCTTCACCGGCAGGCCGCTGTGCGCCGCCGTGGTGGCGCACAGCCGTTCCAGCGCGACCGGCAGCGGGTCGCCGTCGAGCGCGGGCGGGGTGAGCGCGCGGACGAACCGCCGGGCCTCGTCCAGGCTGTCCTGGGCGGCCTGCCGGGCCTGCTCGACGTACCCGGAGGCGGCCTCGGTGCGTTCCGGCAGGGCCCGTTGGGCGGCCCGCAGCAGCAGCTGGATGGAGCTGAGGCTCTGCGCGAGGGTGTCGTGGATCTCCCGGGCGAGGCGCTCGCGTTCGGCGAGCACCCCGGCGGTGTGGTGGGCGGCCGCGGCGTCGGCGCGGGCGGCGGTGAGTTCGTCGATCAGCCGGCGGCGCTCCTCGCTCTCCCGGTACAGCGCCTGGTAGCCGAGCACGGTGGCGGTGGCGACGGCCGCGCCGAGCGCGGGCCCGATCGCGGCGGGCAGGCTGAAGGTGTGCTGGTGCCAGGACCAGGCGGCGATGGCGGTGGCGGCGGTCAGCCCGACGGCGGTGAGGCCGCCGCGCCGCCCGAGCAGGTGCAGTTCCAGGAAGTACAGCGGGAACGCCAGCCACACCCCGTCCTGGGTGGCGATCAGCACGCCCACCCAGGTGACGCCGAGCAGCGCCAGCCACAGCGCGGCGGCCCGGCGCGAGCGGCGGACGGCGGCCAGCCGGGGCCCGACGGCGTACACGGCGGCCATCGCGGTGGCCGCGGCGGCGACGGACACCGGGTCGCCGTCCCGGCCGACGACGGCGCGGGCGACGGCCAGGGCGAGCAGGCCCGCCACGAGCAGGTGCAGGCAGACCTGGAGGACGCGGGCGACGGGGGTGGTGCGGGATCGTTCGGTCGCCATCAGTCCAGCCTAGGTTCCGAACCGGGCCCCGGCATCAATCAAAAGGTTGAACTCCGCTTCTGCCCTTTGATGCCGAGGATGCAATCCGCGGTGCGATGCCCGCGGGGCCCCTTCTCCGGGACGGTGGAAGCGTCGGAATCACTCGTTCAGCAGGAAGGCCCACCGTGTTCGTCGCCTGGAGGGATCTGGGGTTCGCCAAGGGGCGGTTCGCCCTGATGGGAACCGTCATCGTGCTGATCACCGTACTGGTCGGTCTGCTGTCCGGACTGACCGCCGGACTCGGCCGGCAGAACATCTCCGCGATCACCGGCCTGTCCGCCGACCACCTGGTGTTCGGCAAGCCCGCCGACGGGCAGAAGCTCTCCTTCACCGACTCCCAGGTCACCCCCGGGCAGTGGCAGGCCTGGGCGGCCGAGCCGGGCGTCACCTCCGCCCAGCCGCTGGGCATCACCACCACCAAGGCCGCCGCCGGGACCCGCACCACGGCGCTGTCCGCCTTCGGCGTCCCGGACGGCTCCGCGCTCGCCCCGCAGGGCGCCCGGATCGCCCCCGGCCAGGCCGTCCTGTCGAAGACCGCCGCCAAGAACCTGGGCGACCTCGCCCCCGGCGCCGACTTCACCCTGGCCGGCCACCGCCTCCAGGTCGCGGCCGTCGACGGCGACGCCGCGTACAGCCACACCCCGGTGATCTGGACCAGCCTCACCGACTGGCAGCAGGCCGTCCCCGGCGGCTCCGGCCACGCGACCGTCATCGCGCTCACCACCGCCAAGGGCGCCGACCTGCACGGCGCCGACGCCCGCCACGGCACCGAGACCCTCACCCGCGACGACTCCCTCGCCGCGATCGGCTCCTACACCTCCGAGAACGGCTCGCTCCAGCTGATGCGCGGCTTCCTGTTCGCCATCTCGGCCCTGGTGATCGGCGCCTTCTTCACCGTCTGGACGATCCAGCGCAGCGGCGACGTCGCGGTGCTCAAGGCCCTCGGCGCCTCCACCCGCTACCTGCTGCGCGACGCCCTCGGCCAGGCCGTCCTGCTGCTGGTGCTCGGCACCGCCGTCGGCACCGCGCTCGCCCTGGGCGCCGGAGCGCTGATCCGCTCCGCCGTCCCCTTCGTCCTCGACGCGCCCACCCTGCTGCTGCCCGCCGCCGTCATGATCGCGCTCGGCGCGGTCGGCGCCGCCCTGTCCATCCGCCGGATCACCTCCGTCGACCCGCTGACCGCCCTGGGGAGTGCCCGATGAGCCTGACCCTCGACCGCATCACCCTCACCTACCCGGACGGCGACGGCCGGCTCACGGCGCTGGACGACGTGTCGCTGACCGTCCCCAAGGGCTCCATCACGGCCGTCGTCGGCCCGTCCGGCTCCGGCAAGTCCAGCCTGCTGGCGGTCGCCGCCACCCTGATCACCCCGGACTCCGGCCGGGTGGTGCTGGACGGCACCGACACCACCGGCCTCGGCCGCGCCGAACTCACCGCGCTGCGCCGCACCCGGATCGGCATCGTCTTCCAGCAGGCCAACCTGCTGCCCTCGCTCACCGCCGTCGAACAGCTCCAGGTGATGGCCCACCTGGACGGCCGCTCCCCGCGCACCGCCCTCCCCCGGGCCCTGGACCTGCTGGGCGCCGTCGGCCTGCGCGACCAGGCCGCCCGCCGCCCGCACCAGCTCTCCGGCGGTCAGCGCCAGCGCGTCAACATCGCCCGCGCGCTGATGAACGACCCCACCGTCCTGCTGGTCGACGAACCCACCAGCGCCCTCGACCACGAACGCGGCGCCGCCGTCCTCGACCTCATCACCGACCTCACCCACCGCCGCGCCACCGCCACCGTCCTGGTCACCCACGACCGCACCCACCTGACGGCCGTCGACCAGATCGCCGAAGTCCACGACGGCCGCCTGACCGTCCCGGCGGCCGCCTGACTCAGGGCAACAATTCGTCCACCGAGAGCGTGACCGCAGTCCCGGGCAGTGTGAACACCTGCCCGGGACCGTGGACGACCTGTCCCCGGTACGCGCCGTTCACGGGCTCGGTCAGTACCAGGACCCGCCGATCGACACGATCGACGATGACGTAGCCCGGCACCCCGGCCCTCGCGTAGACAGCGGGCTTCCTGGTGAGGTCGCTGCTCAACGCCGCCGAGGTCACCTCCAGGACAAGCCGAAAGCACTTCGGGTGGTAGCAGTTGTACGTGACGAGGTGATCGTGGATCGCCGCATCGACGATCGAGAGATCCGGCATCGCGAAATCGTCCGGTCCGGTGGGCAGCCGGATCGCAATCCGCTCGAAGACCTCGAAATCCCCGTCGTCCAGACCTGACCTGACGCATGCCCGCATCACGCGGGTCAGGACCCTGGCGTGGCCCACATCTGGAACGGGCTCGATGGAGACTTCCCCGCCGAGCACCTCCACGCGGTGCCCGGGAAACCGTTCGAAGAGGACTTCCGCCATGTCGAGCGCTCTGTTCAACACGAGCGGATCCTCCCGCCTTTTCGCCCGTGCCCGTCCGCTGCCGCCAGGCTGTTCACCCGAACGGGCGGTTTAGCCCCGGCTAGCCCTACCGCGCCCGCAGCTTCAGCGCCGGGCGGGCCTCCTCCGCCGCCTCGTCCTGCCCCGCCCACAGCGAGCGGACGTGGCTGAGGTGGCGGGTCATGCAGGCCTCGGCCGCCTCGGCGTCGCCGGCCAGCATGAGGTCGAGCAGTTCCAGGTGCTCCTCCGCCGAGGAGGTCAGCTCGCCGCGCTCGTCGAGCCGGTTGAGGCCGTACAGCCGCGAGCGCTTCCGCAGGTCGCTGACGACGTCGACCAGCCGGGCGTTGCCGGCCAGCCCCAGCAGGTCCAGGTGGAACTGCCGGTCGGCCTCCAGGTACCCGATGAGGTCGTGCTTGCGCGCGGCCGCGACGATCTCCTCGGCCTGCGGGCGCAGCCGCTCCAGCTGCTCCTTGGTCGCCGTGCGCGTCACCCGGCCGACGGTGGGGACCTCGATCAGGGCGCGGATCTCGGTGTAGTCGTCGAGGTCACGCTCGGTGAGCTCGGTGACCCGGAAGCCCTTGTTGCGGACGGCCTCGACGAGGCCTTCGCGGGCGAGGTCGAGCATGGCCTCGCGGACGGGGGTGGCGGAGACGCCGAAGTCGGCGGCGAGCGCGGGTGCGGAGTAGACGACGCCGGGGCGCAGTTCGCCGGAGATCAGGGCCGCCCGGAGCGCGTGGGCGACCTGGTCGCGAAGCCGCTCCTGTACGGAGATCAGGGTGCGGGGTTTGAGGTCGGCCATGGTGTTCCTCCGGGTGGGTGCAGAACACCAGCGTACAATGTCACGTTACGTTGAGTGCGCAACATTCCACGATTCGAACGGTCCCTCAGCACCCGAGGCCCCGGCCGAAACCCATGGTGGCAGCGGCCGCCGGCCGTGACAACGACCGACGGCGCACGACCTGTCGCCCGCCCGCCCATACGGAGCCGGCCCGGCGGGGGATCCCTTCCCGCCGGGCCGACTCCCGCTTCGCAGCCCCCGACACCCGCTTCACAGCCCCCGACACCCGCCAGGAGCAACGGACTTGGGAATCGAGATCGCCCTGTACGACGGCCGGCCGGACAAGGGCGGCCGGTCCGCCCCGACCCTGCTGCACCTCTCGGTCGACCACGGCCCGGCCCTCGCCGCCGCCCTGGCCGCGCACGCCCGGCCGGCCGACCACCGGCCCGGACGGCTCGGCCGGATCGACCCGTACGGCGACACCCGGTTCAACGAGCAGGACGCCGGCGCCGCCTTCGAGGAGGCCACCGTCCTGCTCGCCCGCTGCACCACCGAGGAAGAGCGGGCGGCCGTCCGCGACCTGCGCAACCTGCTCGCCCACTGCGCCGCCACCCCGGGCAGCTGGCTCCACTTCCTCGGGGACTGAAGGTCAGCCGGCCCCGGTGTTCCGGTACACCTCCGCCGCGACCGCCAGGTCCTCCCACGCCATGCCGACGCTCTTGAAGAACCGCGGCCGCCCATCCGGCACCAGCGCGTCGCCGCGCACCAGCTCGGCCAGGTTCCACACCTGCCGGCCGGCCACGCCCGCCATGATCAGGTCGCCGGCCTCGCGCGCCGCCACCGTCCGTGCCTCCACGTACAGTTCGGCCCGCCCGACCAGCACCTCGTCCACCTCCCGCGCGTCCGGCTCGTGCGAGCCGACGGCCGCGACGGCGGCGTGCGCGGGCACCAGGGCGCCGTCGAACAGCGGCGTGCGCGCGGTGGTGCAGCAGACCACCAGGTCCGCCTCGGCGACCGCCTCCGGCCCGCCGACCCCGGCCGCCAGTCCGAGCTCCCGCCCGTACGCGGCGAGGGCCCCGGCCCGTCCGGCGTCCCGCGCCACCACGGTGAGCCTGGTCAGCGGCCGGACGGCCAGCAGGGCGTCCAGGTGCCCGTACGCCTGCGGCCCGGAGCCGAACAGCACCAGGTGTGCGGCGTCCGGCGCGGCCAGCCGGCGCAGCGCGACGGCGGTGACGGCGGGTGTGCGCAGCGTGGTGAGCGCGGCGCCGTCGAGCAGGGCGAGCGGCTGCAGGGTGGGCCCGTCGAGCAGCAGGTAGCTGCCGGTGATCCGGGGCAGCCCCCGGCCGGGGTTGGCGGGCGCGACCCCGGCGATCTTCACCCCGGCGTACGGGCCGGCGGCGGCCGGCATCATCAGCAGCTCGCCGGCCGGGACGGGGACGGCCGAGCGGGCCGGTGCGGGCTCCGGGTCGAACCCGTCGAGCAGCACCTGCTCCAGCGCCGCCACCGCTGCCGCGGGCCCGACCCCGCCGACGCCCGGCACGGCGTACTGGAGCGGCTCAGCCGCCGTACCGGGCGGCACAAGAGGCGGCGCGGGAAGCGGCGCAGCAGGGTTCGCAGGCGGGTCCACAGGAGGCTTCGCCGGCGGGTTCACAGGAGGGTTCGCAGGCGCGGTCACAGCAGGAACCCCGCGCCCAGGTCGTCGTCCGGCTCCAGGACGAACGCGTGCTCGCCGGTACGGTGCGCGCTGCCGGTGACCTCGGTGACGACGCCGCCGTCCAGCGGGTCGCCGCCGGGCAGGACGCGGCCGGTGAAGACCGTCCCGATGACGGACTCGTGCCGCAGTTCCTCCCCCGGCGCGAGCCGGCCCTCGGCGGCGAGGACGGCGAGCCGGGCGGAGGTCCCGGAGCCGCAGGGCGAGCGGTCGATCTGCCCGTCCGCGAAGACGGTGACGTTCCGTTGGTTCAGCACACCGTCCTCCGAGACGAGTTCGTCGAACAGGATGACCCCGTACACCCCCGACAGCAGCGGGTCGCTCGGGTGCGCCACCGCCTCCGCGCCGGCCAGCAGCTCCCTGATCTCCCGCCCGGCGGCGGTGAGTTCGGACAGCTGCGCGGTCTCGACCGCGAGGCCGAGGGCGGCCGCCGGCACCGAGGCGTAGCAGGCGCCCGCGTGCGCCACCGCGACCTCCACGGTGCCCCGTGAAGTGGCCAACGGCAACTTCAGGGCGGCGACCCGGGTGGGCACGTTGCGGAAGGTGACGCCGGTGGTCCGCCCGCCGGCCCGGTGCACCAGCGCGGTGACCCGGCCGGACGGCACGTCGATCCGCACCCGGGCCACGCCGTCGGCGGGGGCCGCGACCAGCCCGGAGTCCACCGCCCAGGCGCCGAGCGCGATGGTGCCGTGCCCGCAGGCCGTCGAGTAGCCGTCCTTGTGCCAGAACAGCACCCCGAAGTGCGCCTCGTCGTCGTCCGGCGGCACCAGGAACCCGCCGTACATCCCGGCGTGGCCGCGCGGTTCGCGGCTGAGCAGCTGCCGGGCGTCGTCCAGCGCGCTCGGCCGGGGCGCGGTCGCGCTGCCGCCGGCGCCGAGCGCGATGGCCCGCCGCTCGGCGACGCTGTCGCCGGGGATCGCGGGCACTCCGTCCAGCACGATCCGGAACGGCTCACCGGCCGCGTGGTAGTCGACGGTGCGGACGAGCATCACGCGCCCCCGCCCGGCAGCAGGCTGACCGTGCGGCTGACGGTGTAGAAGTCCAGCGCCGCCTGGCCCTGTTCGCGCTCGCCGTGGGCGGCGCCCTTGGCGCCACCGAACGGCAGGTGGAAGTCGACGCCGCTGGACGGCGCGTTGACCCGGATCATGCCCGCGTCCAGCCGGTCGGCGGCGGCGAGCGCCACGTCCAGGCTGCGGCTGTGCACGGAGGTGGAGAGGCTGTGCGGGGTGTCGTTGGCGAGCGCGATCGCCTCGTCGAGGTCGGCGGCGGCGTGCAGCAGCGCGATCGGGCCGAAGAACTCCTCCCGGGCCAGCGGGTGTTCGGCCGGCACGTCGGTGAGCAGCGCCGGTTCGAGGTACCAGCCGTCCCGCTCGGGTGCCCGGCCGCCGGTGAGCAGGGTGGCACCGGCGGCGACGGCCGAGTCGACGGCGGCCGTCAGCCGGTCCCGGGCGGCGGCGTTGATGACCGGCCCGCAGACCGTGTCGTCGACCAGTTCCAGCGCCTTGACCAGGGCGTCGCGCAGCGGCTCGTACGCGGCGCCGACCGCGATCACCCGGCTGGTGGCGGTGCACTTCTGCCCCGCGTACCCGGCGATGGCGGCGGCGAGGTGGGCGGCGGCCTGCCCGAGGTCGGCGTCCGGCAGCACCAGCGCGGCGTTCAGCCCGCCGAGTTCGGCCTGCACCGGCACGCCGCGCTCGGTGGCGGCCCGCACCACGGCCCGGCCGACGCCGGTCGAGCCGGTGAAGGAGACCACGTCGACCGTGTCGACCAGCGCCGCGCCCTCCTCGGCGCCGCCCGGCAGCACGGTGAACACGTCCTCGGACAGCCCGGCCCCGGCGGCCAGTTCGGCCAGCCGCAGCGCGCAGGCGGTCGCCTCGGGCGCCGGCTTGAGCACCGCGGTGTTGCCGACCGCCAGCGCCGGCGCGGCCTTCCAGGTGGGGATCGCCAGCGGGAAGTTCCACGGTGCGATCAGCCCGGCGACGCCGTACGGGCGGCGCCGGGTGAGCAGCAGCCCGGGCCCGGCGGCGGTCTCGTGCACCGCCCCGGACGGCGCGAACGGCGCCTGCGCGTAGTAGCGCCAGATCGCCGCGGTGCGGGCGACCTCGCCGCGTGCCTCGGCGAGCGGCTTGCCGACCTCGCGCACGATCAGCCCGGCCAGTTCGTCCGCGTGCGCCTCGACCGCTTCGGCGAGCCGGCCGAGCGCCGCGGACCGGGCGCCCGCGCCGGCCGCGAGCCAGCCGGGCTGGGCGGCCCTGGCCCGGGCGACGGCGGCCCGGACGGCTTCGGCGCCGGGTTCCTCGACGGCGACGACGAGGTCCGCGGGGTCGGCGGGGTTGTACGAGGTGATGGTCACGACCAGCAGCCCTTCGAAGGTGGTTCAGCGGACGTCGGAGCGGGCCCCTCCCCCAGGGGCCGGCTCCTCTTTCAAACAGCCTCAGACAGCTCTACAACAGGAACCCGGCCGGGAACGGGTCACGCGGGTCGAGGAAGTACTGGGCGGTGCCGGTGACCCAGGCCCGCCCGGTGACGGTGGGCACCACGGCGGGCCGCCCGGCCACCTCGGTCTCCTCGACCAGGCGCCCGATGAAGGTCGTCCCGATGAAGGAGTCGTTGCGGAAGTCGCGCCCCAGCGGCAGTTCGCCGCGCGCGTGCAGCTGCGCCATCCGGGCCGAGGTGCCGGTGCCGCAGGGCGAGCGGTCGAACCAGCCGGGGTGGATGGCCATCGCGTGCCGGGAGTGCTCGGCGGTGGAGCCGGGGGCGAGCAGCTGGACGTGGTGGCAGCTGTGGATGGACGGGTCCTCCGGGTGCACCGGGCGGTCGGGGCTCGCGTTGATCGCGGCCATCAGGGCCAGCCCGGCCTCCAGGATGTCCTGCTTGCGCTCGCGCTCGAAGGGCAGCCCGAACTCGGCGAGCGGCAGGACGGCGTAGAAGTTGCCGCCGTACGCCAGGTCGTAGCCGATCGTGCCGTACCCGGGCACCTCGATCTTGGCGTCCAGCGCGGCCGAGTAGGACGGCACGTTGCGGATGGTGACGGCGGTGGCGGCGCCGTCCTCGACCCGCACCTCGGCGATCACCAGCCCGGCGGGCGTGTCCAGCCGCACCGTGGTGACCGGCTCGACCACCGGCACCATGCCGGTCTCGACCAGCACGGTGGCGACGCCGATGGTGCCGTGGCCGCACATCGGCAGCAGGCCGGAGACCTCGATGTAGAGCACGCCGAAGTCGGCGTCCGGCCGGGTCGGCGGCTGGAGGATGGCGCCGCTCATCGCGGCGTGGCCGCGCGGCTCGTACATCAGCAGGGTGCGGAAGTGGTCCAGGTGCTGCTGGAAGTGCACCCGGCGCTCGGCCATGGTGGCGCCGGGGATGACGCCGAAGCCGCCGGTGATGACCCGGGTCGGCATGCCCTCGGTGTGCGAGTCGACGGCGTGGAACACGTGACGGCTGCGCATGGCTCTGACGACTCCCGTCGGAGTGGGCGTACGGAGGTGGTGACCGTACGCGGGATCGGGTGGGTGGGGGCCGGGCCGGCTGCCCCCTCAGCCGGCCTGGCGAGGTCTCCCGGTTATGCCAGGCCCTCGGCCAGCGCCTTCTCGGTGGCCGCGCGGACGGCCGCCTCGATGTCCGGGGTCAGCGGCTGGCGCGGCGGGCGGACCGGGCCGCCGGTGCGCCCGGCGATGTCCATGGACAGCTTGATGGCCTGGACGAACTCGGTCTTGGAGTCCCAGCGCAGCAGCGAGTGCAGCGACTTGTACAGCGGCAGCGCGGTGTCCAGCTCGTGCGCCACGGCGGCCCGGTACAGCGCGACGCTGGCCTCCGGCAGGGCGTTGGGGTAGCCGGCGATCCAGCCGACCGCGCCGGCCAGCGCCAGCTCCAGCAGCACGTCGTCGGCGCCGATCAGCAGGTCCAGCCCGGGGGCCAGTTCGGCGATCTCGTAGGCCCGGCGGACGTCGCCGCTGAACTCCTTGACCGCGACGATCGAGCCCTCGCCGTGCAGTTGGGCGAGCAGCGCGGGGACGAGGTCGACCTTGGTGTCGATCGGGTTGTTGTACGCGACGACGGGCAGTCCGGCCTTGGCCACCTCGGCGTAGTGCGCCCGGACGGACGCGTGGTCGGCCCGGAAGGCGTTCGGCGGCAGCAGCAGCACGGAGCCGGCGCCGGCCTCGGCGGCCTGCTCGGCCCAGCGGCGGGACTCGGCGCTGCCGTAGGCGGCCACGCCGGGCATCACCCGGGAGCCGTCGCCGGCCGCCTCGACGGCCACCTCGACGACGCGGGCGCGCTCCTCGGCGGTGAGTGTCTGGTACTCGCCCAGCGAGCCGTTGGGGACGACGCCGTCACAGCCGGACTCGATCAGCCAGCGGACGTGCTCGGCGTACGCGTCGTAGTCGACGGAGAGGTCCGGGCGCAGCGGGATCGTGGTGGCGACCATGATGCCGCGCCAGGGCCGGGTGGTGTCGTGTGGGGTGTTGGACACGGTGAGCTCCTTGGTGAGGTGTGACATTTTATTAGAGGAGATGGGCCGGAGACAAGAGTCCCCGGCCCGCGTGTTCGACGGACCTCAGGCCGAGTCGCCGGCCTTGTCGGCCTTGTCGGCCTCGCGGGCGTCGCCGGACGGCCCGGACGGCCCGGCCGCCAGCTGCGACAGCGGCACCGGGCAGGCCAGCGGCCGCCGGTCCGGCCCCGGCTCACCCGAGCCGGCCAGGCAGGCCACGGCCGGACCGCACATCCGGCCCTGGCACCAGCCCATCCCGGCCCGGGTGAGCAGCTTGACGGTGCGCGGATCGCCCGCGCCCAGCTCGTCCACGGCCTCCCGGATCGCCGAGACCGGCACCTCCTCGCACCGGCAGACGTCGGTGTCCGGGCGCAGCCAGCCGGTCCAGCCGGGGCCGGGCCGGTGGGCCGCGGCCATCAGGTCGGCGAAGTTCCGCAGCCGGGCCCGGCGACGCAGCAGTACCGGCTTCGGCGCCCGGTCGGCCACGGCGTGCGCGGCCAGTTCGCCCTCCACGATCGCGAGGTCCGCGCCGCCGACGCCGTTGGTCTCCCCCGCCGACCAGAGGCCGGGCACGGTGGTGCGCAGCCGGGCGTCGACCTGGAGCCCGACCGCGCCGTCCGGGGCGGTCCTGGTGGCCGCGCCCAGTTCGGTGGCCAGGTCGATCTGCGGCAGCAGCCCGTGGCCCACGGCGACGGCGTCGCAGGCGATCCGGCGTTCGGTGCCGGGCACCGGCCGCCAGTCGGCGTCCAGCCGGGCCACCGTGACGGCGGTGACCCGCTCGGTCCCGTGCGCCTCGACGACGGCGCTGCGCGGGCGCAGCCGCACGCCGTGCCGCAGCAGCGTGCTCCCGTGCCCGGCGCCCTCGACGAGCTTGGCGGGGACGGCCGCCAGGGCGCCGGGGCGCCGGGCGTAGCCGAGGTAGTCGGTGGCCTCGACGACCGCGGGCACCTCGGCCCCGGCGGTGACCAGCGAGGACGCCGCCGCGAGCAGCAGCGGCCCGCTGCCGGCCACCACGATCCGCCGCCCGGGCAGCACCAGCCCGGCCTTGAGCATCGCCTGTGCGCCGCCCGCGGTGACCACCCCGGGCAGCGTCCAGCCGGGGAAGGGCAGCTGGCGCTCGTACGCGCCGGTGGCGAGCAGCACGGACGCGGCCGGGACGGTGGCCCGGCCGGTGGCCTCCGGTCCGCGCGTGACGTGCACGGCGAAGCCGTCGCCGGTCCGCTCCAGCGCCCACACCTGGTGGCCGCCGAGGAAGCGGACCCGCCCGGCCCGCTCGTGCGCGGCGAGCCGGTCGGCCAGTCCGGTGTAGACGGACCAGCCGTGGTGGAGCCGGTCCGGGCGGGCGGCGCCGAGGCCGGGCGCGGGGTGCCGGTAGTACTGCCCACCGGTGCTGCGGCCGGCGTCCAGCAGGACGCAGCGCAGCCCGAGGTCGGCGGCGGTCACGGCGGCCGCGAGCCCGGCCGGGCCGGCGCCGATCACCGCGAGGTCGGGGCGTCGGGCCGCTTCGGCGGCGGTCCGGTCAGACGGCGAGGTCGGCACGGCCGTTGCCCTCCTGGGTGGTGACGGTGGTGCCGGGTTCGGCGGGGAGCAGGCAGGTGCGCTGGTTGGGGCGGCCGTCGACGGTGGCCAGGCAGTCGAAGCAGGCGCCGATGCCGCAGAACACCCCGCGCGGCCGGCCGCCGACCCGGGTGGTGCGCCAGGCGAGCACGCCGTCGGCCCAGAGCGCGGCGGCGATCGACTGTCCGGGCAGGGCCGGGACGGGTCGGCCGTCGAACTCGATGTGGTGGGCGGGGCCGGGTTCGGCCCGGACCAGGTCGGCGGGGGTGCGGCGCATCGGCGGCTTCTCCGTTCCGGGGTTGGTCGACGAACGAGGGCGGTCGACACGGCGGGGGCGGTCGACGAACGAGCGTGGTCAGCAGGCAGGCAGACGGCGGTCGAGGAACCCGGGCTCAGGCCCCGGCGTCCGCCGCGAAGCGGTCCGGCCGGAACGGCGCGAGGTCCAGTTCCGGCTGCTTGCCGGTCAGTTGCTCGCTGATCAGCAGGCCGGTCGCCGGGGCCAGCCCGATGCCGGCGCCCTCGTGCCCGCAGGCGTGGTAGAGCCCGGGTGCCCTGGGGTCCTCGCCGATGGCCGGCAGGTGGTCCGGCAGGTACGGGCGGAAGCCCCGGTAGGTGCGCATCACGGTGACGTCCGCGAGCACCGGGAAGAGCGCCGCGGCCTGGGCGGCGAGCCGCCGCAGCACCTCCTGGGAGAGGGTGCGGTCGAAGCCGACCCGTTCGCGGCTGGCGCCGATCAGCACGGGCCCGCCGGGGGTGCCCTCGACCACGGCGGAGGTCTGCAGCCCGGCCGAGCCGCTGGCGACATCGGCGACGTAGTCGGCGGCGTAGACCTTGTGCCGGACGATCCGCGGCAGCGGCTCGGTGACCAGGACGAAGCCGCGGCGGGGCATCACCGGCAGGTGCACCCCGGCCAGCCCGGCCAGTTCGCCGCCCCAGGTGCCGGTCGCGTTGACGACGGCGGGGGCGTCGAGTCGGCGGCGGTCGGTCCGCACCCCGCGCACGGCGCCGTCCGGCCCCCGGTGCACGGCGGTCACCGTCTCCCCGGTGATCAGCTCGGCGCCCATCCGGCGGGCCTCGCGCAGCAGGTGGGCGGCGGCGAGGGCGGGCTGGACCTGGGCGTCCTGCGGGTAGTGGAAGCCGCCGGCGAGGCCGGGGGCGAGGTGCGGCTCCAGCTCGTGCAGCCGCTCGGCGGGGATCTCCTCGGCGGTGACGCCGGCGGCGGCCTGGCCGACGGCGAAGGCCCGCAGGGCGTCCTGCCCGGCCGGGGTGGAGGCGATCACCACGCCGCCCTTGGGCTCGTACTCGACGGCCGCGCCGAGGTGTTCGGCGAGGTCGCGCCAGAGCCGGGTGCTGAGCAGGGCGAGGTCGAGTTCGGGCCCGGGCTCCTTGTCGGAGACCAGCAGGTTGCCCTCGCCGGCACCGGTGGTGCCGCCGGCCACCGGCCCGCGGTCGACGACGGCGACGGCGAGCCCGGCGCGGGCCGCGTAGTAGGCGCAGGCGGCGCCGACCACGCCGGCGCCGACCACGACGACATCCAGGGGAGGTCTCTGGGTCTTGAGCACGTCAGTAATATGTCACATGCCATCCACCCTGCCAAGACCACCCGCCGAATCCCGAAACCGGGCCGGAGCAGCACAAAGGCCCCGGCCCACCGCGTCGGGCGGCGGGCCGGGGCCTCAGGGTGCGCTACCGGCTCAGGTGATGTCGTCGATCTGCTCGTGACGGGCGGCCGGCACCGGGGCGCCCGCCGTCGGCGCGGCCGAGGCCTCGACCATCTCCGTACCGGCCACCGGCTGCACCGAGAGGTCCAGCTCCGAGGCCTCCTCGTCGCTCAGTCCGGCGTCGGGGTTGCGGCGCTCCTTGCGCTTGTCGTTGTAGATCGCGATGCCCACCGCGAGGAAGTAGAACGCCCAGATCGGCGCGGCCAGCGTGAGCATGCTCACCGGATCGGCGCTCGGGGTGGCGAAGGCGGCGAAGACCGTGATGCCCATGACCATGCCGCGCCACCAGCCGAGCAGCCGCTTGCCGCTGACCATGCCGACCATGTTCATCATGACCAGCAGCAGCGGGAACTCGAAGGCCAGGCCGAAGACCAGCACCATCCGGGTGGCGATGTCGAGGTAGTCCTCGGGCGGCAGGATCGGCGTGGTCTTGTCCGGGGTGAACGAGATCAGCACGTCGACGGTGGTCGGCAGCACGAGGATGGCGCAGCCCACACCGGCCAGGAAGAGCGGCGCCCCGCACAGCATGAAGATGACGGCGTACTTCTTCTCGTGCCGGTGCAGACCGGGTGCCACGAAGGCCCAGACCTGGTAGAGCCAGATCGGCACGGTCGCGACCACACCGGCCGTCAGCGACACCTTGAGCATCCAGGTGAAACCGGCGGTCAGACCGATGTTGGAGACCTGGGCGCACTTGCCCTTGAACTGGTCGGCGGTCTCCGGTGTGCAGCGCGGCAGCGGCTCCAGCAGGAAGTTCTCGATCTGCCTGTGGTAGATCGCCGCCACGATGGTGATCACCACGATCGCCAGGACCGACTTGACCACGCGGTTGCGCAGTTCCCTCAGGTGGTCGGTGAGGGCCATCCGCCCCTCAGGATCCTTGGACGCCTTCGACGCCTTGGAGAGCTTGCTCAACCCCGGTCCTCAACTCGTGCGTCGAGGCCCGCCGGTCGACGGGCCTCCGTGGTCGCGTTCGTCACGTGCGCCGCGCTCAGTGCGGGCGGTCGCCGTCGGCCGCGGACGGCCCGGCGGCGGGCTCGGCCACCGGGCGGGCGGTGCCCGAGGCGCCCGGAGCCGCCTGGATGGTCCTGGCCGCGGTCGTCGCCGAACCGCCGTCGACCCGGGGCGCCGGGGGCGGCGTCGCGGCGGAATCCTCCTCGGCGCCGTCCGAGCGCATGGCCTTGGCCTCGCTCTTCAGGATCCGCATCGACTGCCCGAGCGAGCGAGCCAGGTCGGGCAGCCGCTTGGCGCCGAACAGCAGGACGGCGAAAATCACGACCACCACGATCGCGGTCATCGAGATGCGCATTGCGCGACCACCTTCACTCATGGCGACCCGTCGGGCCCCCCGCCGCGGATGGTAACCGCTGCGGATGACGCCACGACGACGGCCGCCCGAACAGGACAGCGGCCCCGGTGCGCAGTTCAGGAGCCATCTGCAGGAGCCATCTGAGAGCGTAACCCGCCCCGGCCTCCCCGCAGCAGCCCCCGTACCACCGACGGCCCTCCTGTGCTACCGAACGGGCACTACCGAACGGGCACCACCGGACCGGCACCACCGGACCGGCACTTCCGGACCGGCACTTCCGGACCGGCACTTCCGGACGGCCTCCCCGGCGGGCAGCACCGGAAGGGCGCCGCCGGACGGCCTACCGGCCCGGTACGGCCTCCGCCAGCTCCCCCGCCGCCTCGGCCAGCGCCCGCGAGGCCGCGTCCACGCCCTTGGCCAGCGCCCGCACGTCCAGCCAGAGCCGGATCGCGAGCACCCCGAGGACCAGCAGGCCCGCGGTGGCGAGCAGGACGGCGGCGACGAGCATCCAGGACATGCGCCCCACCCTATCGGGCCCGGCCCCCCGGCCCGGTCCGCAGGAGAGCGCCCGCTACCCCTCGGCCGGTACGAGCCGCATGGTGCGCACCCCGGCCCCCATGAGCGCCGCGACGATCTTCTCCCCGGCCGGCTTGCGCACCGCCGCCCCGCAGAGCGGGCAGCCGAAGCTGTAGTGCGCCTGGGCCGGGGTGCGACCGAGGGTCAGCCGGAACTCCTCCGCCGGGAGCTCGACCTTCTCCCGGCACTCGGAGCAGTACACCTTGAATCTGGTCCCGGGCTCCACCGATCAGACCCGCCCCTCCCCGTCGGCGACGGTCTGCTCCCCGTACGCGGCCAGCGCCTCCAGGGCGGCCGCGCGGGCCTGCCCGGCCAGCCCGGGCGGCGAGACGATCCGGCCGTCCCGGCCCAGCCGCAGCGCCAGCGGGCGCAGCTGGGAGGGGTCGGCGCTGCGCAGGGTGATCCGCAGCCCGCCGTCGGGCAGTTCCTCGGCCCGGTCGTGGGTGTAGTACTCGGCCACCCAGCGCCCGCCGGAGGAGACCTCGACGACCACCTCGGGGTCGTCCGCGGACGGGTTGACCAGCCCGCCGCTCAGGTCGCGCGGCTCGCGCCGCGGCGGGTCGGCGGGGACGTCCAGCACCCGGATCTCGGCGACCCGGTCCAGCCGGAACATCCGGTGGTCCTCGGAGGTGCGGCACCAGGCCTCGAGGTAGGTGTGGCCCTCGGTGAGCAGCCGGATCGGGTCGACCTCGCGCTCGGTCATCCCGCCGCGCCCGTGCGAGTAGTAGCGCAGCCACAGCCGGCGCCCCTCGCTGAGCGCGCGGTCGATGTCGGCGAACACGTGGCCCTCCGCCTCGAAGGTCACGCCGACCCGGGCGCTGCCGGCGGCGCTCTCGCCCGCCGCGTTCTCGATCTTGACGACGGCCCGGGTGAGCGCCTCCCGGTCGCCGGCCCGCAGGCCGGGCAACCCGGCCACCGCACGGGCGGCGACCAGCAGCGCGGTGGCCTCGTCGGCGGCGAGGCGCAGCGGCTGGGCCACGTCGTCGACGTTGTGCCACCAGATCCGCTCGCCGTCGGTGTCGATGTCGAGCAGGTCGCCGCCGCGGAAGCTGGTGCCGCACATCGGCAGCACGTTGAGGTCCCCGATCAGCTCGCGCTCGGAGATCCCGAACGCGCGGGCCACCTCGGCGACCTCGGCGCCGGGCCGCTCGCGCAGGTAGGTGACCAGCGACAGCATCCGCCGCGTCTGGTCGATCGCGTTGCTCACGCCTGAACCTCTCCGCTTCCGTTCACCACGTCCAGCCCGGCCACGGCCCGCAGCCGGTCGATCACGTCGGCCCGCAGCTCCTCGGGCCCGAGCACCAGCACGTCCGGCCCGAACTCGGCGAGGTCGGCGCCCAGCCCGTTGCCGTACGGGATCTCCAGCTCGTCCCAGCCGTCGTCCACCCGCGCGCTGCTCAGCGCCTTGGTGCGCAGCGGGAAGCCCGCTCCCCGGCGGACCCGGACGGTCGCGGTGGCGGTGGCGCCCTCACCCGCGAACTTGGCGACGGTCGCGCGGACGTCGACGTGCTCGGGCACGGTGCCGAGGAAGGCGCCGGTCCTGGCCCGGACCTTGCCGGTGATCCGGCTGAGCCGGAACACCCGGGCGTCACCGCGGTCGCGGTCCCACCCGGCCAGGTACCAGTGCCCGCGCCAGCACTCCAGCGCCCACGGCTCGACGGTGCGCAGCTCGCCGGCGGCGGCGCCGGCCTTGCGGTACTCGAAGCCGACCGGGCGGCGGTCCCGGGCGGCGGTGAGCAGCGGCTCGAACGCGGCCTCCCGGGCGGGGATGCGCGGCTCCAGGGCGGTCCGGCCCTCGGGCTCGGCGAACGGCACCCCGGCGGCGCGCAGCTTCTGCAGCGCGCCGCTGGCCGCGCCGGACATCTTGGCCTGCTGCCAGACCCGGGCGGCCAGGGTCAGCGCGGCCGCCTCCTCGGCGTCCAGCGCGATCTCGGGCAGCCGGTTGCGGTCGGCGCGGGCCAGGTAGCCGAGCTCGCCGTCCAGGGCGCTCTCGTCGACGTCGATCACCAGGCCGAGTTCGCGCAGGTCGTCCTTGTCCCGCTCGAACATCCGGTTGAAGGCGTCCTCGCTGCTGTTCTGCCAGGCCTCGCGGTACGCCTCGATGGATTCCCGCAGCTCCTTCTTGGAGAGCGGACGTCTGGTGTTCATCAGGCACAGGGCGAGATTCATCAGCCGCTCTGCCTTGGCGATCGCCATCGCTGACCCTTCCGGTGTGCCGCGCGTGCGCGGGGTGCGCGGGGTGCGCCCGCCGGGCGGTCGTCACCCGGCGGGACCGACCGTACCGGTAGCGGTACGCAGTGCAAAAGCCGCCTCCGGAGACGACCGTGGGCCGAACCCCGGTCGGGGTTCGGCCCACGCTCTGGAACGACTCAGACGCCGATCAGGTCGACCACGAAGATCAGGGTCGAGCCCGCCGGGATGAGCGGGGTCGGCGACTGGTTGCCGTAGGCCAGGTGCGACGGGATGGTCAGCTCGCGGCGGCCGCCGACCTTCATCCCGGCGACACCGCGGTCCCAGCCCTTGATGACGCGGCCGGCGCCCAGCGGGAACGAGAACGGGGCGGTGCCCCGGTTCCAGCTGGAGTCGAACTCCTCACCGGTCTCGAAGGTCACGCCGACGTAGCGGACCTTGACGACCTGGCCCGACTTGGCCTCCTCGCCGTCACCGACGACGATGTCGCGGATCTGCAGGTCCGCCGGGGCGTCGCCGATCGGGAAGTCGATCTCGGGCTTCTCGTTGAGGTTGACGCTCACAGTCCCTCTTCTCACGTTTCGCATTGCAGTCACGACCAAGCGGCGGGCGCCCGCACCCCGGTCCGTTCCCGGACCACGGTACGGGCGCCCACCGCCCGGGGTGGTCCGGCCACGCGGCCGGACCTGAAGGTCACACGCACACCATTGTCACCCGAAAGTGGATCAGCCCTGACCGGCGTCCAGGATGTCCACCACGAAGACCAGCGGTGCGCCGGGCGGGATGTCGCCCTGGCCCTTGTCGCCGTACGCCAGCGCGGCCGGGATCACCAGCTCCACCCGGCTGCCGACGGTCTGGCCCACCAGCCCCTGGTCCCAGCCCTGGATGACCTGGCCACCGCCGACCGGGAAGGAGAACGCCTGGCCCTTGCTGAGCGATGAGTCGAACATCTTGCCGTCCTTGAACAGCGCGCCGGTGTACTGGACGACGACCTTCTCGCCCTTCTCCACCGCCGGCCCGGTGCCCTTGATCAGGACGTGCGACTTCAGCTCGGTCGGGTCCTTCGCGCCGGCCACCGGGGTGATCTCGGCCGGCTTCTTGCCGTTGTCCTTGACCTGCGGGAAGTCCGCGGGCGGCGGCGTGACGGTGCCGCTCACCATGGAGTCGGGCGCGTTGGCGTTGCGGATGTCGATCACGAAGATCAGGTCGTCCTTCGCCCCGATCGACATGTCGGCCTTGCCCTGGGAGCCGAACGCGGCGGCCGGCGGGGCCACCACGAGGACCCGGCTGCCGGCCTTCTTCCCGACCACGGCCTGGTCCAGCGCCGGGATCAGCGCGTCGGTGCCGGCCTGGAAGATCTGCGGCTTGCCGTTGTTGTCGTACGAGCTCGGGATGTCCTTGCCGGTGGTCCAGTCCTTGGCGGTGTAGTCCACCGAGGTCCAGGAGTTCTTGTCCACCTTGGGGCCGGTGCCCTCGGTCAGCACCTTCACCACGAAGGAGCCGTCGGAGGCCTCGCCCGGCACCTGGATCTCGGCCTTCTTGCCGAAGTCACCGGTGACGGTGGGCAGCACCTTGGCGCTGTCCTTGATCGGCGGCACCGGGTCGGCGGTCGGCGTGGGCGGCGCGCTCTTGGCTGCGTCCGCCGGCTTGGCGGCGGTGTCCGACTTGCCGTCCTTGTTCACCAGGTACAGCGTCACGGCGCTGCCGGCCAGCAGCACGGCCAGCACCGTGCCGAGGATCACGCCCAGCCGGCCCACCCCGGGCGGGTTCTCGTCGTACCCGGCCTCCGAGGTGTCGCCCCGACGCACGGTGGAGGCGAAGATCTGCGGGGTGTCGTCCGTCTTGGTCCCGCCCGAGGCCCGCGGCTGCTCGCCGGGCTGCGCCCAGCCGGCCTGCTGCTTCAGGATCGACGGCGGGACGACGATCGACTCGCCGTCCCCCGGGAGCGGGCCGCCGGGACGCGAGGCGGCCGGGTCACCCGCAGAGCTGTCGTTCGCCGCGGTGCCGGCCCCGCCCGGGCTCGGCGTCTTCTCAGTCATGACTCCCCATCCATCTCGCCACGAGGTCTTCCAGGTCTGCGACCGGCGTGCTGACTGCCGGTCTGCCGTCGCACCGTCCGCCCCGGACCTCGACGCCGGGCGGCGCCTGCCACAGTGCGAGGGCAGTATGACAGCTCAGGATGAGGGCGGACGCTTCGTTGTACGAGCGTCCGCCCAAGCGTACGGAATCCCAGGGGGGACTTCCTAGAGCGTGTCCGCCCTAAACCGCTTCCCTAAGCCGCTTCCCTAAACGGCTTCCAGGACGTCGATCACGAAGACCAGCGTCGAGTTGGCCGGCACCGAGCCCTGCGCCTGGTCCTTGTAGCCGAGCGCGGGCGGCACCACGAGCAGGATCCGGCTGCCGACGGTCTGGCCGACCAGCGCCTTGTCCCAGCCCTCGATCACGCTGCCGGTGCCGATCTGCACCGCCTGCGCGCCCCCGTGCGTCCAGGATGCGTCGAACTGCTGGCCGTTGTTCCAGAGCACCCCGGTGTACTGCACCACCAGGGTTTGCCCGCTCTTGACCTGCTTGCCCTCGCCCTTGATCAGCACCGCCTGCTCCAGGTCGGTGGGCGCGGCCTGCCCGGCCGGCACGGTGATCGTCACCGGGGCCTTGCCGTTGTCCTTGACCTGCGGCATCGTCGCCGGCGGCGGGGTCATGGCGCCGGTCAGCGTGGAGTCCTGCGGCAGGCTCTCCATGATGTCCAGGACGAACACCACGGTGTCGCCCTTGCTGACGCCGAGCTGGGTGCTGCCCTGCTCGCCGAAGGCCGCCGCCGGCGGGGCGACCACCAGCAGCCGGCTGCCGACCTTCTTGCCGATCACGCTCTGGTCCAGCGCAGGCACGAGCTGCCCGCTGCCGGCCTGGTAGAGCTGAGGCTTCCCGTTCGGGTCGTACGAGCTGGGCAGGTCCTTGCCGGTGGTCCAGTCCTTCGCGGTGTAGTTGACCGTCACCCAGTCGCCCTTGTTGACCGTCGACCGCTCGCCCTCGGTGACGGTGTTCACCACGAACTGGCCGCCGGGCTGGCCCTCCGGGAGGGTGATGGTGGCCTTGCTGCCGAAACCGCCCCCCGAGAGCGTGGGCATCGGCGACGCCTCGCCGACCGGCGCGGGCACCGTCGGAGGCGCGCTCGCCGCGGACGGAGTCGCCGGGCCGGCCGCCTTGGGCGAACTGCTGCAGGCGACCGCCAGCAGCAGGGGCAGGGTGAGTAGCAAACCGGCGGTGCGGCGCACGGTGGTCCTAACTGTCGATCGAGGTCGGCTCTCCTGACTTCGACGGACAGCGTATGCCCGGACGGTGTCCGGCCCCGGTAGACACCACCGGGGCCGGACACCGCCTTGATCACAGATCTGGGATCCCCCGCGGGGCTCACATCCCGGCGATCAGCTTCTCCACCCGCTCGTCCACCGAGCGGAACGGGTCCTTGCAGAGCACCGTGCGCTGCGCCTGGTCGTTCAGCTTCAGGTGCACCCAGTCCACCGTGAAGTCCCGGCGCTGCTCCTGCGCCCGGCGGATGAAGTCCCCGCGCAGCCGGGCCCGGGTGGTCTGCGGCGGGATGGACTTGGCCTCGAAGGTCTTGAGGTCGGTGGTCACCCGCTTCGCCTGGCCCTTGCCCTGGAGCAGGTAGAACAGGCCGCGCCGGCGGTGGATGTCGTGGTACGCCAGGTCGATCTGGGCCACCCGCGGGTTGGACATGCTCATCTGGTGCTTCTCGCGGTAGCGCTCGATGAGCTTGTACTTCATGATCCAGTCGATCTCGGTGGCCACGTCGTCCAGGTTCTCGGTGCGGACGGCCTCCAGGGTCCGGCCCCACAGTTCGAGCACCTGGCCGATGGTGCCGGTGTTGATGCCCTTGCGGTCGGCGAACTCCAGCGCCTTGGTGTAGTACTCCTCCTGGATGTCCAGCGCGCTGGCCTCGCGCCCGTTGGCGAGCCGCACCTGGTGGGTGCCGGTGAGGTCGTGGCTGACCTCACGGATCGCCCGGATCGGGTTCTCCAGGGTGAGGTCGCGCATCACCACGCCGGCCTCGATCAGCCGCAGCACCAGGTCGGTGGCGCCGACCTTGAGCAGCGTCGTGGTCTCCGACATGTTGGAGTCGCCGACGATCACGTGCAGCCGGCGGTAGCGCTCGGCGTCCGCGTGCGGCTCGTCGCGGGTGTTGATGATCGGGCGGGAGCGGGTGGTGGCGGAGCTGACGCCCTCCCAGATGTGCTCGGCGCGCTGGCTGACGCAGTAGACCGCGCCGCGCGGGGTCTGCAGCACCTTGCCGGCGCCGCAGATCAGCTGGCGGGTCACCAGGAAGGGGATCAGCACGTCGGCCAGCCGGGAGAACTCGCCGTGCCGGGCCACCAGGTAGTTCTCGTGGCAGCCGTAGGAGTTGCCGGCCGAGTCGGTGTTGTTCTTGAACAGGTAGACGTCCCCCGCGATGCCCTCCTCGTGCAGCCGCCGCTCGGCGTCGACCAGGAGCCCTTCGAGGATCCGCTCGCCCGCCTTGTCGTGCGTCACCAGCTCGACCACGTCGTCGCACTCGGGGGTGGCGTACTCGGGGTGGGAGCCGACGTCGAGGTACAGCCGGGCGCCGTTGCGCAGGAAGACGTTGCTGCTGCGGCCCCAGGAGACGACCCGGCGGAACAGGTACCGCGCCACCTCGTCCGGCGACAGCCTGCGCTGCCCGCGGAACGTGCAGGTCACGCCGTACTCGTTCTCCAGCCCGAAAATCCGGCGGTCCATGAGCACTCCATTCTGTGTCGGAGCTGTCCGAAACCGCCTCCACGACGACTGGGCCGCCGCAGGGGCACCGGAGTCCCGTACGGCCTCCTTCCGGCCGCCGTACGGGACTCCGCAGGCACTGCTACTCCGGCGCGGTGTCCGCCGGGTTGTCCTCGTCGTCCGACTCGGCGGACTGGTCGCCGTCGAGCAGCCGGGCGAGCTGGTTGCCCAGGATGCGCTTGAACTTGCGCTGCTGGAACCGCTGGCGGTCGAGGACGGCCACCTCCAGCTGCTCCGGGGTGAGGGCGCGCGGGCTGCCGCCGTTGGGGTCGCGGGCGAGCGAGTCCACGGCGGCCCGGACCACCTCGGTGAGGCTCATCCCGGCCCGGTGGCGCTGGCCCAGGTAGTTGCCGATCGAGTCGGCGTTGCCGCCGACCACGACGTAGTTCTTCTCGTCGACGATCGAGCCGTCCGGGGTGAGGCGGTAGATCTGGTCCTCGTCCGCGGTGCGGCCGACCTCGGCCACGATCAGCTCGACCTCGTAGGGCTTCTCGCCGACCGAGGAGAAGATGGTGCCGAGCGTCTGGGCGTAGACGTTGGCCAGGCCCCGGGCGGTGACGTCGGCCCGGTCGTAGGAGTAGCCGCGCAGGTCGGCGTAGCGGACGCCGCCGATGCGCAGGTTCTCGAACTCGTTGTAGCGGCCGACCGCCGCGAAGGCGATCTTGTCGTAGATCTCGGAGACCTTGTGAAGCGCCCTGGAGGTGTTCTCCGCGACGAAGACGATGCCGTCGGCGTAGGTGAGCACGACCACGCTGCGGCCGCGCGCGATGCCCTTGCGGGCGTACTCCGCGCGGTCCGCCATGGCCTGCTGGGGCGAGACGTAGAACGGTGTCGACACCGGCGGTCGTCCCTTTCCTGAGAGGTGATGGCTAGAGCAGCGGGGCCTGCGGGCCGTTGGGGTGCGAGCGGCGCTCGTCGGTGATCGCGACCGCGATCTCGGTGACCTCCGCGTCGGTGAGCCGGCGGAAGCCGTCCTCGGTGATCAGCGAGACGATCGGGAAGATCTTGCGGGCGAGGTCGGGGCCGCCGGTGGCCGAGTCGTCGTCGGCCGCGTCGTACAGCGCCTGGACCACCAGCGTGGCGGCCTGGTCGGCCGTCAGGCCGTCGCGGTAGAGCTTCTTCATCGAGCCGCGGGCGAAGACCGAGCCCGAGCCGGTGGCGGCGAAGCCGCGCTCCTCGGAACGCCCGCCGGTGACGTCGTAGTTGAAGATCCGGCCGCGGCCGAGGTCCAGGTCGTAGCCGGCGAACAGCGGGACGACCGCCAGGCCCTGCATCGCCATGCCCAGGTTGCCCCGGATCATGGCGGTGAGCCGGTTCGCCTTGCCCTCCAGCGAGAGCACCGCGCCCTCGATCTTCTCGTAGTGCTCCAGCTCCAGTTGGAACAGCCGGACCATCTCGATGGCGAGGCCGGCGGTCCCGGCGATGCCGACCGCGCTGTACTCGTCGGCCGGGAACACCTTCTCCATGTCGCGCTGGGCGATCACGTTGCCCATCGTCGCCCGGCGGTCACCGGCGATCACCACGCCGCCGTCGAACACCGCGGCCACGATGGTGGTCCCGTGCGGGGCGTCGACCACGGTCCCCGCGGGGAGCCCGCGGTGGCCGGGGATCAGCTCCGGCCGGTGCTCGGCGAGGAAGTCCACGAACGAGGAGGACCCCGGGGTCAGGAAGGCAGCCGGTAGACGCCCGGTGCCACGAGTGTTGGCTTCCACACGATTCCTTCCAGGTAGCTTGAAGCTCGCGTTGCCCGCACCCTACCCGCCCGGCGATCACTGTCCACGCGCGCAGGGGGCCGGTGCCGGACGGTCGGGCGGCCCTCGCCGCCCGACCGCCCTCGACGGGCACGACCGTGAATTCCCGAATACCGGGGACGGGCTATTGCCCGCCCTTCTGCACGAATCCGCGGACGAAATCTTCCGCATTCGACTCGAGGACCTCATCGATTTCGTCCAGCACCGCGTCGACGTCGTCGCTCAGCTTTTCCTGGCGTTCCTTGAGGTCGTCGGAATTCTGGGTTTCCGCGGCCTGCTCCTCGACCTCCTCGGAGGAGCGGTTCGCCCGCTGCTGGCCGCCGCCGGTGTCCTTGCTCGCCATTTCCCTCACCCCGCTCGATTCTTCTGGCACGGTTTGGTCGTTGCTTGCTGCACCGACCCTATACACAAGGTGCGACTGCCGCTCCCGGTTTGCCGGTGGCGCTTCCTGTCCAACACCCGCTGCCACCCCGGATGATTCCCATTCGGCGGACGTTCACCCATGGTGATCGAAAAGTTACCCGCCGGAGAGGACCCGCAGCAGGTCCTCCGCGGTGCGACAGCGGTCCAGCAGCTCCTTGACGTGGTTGCGGGTGCCCCGCAGCGGCTCCAGCGTGGGCACCCGCTGCAACGAGTCCCGGCCCGGCAGGTCGAAGATCACCGAGTCCCAGGAGGCCGCGGCGACGTGGTCCGCGTACTGCTCCAGGCAGCGCCCGCGGAAATACGCCCGGGTGTCCTCCGGGGGCTTGGAGACGGCCCGCTCGACCTCCGCCTCGGTCACCAGCCGCTCGAACCGGCCGCGGGCCACCAGACGGTTGTAGAGGCCCTTGTCGGGCCGTACGTCGCTGTACTGGAGGTCGACCAGGTGCAGCCGCGGGTTCTCCCACCCCAGGGCGTCCCGGCTGCGGTAGCCCTCCAGGATCTCCCGCTTGGCGATCCAGTCCAGTTGCCTGGAGAGCGACATCGGATCGCGCTCCAGCCGCCCGAGGACGTCCTCCCAGCGGGCCAGCACGTCCAGTGTCTGCTCGTCCGCGTCGGTGCCGAAGCGGTCCTCGACGTACTTGCGGGCCAGTTCGAAGTACTCCAGCTGGAGCTGGACGGCGGTGAGTTTGCGCCCGTTGCGCAGGGTGATCAGGTGCTTGAGCGTGGGGTCGTGGGAGACCCGGTGCAGGGTGCGCACCGGCTGGTCGACGGCGAGGTCGGAGGCGATGAAGGAGTCCTCGATCATCGACAGGACCAGTGAGGTGGTGCCCAGCTTGAGGTAGGTGGAGATCTCGGAGAGGTTGGCGTCCCCGATGATCACGTGCAGCCGGCGGTACTTCTCCGCGTCGGCGTGCGGTTCGTCCCGGGTGTTGATGATCGGGCGCTTGAGCGTGGTCTCCAGGCCGACCTCGACCTCGAAGTAGTCGGCCCGCTGGCTGATCTGGAAGCCGTGCGTCGAGCCGTCCTGGCCGATGCCGACCCGGCCGGCGCCGGTGACCACCTGGCGGGAGACGAAGAACGGGGTGAGGTGGCGGACGATGTCGGCGAACGGCGTCGCCCGCTTCATCAGGTAGTTCTCGTGGGTGCCGTAGGAGGCGCCCTTGTTGTCGGTGTTGTTCTTGTACAGGTGGATGTTCTGCCCGTTGGGCAGTTCCAGCGCGCGCTGCGCGGCGGCGGCCATGATCCGCTCGCCGGCCTTGTCCCAGAGCACGGCGTCGCGCGGGTTGGTGACCTCGGGCGAGCTGTACTCGGGGTGCGCGTGGTCCACGTAGAACCGGGCCCCGTTGGTGAGGATGACGTTGGCCAGGCCGATGTCCTCGTCGGTCAGCTGGCTGGCGTCCGCCACCTCGCGCGCCAGGTCGAAGCCCCGGGCGTCACGCAGCGGGTTCTCCTCCTCGAAGTCCCAGCGGGCCCGCCGCGCCCGGTGCATCGCCGCCGCGTACGCGTTGACGATCTGGGACGAGGTGAGCATGGCGTTGGCGTTGGGGTGCCCGGGCACGGAGATCCCGTACTCGGTCTCGATGCCCATCACGCGCCGTACGGTCATGCGGCCCTCCTTGCCCGGTGCGCCGCCCCCCACGGGCGGAGCACGCCGACGTACCGCTGAACAACACCGGCGCCGGCGTTCTGCCCGCGATCGGTGGGTCGAGCCTAGAACCCGGCGCCGACGGGCGGACCCCGAGACGCGCCGTCCGGCTGCGGGGCCGCGAGGCGCCACAGCCGGACGGGGTGCGTGCTGTTCCGGGGACCGCCGGGCGGCCCGGTCTCACCGCGTGCTTACAGGTACTGCCCCGTGTTGGCGACAGTGTCGATCGAGCGGCCGGACTCGGCGCCCTGCTTGCCGGTGACCAGCGTGCGGATGAAGACGATCCGCTCGCCCTTCTTGCCGGAGATGCGGGCCCAGTCGTCCGGGTTGGTGGTGTTCGGCAGGTCCTCGTTCTCCTTGAACTCGTCCACGCAGGCGGCGAGCAGGTGGGAGACGCGCAGACCGCGCTGACCGTGGTCGAGGAAGTCCTTGATGGCCATCTTCTTCGCGCGGTCGACGATGTTCTGGATCATGGCGCCGGAGTTGAAGTCCTTGAAGTACAGGACCTCCTTGTCACCGTTGGCGTAGGTGACCTCCAGGAAGCGGTTCTCCTCGGTCTCGGAGTACATCCGCTCCACGACCGACTGGATCATCGCGGCCACCGTGGTGCCCAGGGAGCCGTCGTGCTCCTTGAGGTCGTCCGGGTGGAACGGCAGCGACTCCTTGAGGTACTTGGAGAAGATGTCCTTCGCGGCCTCGGCGTCCGGGCGCTCGATCTTGATCTTGACGTCCAGGCGGCCGGGCCGCAGGATCGCCGGGTCGATCATGTCCTCGCGGTTCGAGGCGCCGATGACGATGACGTTCTCCAGGCCCTCCACACCGTCGATCTCGGCGAGCAGCTGCGGGACGATGGTGTTCTCCACGTCCGAGCTGACGCCGGAACCGCGGGTGCGGAACAGCGACTCCATCTCGTCGAAGAAGACGATGACGGGCGTGCCCTCGCTCGCCTTCTCCCGGGCCCGCTGGAAGACCAGGCGGATCTGCCGCTCGGTCTCGCCCACGTACTTGTTGAGCAGTTCGGGGCCCTTGATGTTGAGGAAGTAGCTCTTCCCCTGGGGGCGTCCGGTGACCTCGGCGACCTTCTTGGCCAGCGAGTTGGCGACCGCCTTGGCGATCAGCGTCTTGCCGCAGCCGGGCGGGCCGTAGAGCAGCACGCCCTTGGGCGGGCGCAGCTCGTACTCCTTGAAGAGGTCGGCGTGCAGGTAGGGCAGCTCGACCGCGTCCCGGATCAGCTCGATCTGGTTGCTCAGTCCGCCGATCTGGCGGTAGTCGATGTCCGGGACCTCTTCGAGGACCAACTCCTCGACCTCGGACTTCGGCACGACCTCGTACACGTAGCCGGAGCGGGGCTCCAGCAGCAGGGCGTCCCCCGCCCGGACGGTGAGCTCGCGCAGCGGTTCGGCGAGGCGCACCACCCGCTCCTCGTCGGTGTGGCCGACGACCAGGGCGCGTTCGCCGTCCTCGAGGATCTCCTTGAGGGTGACGATCTCGCCGATGCGCTCGAAGGCCATCGCGTCCACGATGTTGAGGGCCTCGTTGAGCATCACTTCCTGGCCGCGCCGCAGTTCGTCGAGGGCGACGTTGGGGCTGACGTTCACGCGGAGCTTGCGCCCCCCGGTGAAGATGTCGGCGGTGCCGTCCTCGTTGGCCTCGAGGAAGGTGCCGAACCCTGCCGGGGGCTGTGCCAGCCGGTCCACTTCCTCCTTGAGGGCCACGATCTGGTCGCGGGCCTCTCGCAGGGTGGAGGCGAGCCGTTCGTTCTGGGCGGACACTCCGGCCAGGTTGGTCTGGAGCTCGACGATCCGCTCTTCGAGGATCCTCGAATTGCGCGGCGAGTCGGCGAGCTTGCGGCGCAGCACAGCGATTTCCTGCTCAAGGAACGAGACCTGAGCGGCCTCGTCGGAACCACGAGCGGGCCTGCCGGTGCTGCGGTTGTAGTCGTCATCGTGGGCTGCCACGGTCCTCACCTCCTCCGGGGAGCTGGACGCTTCCAGACCCTACCTGGGACCAGGGGTCCGTAAACCCCTAGATCAAGAAAGATGGAACGGGCGTGTCCGATCTTCGCCCCAGCGTGCTTCCCCTCTGCTAAGGGGATACCCACCGCTCACCACCCAAAGCGGGCCAGATGTATCGTCGAGCGAAGTGATATCCGATCGCGACCGGGCGCCTGGGTCCGATCGTTGTACGAATGGCGGGATTGCCCCCGGAAAAGGGGCGACCCGGGACAGAAACGGCAGGGGACCATGTCGGTAACCGAGCAGACGGCCGCGGCGGCCGAACAGCTGGAGGTGTGGATCGACCAGGATCTGTGCACCGGCGACGGCATCTGCGTGCAGTACGCACCCGAGGTCTTCGAGCTGGACATCGACGGCCTCGCCTACGTGAAGGGGCCGGACGACGAGCTGCGCCAGCAGCCCGGGCAGACCGCCCCGGTGCCGCTGACGATCCTTCAGGACGTGGTGGACTCGGCGAAGGAGTGCCCCGGCGACTGCATCCACGTGCGCCGGGTCACCGACCGGGTCGAGGTGTACGGGCCGGACGCGGACTGACGCGTCCTCCCCCTCAGGTCTGGCTGACCGGGGCGGCGGTCTGGGAACGTTCCCAGCCGCCGCCCTTGCGCATCCAGGTGAGGTCGAGTGAGATGTCGGGACGGAAGCGCGGCACCTCGTCGCTCGAATACCCCTGCGCGTGGCCGGTGATGGCGCCGTCGGAGCGCAGCGCGAGCCGGCCGAGGGTGAGGTTCTCGCGCTCGGAGAGGAGTGTGGCCAGCACCACCGGGCGGTCGCCGGGGCCGAATCCGAGCAGGTAGACGGCGTCCGGCGGGGTGCCGTTCTCGGCCGCGCAGTGCGCGGCGACGACCGTGCCGGGCCGTCCGTCGCCCAGGTCGGCCGGCATGCTGATGGCCGTCGCGACCGGGAACGGGCCGCAGTCGAGCGGGAGTTGGGCCTTGGCGGGGTCGGGGGCGGCGCTCGCCCCGAGGGCCTTGGGAGTGCCGTGGACGGGCACCGGGGTGCCGGTGGCGGGGCCGGCGGCGAGGGCCGCGGCCACCACCGCGCCGCAGCCGGCCAGGGCCAGGGCCCAGTGCCAGGGGGCGGTTCGCGCGTGCCCGGGCCCGGTGCGGCCCCGCGGTGTCTGCTGTCCAGCCGTCGTCCCGACCGCGGTCTCCACCAGGCGTCCCCTCCAGTGCTCCCAGGAGCTGGTCTGCGTGCGCGAGCATCGTCCCACACGCCGGCGGCCGGAATGCCGAGGGGTGGCACGAGCAGGCTCGTACCACCCCTGGGAAGCGCTCCCGGTCAGCCCAGGTCGGGCTGCTCGGTCTGCTCGGTCTCGACGGCGCGGGCGGCGGCACGGGCCGCGGCGCGCTCCTGGAGGCTCGGCTCCGAGCCCCCGTTGTCGTAGTCCTCGCCGTACGCGCCCTTGGCCGGGCGGCGGCGGCGCAGCGGCGGCTCGACGCCGTCGGCGAGGCGCCGGGCGGTGAGCAGGAAGCCGGTGTGGCCGATCATCCGGTGGTCCGGGCGGACGGCCAGGCCCTCCAGGTGCCAGGTGCGGACCATGGTCTCCCAGGCCTGCGGCTCGGTGAAGGTGCCGTGGTCGCGCAGTGCCTCGACGGTCTTGGACATCTGCGTCGTGGTGGCCACGTAGCAGCAGATCAGACCACCGGGGACGAGCGCCTTGGAGGCGACGTCCAGGCACTCCCAGGGGGCGAGCATGTCGAGGATGACGCGGTCGACGTCGGCCTCGACCAGGTTGTCCTGGAGGTCGCCGACGGTGAGCTTCCACGCCGGGTGCGGCCCGCCGAAGTAGCGCTCGACGTTGCCCTTGGCGATGTCGGCGAAGTCCTGCCGGCGCTCGTACGAGGCCAGCATGCCGGTGTCGCCGACGGCGCGCAGCAGGTAGGTGGAGAGCGCGCCCGAGCCGACACCGGCCTCGACGACGCGCGCGCCGGCGAAGATGTCGGCCATGGCCAGGATCTGCCCCGCGTCCTTGGGGTAGATCACGGCGGCGCCGCGCGGCATGGACAGGACGTAGTCGGGGAGCAGGGGGCGCAGCGCGAGGTACGGGACGTTCCCCGTGGTGCGCACGACCGTGCCCTCGGGGGCGCCGATCAGCTCGTCGTGCGGGAACGCACCCTTGTGGGTGTGGAACTGGTTCCCGGCCTGGAGCGTGAACGTGTAGTGGCGGCCCTTGGGGTCGGTCAGCTGGACCTGGTCCCCGACCTGGAAGGGCCCGCGTCGGCGGGTGGCACCGGTCGGTTCGGACATGCGGTCAATCCTAAGGGAAGCGGGCGGTCCGCCCGACCAGAGTGATCACCGGCCGGCGACGGCGGCGGTGAGGCGCTGCTCGATGTCGGTGAGCGCGGCGACGCCGAACACCCGGCCGTCCGCCTCGACCACCAGGTACTCCCCGGCCGGGGTGGCCTGGACGGCGCGCAGCAGGCCCTCGCCGCCGAGGTCGGCGTCCAGCCGCAGGCCGGGTTCGAGGTCGCGGGCGAGCGGGCCGACGGCGACCCACGGGCGGCGGTGCTCGGGCACCGCGCGGACGGCGGACTCGCGCACGATGCCGATCGGGTCGCCCCGGCCGTCCACCACCACGACCGCGCCGGCCTGGGCCTCGCGGGCCCGGCGCAGCGCCTCGCCGAGCGGGGTGTCGGCGGTGACCTCGACGGTCCGGCGGGCGAGCTCGCGCAGCCGCAGGCCGGGCAGCACCTCCTTGAGCCGGGCGTTGCGCAGGCTCCCGGTGGCGCCGTTCCAGATGATCGCGGCGAGGACGGCGGCCAGCACCGCGTCCACCAGGGTGTCGGTCGTGGTGCGTTCGATCCCGCGGGCGGCGCTGAACAGCGGCAGGCCGACCAGCACCACGACGGCCAGCGCCCGGCCGACCCAGGCGGCGGCGACCGTGCCGGTCATCGCCTTGCCGCTGATCGCCCAGACGACCGCGCGCAGCATCCGGCCGCCGTCCAGCGGCAGGCCGGGCAGCAGGTTGAACGCGGCGACCACCAGGTTGGAGACCATCAGCCCGGTGAGCAGCACCCCGGGCACCGTGGAGAGCTCCACGGCCTGCATCGCGAGGAAGAACACGCCGCCGAGCACCAGCGAGAGCAGCGGGCCGACGAAGGCCAGCCAGAACTCGCGCCACGGGCTCTCGGCCTCGTTCTCGATCTCCGAGACGCCGCCGAAGAACTGGAGCTGGATCCGCCGTACACCGAGCCTGTAGCGAAGCGCGACCAGGGTGTGGGCGAGCTCGTGCACCAGGACGGAGGCGTAGAAGGCCACCGCGAAGAAGAACGCGAGCAGGTAGCGGGCGGCGCCGAGGTCCGGCAGGACGTCGCCGAGCTGGCCGCCGAACACCCAGGTGATCAGCGCGGCGATGACGAACCAGGAGGGGGTCACGTAGATGGGCACGCCGAAGGGGCGGCCCACCAGGAGGCCGCTGCCGCGCTCGGGCGGCCGGGGCGGTCGCCCCGCCGGGCGGCCGCCGTCGTCCTGCGGTGGCTGTTCGGAGGTCTGTTGCCCCCTGCTGTCGCTCACCGTGATCCCTTCGGTCGTCTGCCCGTCGTGCCCCGGTGCGCCACGCTACGTGATCGCGGCGCTCCGGGGGCGTGCGGCCCTCTGTCAGGCTTCATACCCACTGTGCCGCGCGGTGTGGCAGCACCGTGGCAGCGGGATGACAGCGAAGGGCAATAGGGTCGGAGACATGCAGCAGACCGACACCACCAGCGCCGCCGGGGCCCCGGCGCGCCCGGCGGCGCCCCCGACCGGCCTGTCCCCGTCCCGGGCGGGGGACTTCCTGACCTGTCCCCTGCTGTACCGGCTGCGGGTGATCGACCGGCTGCCGGAGCCGCCGAGCGCGGCGGCGACCAGGGGCACGCTGGTGCACGCGGTGCTGGAGCGGCTCTTCGACAGCCCCGCGACCGAGCGGACGCCGGAGCGGGCGCTGGGCCTGCTGCGCCCGCAGTGGGAGCGGCTGCTGGGCGAGCGCCCGGAGCTGGGCTCGCTGTTCCCGGACGATCCGGACGGCGCGGCGCTCGCCCGCTGGCTGGCGGACGCCGAGAAGCTGGTCGGCCAGTGGTTCCGGCTGGAGGACCCGACCCGGCTGCACCCGGTGGAGCGCGAGCTGTACGTGGAGACGGCCCTGGAGTCGGGGCTGCTGCTGCGCGGCTACATCGACCGGGTGGACGTCGCCCCGAGCGGCGAGGTCCGGCTGGTGGACTACAAGACCGGCCGGGCGCCCTCGCGGGACTTCGAGGGCAAGGCGATGTTCCAGATGAAGTTCTACGCGCTCGTGGTGTGGCGCTGGAAGGGTGTCGTCCCCAAGCGGCTCCAGCTGGTCTACCTCGGCGGGGGCGGGGACGTGGTCAGCTACGACCCGGACGAGGCCGACCTGCTCGCGGTGGAGCGCAAGCTGCGGGCGCTCTGGGAGCGGATCACCCACGCGGTGGCCACCGGGGAGTTCCCGGCGACCCGCAACCGCCTCTGCGACTGGTGCGACCACCAGGCCAGTTGCCCGGAGTTCGGCGGCACTCCCCCGCCGTACCCGCTGCCGCTGTCGCGTACGTCTGACGAAGACGATCCCACGGGGGATCAGATGAGCAAGGAGTCCTAGTGACGATCCGAGTGCTGCTGGTCGACGACCAGCCGCTGCTGCGCACCGGTTTCCGGATGATCCTGGAGGCCGAGTCCGACCTGGTCGTGGTCGGTGAGGCCGGCGACGGTCAGCAGGCGCTGGACCAGGTGCGGGCGCTGCAGCCCGACGTGGTGCTGATGGACATCCGGATGCCCAGGATGGACGGCGTCGAGGCGACCCGCAGGATCGCCGGCCCCGGGCGGGACGGCCCGGCCAAGGTGCTGGTGCTGACCACCTTCGACCTGGACGAGTACGTGGTGGAGGCGCTGCGCGCGGGCGCCAGCGGCTTCCTGCTGAAGGACGTCCCGGCGGAGGAACTGGTACAGGCGATCCGGGTGGTGGCGGACGGCGCGGCGATGCTGGCGCCGAGCATCACCCGCCGGCTGCTGGACATGTACGCCACCAAGCTGCCCTCGGGCGAGGAGGCGCCGCCGCAGGCGCTGAGCGCGCTGACCGAGCGTGAGCTGGAGGTGCTGAAGCTGGTGGCGCGCGGGCTCTCGAACGCGGAGATCGCGGCCGAACTGTTCGTCAGCGAGACCACCGTGAAGACGCACGTCGGCCATGTGCTGACCAAGCTCCAGCTGCGCGACCGGGTGCAGGCGGCGGTGTACGCGTACGAGAGCGGGCTGGTGCGCCCGGGCGCCCTGTAGGCCCTTTCCGGCCGAACGTGCCGGCGGCCCGCCCGCCTTCCCCGTGCACCCAGGGGGGAAGGCGGGCGGGCCGCCGTGTCGAGGGGTGTCGTCCGGTCGGCTACTTGCCGGGGCTGCGGCTGATCTCCCAGAAGCGGAACACGCCGGTGGTGTCGATGGTCGACTCGACGCCGGTGATGTACGAACGCGACGCGAAGAAGCCCTTGTTCTGGTACAGCGGGATGAGCGGCGCGTTCTCGGCGACGATCTGCTGGATCTGGGCGTAGCCGGCCACCGCGGCGCTGCGGTCGGCCTGCTTGAGGCCGTCCGGCACCAGCTTCTGGCTGATCCTCGGGTCGTCCCAGCCGTGGTGGTAGGCGCCGCCGTCGATGAGCAGCGGGGCGATGTAGTTGTCCGGGTCCGGGTAGTCGGCGAACCAGCCGATCAGGTACGCCTGGTAGCGGCCCTCGGACCAGCCGGAGCGGTACTTGTCCCAGTCCGGCTCGGTCTGGACGGTCACCTGGAACAGGCCGCCGGCCTCCAGCTGCTTCTTCAGGGTCTCGGGCTCGGCGCTGCCGGCCCGCGAGCGCGACCAGGTGAGGGTGAGCTTGACCGGGAGCTGGACCTTGGCGTCGGTGAGGATCTTCTTGGCCTTGCCGCTGTCCTGGTCGCCGTAGCGGTCGAAGAAGGCCGTGGTGTGGCCGGTGACGCCGGCCGGGACCATCGCGTACAGCGGCTGGACGGTCCGGGCGAAGACGTCGCGGGCGAGCGACTTGCGGTCGAGCAACTGGGCGGCGGCCTGGCGGACGGCGACGTTGCCGGCGACCGGGTCCTTGGTGTTGAAGACCAGCGAGCGGGTGTCGTTGCTGTCGCCCTCGACGACCTGGAGGTCGGTCTTGCCGCCCTGCTGGTCGGAGTGCATCTGGGCGGCGGTGTTCGGGTCCAGGCTGTTGTCGGTGAGGTCGACGTCGCCCTTGTCCAGCGCGACCTTCAGGTCGGCGGGCTTGTCGAAGTACCGGATGGTGAACTTGCTGTTCCGGAGCTTGGCCTCGCCGCTGTACTTGTCGTTGGGCACCAGGACGACCTTGCCCAGCTGCTTGGCCGTGTCGCCGTTGCCGCCCATGACCTCGACCGTCTCGAAGCGGTACGGGCCGGAGCCGATCAGCTTGTCGTTGGGGACGACCTTGTCGGCCGGGTAGGCCTGGTGGTCGAGGATGGCGCCGGCCGGGCCGGCCAGCTTGGCCGGCAGGGTGGCGTCGGGCGTGGAGAGGTGGAAGATCACCTCGGTGTCGCCCTTGGCCTCGACGCTCCTGATCGAGGAGAGCAGGGGGGCCGCGCCGTTCTGGTCGTTGATCTTCTTGGTGCGCTCGATCGAGAACACCACGTCGGCCGCGGTCAGCGGGTGGCCGTTGGAGAACTTCAGGCCGGTCCGCATCGTGCAGTGGTACTGGGTGGCGTCGCCCGCGGTGAACTCGCAGGACTGCGCGGCGTCCGGGGAGGGGGCGCTGGAGGCGGCCGGGAAGGTGAGCAGCGACTGGAAGGTGTTGCGCAGCAGCAGCCAGGAGCCGGAGTCGTAGGCGGCGGCCGGGTCCAGTACACCGGTGAGCTGGGTGGTGCCCATGACGATCGCCTTGCCGCCGTCCCCCTTGACGGCGTCGGTGACCGATCCGCAGCCTGCCGCCGTCACGGCGACAAGACCGGCGCAGCCGAGTGCTGCCAGGCGTTCAGCTGAAGTCTTCACGGGGCGCGTCCTTCTGGGTGCGGTCCGACCGGGGCCGGCGGCCCGCGTCGAGGGCGCTCCCGGTGCGGAAGGCGTGCGCGGGCCTGGCGCCCGTACGACCGCGGGCGGGACGGGGTTGCCCGTCGTCGGCGGTGGCAGGGCGCGAGGGAGGGGAACGAACTGAAGTAGCGTGCCATATCGAACACGCACGACCGATACCCGTGCAGATGACGTTTGGGACACGGTGGTTGAGGGCATCGCGAAACACCCGACGAGTTGTCAGGCAATGCCCTTTTTCTCCCCGGGCGGCCGTCGGCGGCGGCCGGATCCGGCCGCCTACCGGCGAGTAGAGCACCCTCGCAATGAGATGACAATCACACCCGAGAAGCGACCAGCGAGCGCAGCAGTTCAAGATCGACCTGCTCCAGCGAGGAGCGCACCAGCCGCCCCGGGGCCGGCTCGATCGGCGCCACCGAGGGCACGGCGACGACCGGGCAGCCCGCCGCCTCGGCCGCCCGCACCCCGGTCGGCGCGTCCTCGACCACCACGCAGCGGGCCGGGTCCGCGCCCAGCCGCCGGGCCGCCTCCAGGTACGGGTCCGGGTGCGGCTTGGTACGCGGCACCTCGTCCCCGGCGACCGTGAAGGCGAAGTGGTGGGAGCCCAGCGAGCGCAGCACGATGTCCACCACGTGCCGGTGCGAGGCGGTCACCAGGACGGCCGGGATCCCGTGTGCGGCCAGGGTGTTGAGGAGGCGTTCGGCGCCGGGCATGAGCGGCACGCCGCCCGCGAGCAGGTCGACGAAGCGCTGGTTGATCAGCACCGTCAGGTCCGCCGGGGCGAGGTCCACCCCGGTGGTGCCGACCAGGTAGTCGATCACCCGGGTCATCGGACCGCCGACCACCTGGGCCCGGTCCTCGTCGGTCAGCGCGTGGCCCAGCTCGGCGAACAGGGTGACCTCGGCCTGCCACCAGAAGTCCTCGGTGTCCACCAGCGTCCCGTCCATGTCCAGCAGCACCGCCTGCAGGCCGCGGCCGTCCCCGTGGTCGAGGATCCGGGCGGCGGTGGAGGTGGTCATGGCGGGAGTCCTTCCGTCGGTACCCCCCGGGCGCGTTCGAGCGCCCCCCGGGGATGGCGCGGGCCGGCCCGCTGGTGAGCGGACCGGCCCGTTCAGGATCATCCAGGATACGCCCGGTTCGCCCGAAAAGAGCGAACGGAACGAGGCGCCGGGGTTACCGGGCGTTGAAGTACTTCGCCTCCGGGTGGTGGATGACGATCGCGTCGGTGGACTGCTCCGGGTGCAGCTGGAACTCCTCGGAGAGCACCACCCCGATCCGCTCGGGCTTCAGCAGCTCGGCGATCTTGGCGCGGTCCTCCAGCTCCGGGCAGGCCCCGTAGCCGAGCGAGAAGCGGGCGCCCCGGTACTTGAGCGCGAACATGTCCTTGACGTCCTGCGGGTCCTCGCCGGAGAAGCCCAGCTCGTAGCGGACCCGGGCGTGCCAGAACTCGGCCAGCGCCTCGGCCAGTTGCACCGACAGGCCGTGCAGCTCCAGGTAGTCGCGGTAGGAGTTGTCGGCGAACAGCTCGTTCGCCGCCTCCGAGATCCGGTTGCCCATGGTGACCACCTGGAGGCCGACCACGTCCCGCACGCCGGACTCCTCCGGGCGGAAGAAGTCGGCCAGGCAGAGCCGGCGCCCGCGCCGCTGGCGGGGGAAGGTGAAGCGGGTGCGCTCGGTGCCGTCCTCGTGGAAGACGATCAGGTCGTCGCCCTTGGAGTTGGCCGGGTAGTAGCCGTAGACCACGGCCGCCTCCAGCCAGCCCTCGGTCTGCAGCCGGTCCAGCCACATCCGCAGCCGCGGCCGGCCCTCGGTCTCCACCAGCTCCTCGTACGAGGGCCCCTCGCCGCTGCGGGCCGCCTTCAGGCCCCACTGGCCCTTGAACAGCGCGTCCTCGTCCAGCCAGGAGGCGTAGTCGGCGAACGGGATGCCCTTGACGATCCGGTCGCCCCAGAACGGCGGGGTCGGCACGGTGTTGTCGACGGTGACGTCCGAGCGGATCTGGCCGAGGTTGACCTCCGGCTCCTCCACCACCTCGACCCGGGCGTGCCGGCGCTGCTTGAGCTCCGGCAGGCTCGCGCCGGGCACGCCGCGCTTGACCGCGATCAGCGCGTCCATCAGCCGCAGGCCCTCGAAGGCGTCCCGGGCGTAGCGGACCTCGCCCTCGTAGATCTCGTGCAGGTCCTGCTCGACGTAGGCCCGGGTGAGCGCGGCGCCGCCCAGGATCACCGGGTAACTCGCGGCCAGCTTGCGCTGGTTGAGCTCCTCCAGGTTCTCCTTCATGATCACGGTGGACTTCACCAGCAGGCCGGACATCCCGATCACGTCCGCCTTGTGCTCCTGCGCGGCGTCCAGGATCGCCGAGACCGGCTGCTTGATGCCCAGGTTGACCACGTTGTAGCCGTTGTTGGACAGGATGATGTCCACCAGGTTCTTGCCGATGTCGTGGACGTCGCCCTTGACGGTGGCCAGCACGATGGTGCCCTTGCCCTCGCTGTCGGACTTCTCCATGTACGGCTCCAGGTGGGCCACCGCGGTCTTCATCACCTCGGCGGACTGGAGCACGAACGGCAGCTGCATCTGGCCGGAGCCGAACAGCTCGCCGACCACCTTCATGCCGGCCAGCAGGGTGTCGTTGATGATCTCCAGCGCGGGCCGCCCGGCCAGCGCCTCGTCCAGGTCGGCCTCCAGGCCCTTGCGCTCGCCGTCGATGATCCGGCGCTGCAGGCGCTCGTCCAGCGGCAGCGCGGCCAGCTCCTCCGCCTTGGACGCCTTGACCGAGGCCGAGGAGACGCCGTCGAACAGCTCCAGCAGGTGCTGCAGCGGGTCGTAGCCGTCCCGGCGGCGGTCGTAGACCAGGTCGAGGGCGGCCTCGCGCTGGTCCTCGGGGATCCGGGCGATCGGCAGGATCTTGGAGGCGTGCACGATCGCCGAGTCCAGGCCGGCCTCCACGCACTCGTGCAGGAAGACCGAGTTCAGCACCACCCGGGCGGCCGGGTTGAGACCGAAGGAGATGTTGGACAGGCCCAGCGTGGTCTGCACGGCCGGGTGGCGGCGCTTGAGCTCGCGGATCGCCTCGATGGTCTCGATGCCGTCCCGGCGGGACTCCTCCTGGCCGGTGGCCAGGGTGAAGGTGAGGCAGTCCACCAGGATCGAGCCCTCGTCGACGCCGTAGTCGGCGGTCAGCTCGGCGATCAGCCGCTCGGCGATCTCGACCTTCTTGTCGGCGGTGCGGGCCTGGCCCTCCTCGTCGATGGTCAGCGCGATCAGGCCGGCGCCGTGCTCGCGGGCCAGCGAGGCGATCCGGCCGAAGCGCGAGTCCGGGGCGTTGCCGTCCTCGTAGTTGACCGAGTTGAGCACCGCGCGGCCGCCGAGCGCCTCCAGGCCGGCCCGCAGCACCTGCGGCTCGGTGGAGTCCAGCACGATCGGCAGGGTGGAGGCGGTGGCCAGCCGGCCGGCGATCTCCTTCATGTCGGCGACGCCGTCGCGGCCGACGTAGTCCACGCACAGGTCCAGCAGGTGCGAGCCGTCCCGGATCTGGTCGCGGGCGATCTCCACGCAGGCCTGCCAGTCGCCGGCCAGCATCGACTCGCGGAACTTCTTCGAGCCGTTGGCGTTGGTGCGCTCGCCGATCGCCAGGTACGAGGTGTCCTGGCGGAACGGCACCGCCTGGTACAGCGAGGACGCCGAGGACTCCGGCTGCGGGGTGCGCGGGGTGACCGGCCGGCCCTGCACCCGCTCGACCACCTGGCGCAGGTGCTCGGGCGTGGTGCCGCAGCAGCCGCCGACCAGCGAGAGGCCGTACTCACGGGTGAACACGTCGTGCGCGTCGGCCAGTTCGGACGGGGAGAGCGGGTAGTGGGCGCCGTCCTTGCCGAGCACCGGCAGGCCCGCGTTCGGCATGCAGGACAGGCCGATCCGCGCGTTCTTGGCCAGGTAGCGCAGGTGCTCGCTCATCTCGGCCGGGCCGGTGGCGCAGTTGAGGCCGATGTAGTCGACGCCGAGCGGCTCCAGGGCCGTCAGCGCGGCGCCGATCTCGGAGCCGAGCAGCATGGTGCCGGTGGTCTCCACGGTCACCTGCACCAGCACCGGCAGGTCCAGCCCGGCCTCGGCGAGGGCGCGCTTGGAGCCCAGGATGGCGGCCTTGGTCTGCAGCAGGTCCTGGCTGGTCTCGACCAGCAGCGCGTCGGCGCCGCCGGCGATCAGGCCGGCCGCGTTCTGCTGGAAGCCGTCGCGCAGCGTCTCGTACGGGGCGTGGCCGAGGGTGGGCAGCTTGGTGCCGGGGCCGATCGAGCCGAGCACCCAGCGGGTGCGGCCGTCGGCGGCGTGGGCGTCGGCCACCTCGCGGGCGATCCGGGCGCCGGATTCGGACAGCTCGAAGATGCGCTCCGCGATCTCGTACTCGCCGAGTGCGGAGAAGTTGGCGCCGAAGGTGTTGGTCTCGACGCAGTCCACGCCGACCCCGAAGTAGGCCTCGTGGACGGAGCGCACGATGTCGGGCCGGGTGACGTTGAGGACCTCGTTGCAGCCCTCCAGGTTCTGGAAGTCCTCCAGCGTCGGATCCTGTGCCTGGAGCATGGTGCCCATTGCACCGTCGGCGACCACCACCCGGGTGGCGAGCGCTTCACGCAACGCGTTCGCGCGGCTCTGCTGAGTGATGGACGGATTGGCTGCAGTGGCCATGGGGCTTCTCCCTGGTGCGACGGCTGTCGGCTTTGCGGGCCCGCTTACTCGGGCCCGCACGTGGCCAGGGTATCCGGCCCGCGCCCCGGCCTGCGGTCGCATTCCGTATCCTGAGCGTTCGACCGCAAGGGGGGAGCAACCGCGTGGGCCGATTCCCGACCGTCGCGCGACGCGTCACGGGGGCCCTGGCGGCCCCGTTCCGGGCGTTGCGCAGGCGCTGGCGGAGCTGGTCCCGGTGGCGCCGGGCGCTGCTGGTGCTGGCCCTCGCGGCGGCCGTGCCGGTGGCCGCGCTCGGCTCGGCCTTCGTCGCGATCCGCTTGCACTACACCGGCGACCCGTCCGCCGAGGCCCGCACCCGCGGCCGGGACGCGCTCTGGCTCGGCCACGCCTGGGTGGACGGCCGCAAGGGCGAGGCCGACGTCGCCGCGCTGGTGCGGCAGCTGGCCGGCACCGGCGTCCGCGACCTGTACGTGCACACCGGCCCGCTGGAACACGACGGCTCGCTGCCGCCCGCCGTCCACCCCCGGGGCCGCTGGTTCACCGACGCGGTGCACCGGGCGCTGCCGGACGTCCGGGTGCAGAGCTGGCTGGGCGACGAGGTCAAGCCGGAGAAGGACGCCCTGGACCTGGAGGACGCCCCCACCCGGGACCGGGTCACCGCCTCCGCCCGGCAGGTCCTGGACCTCGGCTTCGACGGCGTGCACTTCGACATGGAGCCGATCCGGCCCGGCAGCGCCGGCTGGCTGGCCCTGCTCGACCAGGTCCGCCCGGTCACGGCCGGGCGCGGCGCCGCGCTCTCGGTGGCGGCCCCGCAGCTCGACCCGGTGCCCGGCCTGCACACCGCCGGGATCCTGCTCACCGACCACGGCAAGTGGTGGGACCAGGCGTACTTCACCGAGACCGCCCGCCGGGTCGACCAGGTCGCCGTGATGGCGTACGACACCAGCATGCCGACCGAGCCGCTGTACGGCGGCTACGTCGCCCTGCAGACCGAACTGGCGCTGGAGGCCACCCCGGCCGGGGTGGACCTGCTGATCGGCCTGCCGTTCTTCTGGGACGACCGGCACGGCCATCGGGGTGACGCCGAGACCGTGCCGGCCGCCGTCCGGGGCGTCCGGCTGGGCCTGGGCCGCCAGGACCCGGGGCGGCGGAACTTCGGCGTCGCGCTCTACGTGGACTTCGCCGCCACCCCGGAGCACTGGGCCGCGTACCGGCGCGGGTGGGTGGACGCCTGAGGGGTTCCGGCGGCGGGTGCGGGAGCGGCGCGCGCGGAAAGCGTGCGTGCGGGAACGGCGCCTGCGGGAAGGGCGCGCCGTCGCGCCGCGTCGCCGCCCGGACACCGTCCGCGCCCGCCCCGGACGAACTGACGACCCGTCAGCCGGGACCGTCCGGATATCCGCTGGATCGGGGCGGCACGCTCCCCCAGACTGTCCCGGTGCCCGGCCGCGGTGCGCATCAAAGCCCGTAGGCTGGGCAGGTAGGGACCATGGGGCGAGGCGTTCCATGGGTGACGAGAGGTTCGACAGTCGGCAGCCGACCCGTCGGCGCCCCGGCAGGCCAGCCGAGGCGGCGCAGGTTCGACCGCCGACCGGAGGGAGACGCTGGGTGATCGAGCTGGAAGATGTTCCCGAGTTGATCGACCCGGTGATGGTCTGCGCTTTCGAGGGCTGGAACGACGCGGGCGACGCCGCCTCCGCGGCCCTGGCACATCTCGACGACACCTGGGGTGGCAAGGTGATCGCCGCCCTGGACGCGGAGGACTACTACGACTTCCAGGTCAACCGGCCCACGGTCTGGCTGGACGGCGGCATCCGCCGGATCACCTGGCCGACCACCAGGCTCTCGGTGATCCGGGTGACCGAGCCGACCACCCGGGACGTCGTCCTGGTGCGCGGCATCGAGCCCAGCATGCGCTGGCGCTCGTTCTGCAACGAGCTGCTCGGCTTCGCGCACGAGCTCGGCATCGAGCTGGTGGTGATCCTGGGCGCGCTGCTCGGCGACACCCCGCACAGCCGCCCGGTGCCGGTCAGCGGGGTCACCTCCGACCCGGAGCTGGCCCGCCGGCTGGACCTGGAGGAGAGCCGCTACGAGGGCCCGACCGGCATCGTCGGGGTGCTCCAGGAGGCCTGCACGCACGCCGGGGTCCCGGCCGTGACGCTCTGGGCGGCCGTGCCGCACTACGTCGCGCAGCCGCCGAACCCCAAGGCGACGCTGGCCCTGGTCAACAAGCTGGAGGACCTGCTGGACCTGCGCATCCCGCCGGGCGAGCTCGGCGAGGACGCCCGGGCCTGGCAGCTGGGCGTGGACCAGCTGGCCGCCGAGGACAGCGAGGTGGCCGAGTACGTCCAGCAGTTGGAGGAGGCGCAGGACACCGCGGAGCTGCCGGAGGCCTCCGGCGACGCGATCGCCCGCGAGTTCGAGCGCTACCTGCGCCGCAGGGAGAACGTCGGGCCGACCGGCGAGAAGCCGGTGGCCGGGCACGCCACGGCGGAGCGGCCGGCCGAGCCGGAGTCCCCGGGCGCGGCCCGGGAGAGCCAGGACGGCGACGAGGAGTAGTCGCCGCCCCGGGGCCCGCCCCGGACAACGCCGAAGGGGCGTCAGGACTTCGGTCCGGACGCCCCTTCGGCGTGTGGAGGGATGGCTCTAGAGCGCGACGCCGAGCAGGGCGTCCACGGTGCGGCTGACCAGGCCGGGCGCACCCATGTCGGTGCCGCCCCCGGCCTCCTGCCGCTCGGCCCAACGGTCGACGGCGGCCAGCGCGGCGGGTGCGTCCAGGTCGTCCGCGAGCGCCGTACGGACCTCGTCGAGCAGCTGCTCGGCGGCCGGGCCGTCCGGCCGGGAGACCGCGGCCCGCCAGCGGGCGAGGCGCTCGACGGCCTCGTCCAGGGTCGCCTTGGTCCACTCCCAGTCCTCGCGGTAGTGGTGCGAGAGCAGCGCCAGGCGGATCGCCGCCGGGTCGACGCCCTCACGGCGCAGCGCCGAGACGAAGACCAGGTTGCCGCGGGACTTGGACATCTTGTGGCCGTCCAGGCCGACCATGCCGGCGTGCACGTACGCCTTGGCGTACGGGTGGGCGCCGGTGGCGACCTGGGCGTGCGAGGCGCCCATCTCGTGGTGCGGGAAGGAGAGGTCGCTGCCGCCGCCCTGGATGTCGAAGGACATGCCGAGGTACTGCAGTGCGATGGCGACGCACTCGATGTGCCAGCCGGGGCGGCCGTGGCCGAGTTCGGTCTCCCAGGCGGGCTCGCCCGGGCGGGCGGCGAGCCAGAGCAGGGCGTCCAGCGGGTGGCGCTTGCCCGGGCGGTCCGGGTCTCCGCCGCGCTCGGCGAAGACCGGGCGCATGGCCTCCTGGTCGAGTCCGGAGACCTGGCCGAAGCGGGGGTCGGACTCGACCGAGAAGTAGATGTCGCCGTCCACCTGGTAGGCGGCGCCGCTGGCGAGCAGCTTCTGGACCAGCGGGACGATCCACGGGATCGACTCGACGGCGCCGATGTAGTGGGCCGGCGGGAGCAGCCGCAGGGCGGTCATGTCCTCGCGGAACAGGGCCGTCTCGCGCTCGGCGAGGGCCACCCAGTCCTGACCGGTCTCGACCGCCCGGGCCAGCAGCGGGTCGTCCACGTCGGTGACGTTCTGGACGTACAGGACGTCGTGGCCGGCGTCCTTCCACACGCGCTGCACCAGGTCGAAGGCGTTGTAGGTGGCGGCGTGGCCCATGTGGGTCGCGTCGTAGGGGGTGATGCCGCAGACGTAGATCCGGGCGGTGCCGTCCTGCGGCACGACCTCACGGACCGTGCCCGCTGCGGTGTCGAAGATACGGAGGGGGAGCCCCTGACCAGGCAGGGCGGGAACCTCGGAGGCGGGCCAGGCATGCATGGAACCGACTTTAACCTTGCGAACATTTGAAAGCCTAACCAGTACACAAGATCGACTGGATTCGCTTCCTGTCATTGCCGGACCGCTTCCCGACTGATAAGGAACGGGCCTTGACGGGACCGGCGTTGTTTCCGGCAGGCGTACGGCAGGCTTCGGGCGGGCGTTGGGCAGGCTTCGGGCAGGCTTCGGGCAGGCGTTGGGCAGGCCTTCCACAGGCTTCGGGCAGGCTTTCGGACACGGTTGAGCGCCCGGTCGACCCTGCCGCCGACCGGGCGCCCGGCACCTCGGGGGACGCGGCCGGAGCCGCTACGACCGCTGCCAGAGGGCCGGCACGTTCGGCGGCTCCCAGCCCACCATGGCGGTGTGCGCCTGGAGGCAGACGTAGGAGGCACCGGAGTAGGTGACGCGGTCGCCCGCGTTGTACGAGGCCCCCGGCCTCCAACTGCCGCTCGGCGGCGTGGGCGTTCCGGTCGGGGTTCCGGTCGGGGTTCCGGTCGGAGTGGCGGTGGGGGTCGGGCTCGGCGTGCCCGGGGTCTGCGGCACGTCCAGGACGAAGTCGTAGCTGCCCTCACGGCCCGGGCCGTTCTGGCGGACGTTCATCAGCAGCCGGGCGTCGTAGATGGTGTCCGTGTTGTTGCGCGGCTCGCCGGGGAAGTAGAGCTGGGTGGTGAGCACCGGGCGGCCGGGCGCCTGGAGCTTGACGTGGAGGTGCCGGGTGCGGCCCGGGTAGAGGCCGGGGACGATCGTGTCCAGCTTGAAGGCACCGTTCGCGTCGGTGAACTGGTGGCCGCGGAAGGTGAACCCGCTGTTGTCGTAGGCGCCGTTGTCGTCGGCCTGCCAGAAGTCCAGCAGGACGCCGGAGATCGGTCGGCAGGCACGGCCGAAGACGTAGCCGCTGACGGTCAGCCGGGTGCCGGGGCCGTCGTTGACCATGGAGCTGCGCAGTGGGGAGTTGGGCTTGAAGTAGGGGCCCTCGGTCTGCTCGATGGTGGGGTCGTCGCCGTCGTGGCACTCGGGGGTGAGGCCGGGGGGCCGGCCGGTGCCGGCCTGCTCGCGGGCCAGCGCGACGCCGCCGCCGACCAGCAGCGGGGCGGCGCCGAGCGCGGCGGCTGCCTTCAGGACGGTCTTGCGGCTGATCATGCCGTCGGGCGTGGGCATGCGCCCTCTCCTTCGGGTGGGGGGTGGGGGGATGTGGGGGGCGGCCCTTGCCATGGTGGGGGCATGACAAGGGCCGAACCGGCCGCCCGTCCGCGCGCGCCGGACCGGCCACCGGTGGCCACCAGCAAAGTTACGGGCAGTCCGGGGCCGCCGCGATGGACGCGATCCGGGGATCGTGGTGATTTCCGTCGACCCGGGCCCGGAACTCCCCCGGCGTCATCCCGGTCTCCCGCCGAAAGAAGCGGCAGAAGTAGGCCGGGTCGGCGAAGCCCGCCTCCTTCGATACCTGACGAATCGTCAGATCCGTGCAGGCCAGCAACCGTTTGGCCTCCAGGGTCTGCTGGCGCCGGATCAGCCCGCCCGGGGTGCGGCCGGTGGCCTGCTTGACCAGGGTCTGCAAGTGGCCCGGCGAGACGCCGAGTTCCTGCGCACTGGACGCCACCGAGTGCCGCACCCCGCCCGGGCCGGCGATCAACCGGGTGAAGGCGGAGGCCAGTTCGGTCGGCCGACCGGGCGGCGACGGCCGCTCCCCCGGCCGGCCGGCGCGCAGCGCCCGGACGATCAGGATGTGCAGGCTGGCCCGCAGCACGCCCTGGTAGCCGGGCTGCCTGGAGCGGTACTCGTGTTCCATGTCGGCGAGCAACGCGCCGATCGGACCGGCCTGTTCGCCGAGCCCGAGCGCGGGGCGGGTGGCCAGGGTGCGCAGCGCGGCGAGGTCCTGCGGGTTCCGGAGCAGGAAGTCCTCGTTGAACAGGACGACCTGGCCGGTGAGTTCGTCCGCGTCCGACCAGTAGTGCACCTGGCCGGGTGTGATCACGCACAACTGCGGTGGCGCCAGCGGCCGGTGGACCAGGTCCAGGACGTGGGCGCCGCGGCCGCCGGTGACGTGGACGATCTCGTAGAACGAGTGCCGGTGCGGGAAGCCCGCCCGGGACAGCGGGCCGATCGTGTCGAAGCTCCCGATGGCGAACGGGAGCAGGTGCGGCAGCGGGACCTGTAGCCGGTGCAGCGGCAGGTCCGGCGTGGTGCGGGGGGTGGGGGTGGTCCGTAACGCGTCCATCGGAGCAGTGTGCTGCCGGTTCGCGGACAGGTCCAGACCATCAGCCTGCTAGACCGGGGGCCAGGGGATCGGGGGCCAGTCCTCGGAGGGCAGCGGGTGCCGGCCGGTGCGGCGCAGCCCGGCCACCCGGGCCCGGGTCGCCTCCAGTTCGGCGGCGGTCAGGTGCGGGGCGAGGCGCGCGGCCAGCTCGCCGTCCAGCCGCTCGGCGAGCCGGGTCAGCACCTCCAGCGCCTCGTCGGGCAGCGGCTCGCCGGCCCAGCCCCAGAGCAGGGTGCGCAGCTTGCCCTCGGTGTTGAAGGTGACGCCGTGGTCGATGCCGTAGACCCGGCCGTCGGCGGCCGGGATCAGGTGGCCGCCCTTGCGGTCGGCGTTGTTGAGCACCGCGTCCAGCACGGCGAGCCGGCGCAGCCGCTGGTCGTCGTGGTGCACCAGCAGCGCGGTGCGTCCCCCGCCGACCTCGGCCCGCACGATCGGCAGCCAGCCGTGCTCCGGGCCGCGCGGGTCCTGGAGGGCCAGCAGCGGCTCGGCCTGCGGATCCGGCTCGACCCACAGCTGCACCATCCCGGGCCCGTGCGGCCCGTCGCGCAGCACGGTCGGCGGCACCAGCGCCCAGCCGGTCGCGGCCGACACCTCGTACGCGGCGACCTCGCGGCCGGCCAGCGTGCCGTCCGGGAAGTCCCACAGCGGGCGCTCCCCGGCGACCGGCTTGTAGACGGCCTGCGCGCTCAGCGAACCGTGCGTGGCGGTGCAGTACAGCGCGGCGTTGGACGCCTCGGTGAGGCGCCCGTGCACCGTCAACTCGCCCTCGCGCAGCAGCTCCAGCGCGGTGGGCACGTCGGCGGCGAGGGCGGCGGCGGCTGCCGGGTCCGCCTGGGGCGGGGTCTCGGTGTTCAGCGCCGGTAGCCGTTCGCGCGCGGGCACAGGTGGCCCTCCGGGTCGAGCGGGAGGTTGCAGAACGGGCAGGGCTTGCGGCCGGCCGAGACCAGGTCCAGCGCCCGCTTGGCGAACACCCGGGCCATCGCGCCGGACAGCCGCACCCGCAGCATGTCCGGGCCGTTGTCGTCGTCCTCGAAGACCGCCGCGGCGCTGTCCTCGTCCTCGTCGTCCTCCTCGACCTCGATCAGCGCCTGCGCCTCGACCACCAGGCAGCCGTCCACGCTGTCCCAGGCCAGGGCCATGGTGCCGACCCGGAACTCCTGCTCCAGCGGCAGGTCCAGCGGCGCGGTGTCGAGCAGGTCCTGCGGGGCTGCGGCCGGGATGGAGACGTCGCCGCCGCTGCGCCGCAGCGCCTCGTCCAGGACCTCGTCGATCCGCTCGGCGAGCGCCGCCACCTGGGTCTTCTCCAGCAGGACGCTGGTGATCCGGCCCCGGGCGCTGGCTTGCAGGTAGAACGCCCGGGCGCCGGGCTGGCCGACGGTGCCGGCCACGAACCGTTCGGGCTGGTCGTAGAAGAAGACCTGACGGGGCACGCTCTCGCTCCGGATCGTGTCGGTCGTGGGGATCACAGGGATCGTTCGGACGTCATGGCTCGGGCTGCCGTACGGCGGCCCGGGCGCGGGCTCGCCACGCGGCGGGGCTCGTTAGTCACCCTACGACCTCCGGGCCCCCGCAGGGGAGCCGAGCCGCTGTGGCACCGGCCAGCTCAGGCGGTGCCGCCGGCCGCTGCGGAGCGGGGTGCGGCGGCTCTCCCGCCCACGTGGGGCGGCTCCGGACCGGACGGCTCCGGTCAGGTCGAGTGGTGCCGGTCGGGCCTGGGCCGGGGTCGTACCAGGCAGGTCAGGCGGGTCAGGCGGAGCGGCCGTCTCAGCTGGTGCCGCCGACCACCGCGTCGCCCGCCGGGGCGGCCGGGGCCGCGCCGGGCCTGGGCGCGAGCGAGCCGAGGTCGCCGGTGTCGCCCATCCTCAGGACGAAGGGCCGCTGCGGGGTGTAGCGGATCGCGGTGACCGAGCAGGGCTCGACGCTGATCCGCTGGAAGTGGTCCAGGTGCAGGCCGAGGGCGTCGGCCACCACCGCCTTGATCACGTCCCCGTGCGAGCAGGCGAGCCAGACCGCGTCCGCGCCGTGCTCGGCGGCGATCTTCTCGTTCCACTCGCGGACGGCACCGACCGTCCGGTGGCTCAGCTCGCGCAACGACTCCCCGCCGGGGAAGGCCGCGGCGGCCGCGTGGTCCTGCACGGTGCGCCAGAGCGGCTCCTTGGCCAGCTCGGCCAGCGGCCGGCCGGTCCACTCGCCGTAGTGGCACTCGCCCAGCCGCTCGTCCTCGGCGGGCGGGCCCAGCTCGGGCCGGGCCGCCAGCAGCGGCTCCAGGGTCTGCCGACAGCGCTCCAGCGGGCTGCTGACGGCCTGCACCAGCGGGATCCCCGCGAGCCGGCCGGCCAGCGCGGCGGCCTGCGCGCGCCCGGTGTCGTCGAGGTCCACGCCTGGCGTCCAACCGGCCAGGATTCCGGCGGTGTTCGCGGTCGAGCGGCCGTGGCGGACGAGCAGCAGGGTGGGCATGGGGCTCAGCCTACGGCCTCCGGGCGCGGGCGTGGAGTGGCGGTGCGGGGTACGGGCATCGCGTGCGGGCGGTGGGGTGCGGGCGCGGAGTTCGGGCGTGGGGTGCGGGCGCGGAGTTCGGGCGTGGGGTGCGGGACGTCCTGAGCCGCCGCAAGCACCGGCCCGCGAGGCCGTCCTGGCCCGGCTCCGCCCCGGGCGCCCCGGCCCGGGCCACAATGGCCCGATGATCGTCCACTGCGCCAGCTACCACGACGGCCACCGGATCGAGGCCCCCGACGACCTCGCCGGCGCGCTCGCCGCCGCCCGCGCCGCCGGGCCCGGCGGCTTCGTCTGGATAGGCCTGTTCGAGCCCACCGCCGAGGAACTCGACCACGTCGGAAGGGAGTTCTCCCTGCACCCGCTGGCCGTCGAGGACGCCGTCAGCGCCCACCAGCGCCCCAAGATCGAGCCGTACCAGGGCTCCCTGTTCGTCGCCCTCAAGACGCTCGGCTACCACCCCGGCGCCCACGCGGTGACGATCGGCGAGGTGATGGTCTTCCTCGGCGCGGACTTCGTGATGACCGTCCGGCACGGCGCCGACGCCCCGCTCTCCGGCCTGCGGGCCCGGCTGGAGAAGCAGCCCGAACTGCTGCGCTACGGGCCCAGCTCGGTGCTGCACTCGGTCTGCGACACCATCGTCGACGGCTACATGGAGGTGGCCACCGGGCTCCAGACCGACCTGGACGAACTGGAGGCGGACGTCTTCGCCCCCAACCGGGTCGGCCGCGACACCGCCGGCCGGATCTACGGCTACAAGCGCCAGGTGATGACCGTCCGCCGCGCCACCGGCCCGCTGCTGGAACCGACGCTGCGCCTGGCCCGCGGCGGCGAACCGTACATCCGCCCGGAGACCCTGCCCTACCTGCGGGACGTCGCCGACCACCTGGCCCGGGTGACCGACCAGGTCGACGGCATGGACCGGCTGCTGTCCGACATCCTCAACGCCAACCTGGCGCAGGTCAGCGTGCAGCAGAACAACGACATGCGGAAGATCTCGGCCTGGGCGGCGCTGGCCGCCGTGCCGACGATGATCGCGGGCGTCTACGGGATGAACTTCGAGGACATGCCCGAACTGCACCAGCCCTGGGGGTACCCGGCGGTGCTGTCCCTGATGGGCGTGGTCTGCATAGTGCTGCACCGGGTGTTCAAGCGGCACGACTGGCTGTAGTGCCGCTCGACGGCCCCGGACGGCTACGCCAGGCCGGCGCGCTCCAGGGCCTCGACGCCGGTGCGCAGCGCCTGGATCCGCTCGTCCAGGGTGAAGCCGGACGGGGCCAGGGTGAGCGTGGTGACGCCCGCGTCGGCGTAGGCCTGCATCCGGTCGGCGATCCGGGCGGTGTCGCCGATCAGCGAGGTGGCGTCGATCAGGTCGTGCGGGACGGCGGCCGCGGCGCCCGCGTAGTCCTTGGCCAGGTACTTCTCCTGGATCTCGTCGGCGGCCTGCTCGTAGCCCATCCGCCGGGCGAGCTGGTTGTAGAAGTTCTTCTCCTTGCTGCCCATGCCGCCGATGTACAGCGCGGCGTAGGAGCGCTGGGAGTCGACGCCGGCCTTGATGTCCTCGCCGACCGCGATGGTGACGGTCGGGCACAGGTCGAAGCCGTCCAGGCCCTGCCCCGCCTTGGCGCGGCCGGCCTTCAGCGGGTCGAGGGAGAGCGCGGCGTGCTCGGGCGAGAAGAAGATGCCGAGCCAGCCGTCGGCGATCTCACCGGTCTGCTCCAGGTTCTTCGGGCCGATCGCCGCGATGTACAGCGGGATGTGCTCGCGCACCGGGTGCACGGTGAGCTTGATCGGCTTGCCGGGGCCGCCGGGCAGCGGCAGCGTCCAGTGCGCGCCCTCGTGGACCAGCCGCTCGCGGGACATCGCCTTGCGGATGATCTCCACGTACTCGCGGGTGCGGGCGAGCGGCTTGTCGAACTTCACCCCGTACCAGCCCTCGGAGACCTGCGGGCCGGAGACGCCGAGGCCGAGCCGGAAGCGGCCGCCGGACAGGGTGTCCAGGGTCGCCGCGGTCATCGCGGTCATCGCCGGGGTGCGGGCGGGGATCTGGAAGATGGCCGAACCGACGTCGATCCGCTCGGTCTTCGCGGCGACGAAGCTCAGCACCGTCGCGGCGTCCGAGCCGTACGCCTCGGCCGCCCAGCACACCGAGTAGCCGAGCCGGTCCGCCTCCTGGGCCACGGCGATGTTGTCGGCGTCCATGCCGAGACCCCAGTAGCCGAGGTTGATTCCGAGTCGCATGTGCCGAACCTTCCAGTCGGTGAGGGTTGGTGGCGAGGGTAGCCGCGCACTCGCCGGTCATGCTACTGACCGGTAGTGGTGGTCTGGGTCACACCCGCCGCCGCCCGGGCCCGGTGATCGTTCTGCGGGTCGCCACCCCTGCCCGGACACCGGCCGCTACGCTCAGCCGACGTGGGGAGCGCTCTCCCCACCTGCGCGTTCTCAGGGCTACCGGGGCGCCCGGTGCCACCGGCCAGTGGAGGGCCCGTCCGATGGAAAAACGTCACCTCGGCCGTACCGGTCTCCAGGTCTCCCGGCTCGGCCTCGGCACCATGACCTGGGGCCGCGACACCGACGAACACGAGGCCGCCGAGCAGCTCAAGGAGTTCGTCGACGCCGGCGGGACCCTGCTCGACACCGCCGACGTGTACGCCGACGGCGGCGCCGAGTACCTGATCTCCCGGCTCACCGACAACCTCGTCCCCCGCTCCGAACTCGTCATCGCCACCAAGGCCGGCAGCGTGCCGGAGTCCGCCCGCCGCTTCGACGGCTCCCGCGGCCACCTCCTCGCCGCCCTCGACGCCTCGCTGCGCCGGCTCGGCACCGACTACGTCGACCTGTGGCAGGTCCACTCCTTCGACCCCCTGACGCCCGCCGAGGAGACGCTCAGCGCCCTCGACATCGCCGTCTCCTCCGGGCGCGCCCGGTACGTCGGGGTCTGCGACTTCAGCGGCTGGCAGCTCGCCAAGGCCGCCACCTGGCAGCGCGCCCACCACGGGCGCACACCGCTGGCCGGGGCCCAGCTGGAGTACTCGCTGCTCCAGCGCGGCATCGAGCGCGAGGCGCTGCCCGCCGCGGCGGACGCCGGGGTCGGGCTGCTCGCCTCCTCGCCGCTCGGGCGCGGGGTGCTCACCGGCAAGTACCGGCACGGCGTCCCGCAGGACTCGCGCGGCGCCTCGCCGTACCTGTCCGGGTTCGTCCAGCCGTACCTCGGGGAGCGCTCGCGGCGGATCGTCGACGCCGTCGCCACGGCCGCCGACGGCCTCGCCAGCAGCCCGCTCGCGGTCGCCCTCGCCTGGGTCCGGGACCGGCCCGGAGTGGCGAGCGCGCTGGTCGGGGCCCGTACGGTGGCACAGCTGCAGGCGGCGCTGTCGGTGGAGGCGCTTACGCTTCCGGGTGAGATCCGTGGTGCGCTGGACGACATCTCGTCACCGGTGCACCGCTACCCGGACCAGGGGTGGAGCGAGCTGTAGCCCCCCTCGTTCAGCTGAACACGCAGTGGAGTGACCCTTGGAGCGGACGATGAGTGACACGGAGAACGGCGCTCCGGAGGAGACCTCGGCAGTCTCGGTGAGCCCGGCACAGTCGGCGAGCCCGGCGGAGAAGTCGAGCTCGGTTGAGACGGCGATCACAGCTGAGACGGCGAGCCCGGCTGAGAAGGCGGCGGCGATCGCCGAGCTGGCGCAGCGGATCCGCAGCGTCGGCCCGCAGGCCGCACCGCCGGAGGGCGAGGGCCGGCCCCCGGCTCCCGAGGGCGCCAAGGACGCCAAGGCCCCGGCCCCGGCCTCCGCGCAGCCCGACCAGCAGCGCGCGCAGGCGCTCAAGGACACCGCCGAGGCGCTGACCGCCGGGGGCGCCCCGGCCGATCTCGCGGCCGCCGCGGTGGCCGAGTTCGGCGACGGCGCCGCCGAACAGCTGCGCTCCGACCCGTGGGCCGTGCTGTCCCTGCCCGGCGTCCGCCCCGAACACGCGGACGGCTTCGCCCGCGGTCTGCTCGGCCCCGCCGCCGGCCCCGGCGACCCGCGCCGCGCCCAGGCGCTGGTGCCGTGGCTGCTGGAGCAGGCGGCGCTGCGCGGCCACTCCGCCGTCGAGGTCGCCGAGATCGCGGCCGGGCTCGACCGCCACGGGCTGCCGGACTCGGCCGCGGCGATCCAGGCCGCCGTCCTGGACGGGCGCGCGATGCCGTTCCAGGAGGAGCTGACCGGCCCCGAGGCACACGCGGCGGGCGGCGACGAGGACGAGGAGCCGCCGACCCGGACGCTGCTCGCCCTGGAGCGGCTCGCGCTGGCCGAGGAGAGCCTCGCGGACGGGCTGGTCCGGCTGATGTCGACCTTCGTGCCGGGCGAGGACCCGGAGCCGGGCGACGAGGACGCGGCGGCGGAGGATGCCGAGGGTCCGGCGGAGGACGCCGAGTCCGCGGCCGACTCCACGCCGGACTCCGACTCCGAGGCGGGCTCCGACTCGGGCGTGGCCCCCGCGGAGGCCACGGCGGAGGCCACGGCGGAGGACGCTCCGCAGGCCCCCGCCGCGCCCGGCCCGGCCGCGTGGGCGGCTGCCGCCGAGGCCGCGCCGTCCTCCTCCGCGACCGCCCTGATCCAGGCCGTCGCCGACAGCGCCCTGGTGCTGCACACCGGCGGCGAGGCCGCCCGCGCCGAACCCGCCGCGCTGCTGGCTGCGGCCGGCGGCCTCGGGCTGCGGGCCTGGGCCGCCACCTGGACCGACCAGGGCCGGGAGTCCTTCGCCGCGCTCACCGACACCCCGGCCGCCGTGATCACCCTCGCCGACCTGCTCTCCGGCGCCGCCGGGCCGGGCCGCTCCTCCGACGGCACGCTCGCCCTGGACGTCCTGGTCGTCCTCGACGCCCCGCTGCTGGACGTCGAACTGGCCGCCACCGTCCTGGAGTCGCTCGCCGACGGCACCCGGCTGGTGCTCAGCGGCGACCCCGGCCAGCTCTGGTCGGCCGGCCCCGGCCGGTTCTTCGCCGACCTGCTGGCCGCCAAGGTCTGCCCGGCGGTCGCCTCCCGCACCCCGGACTTCGGCCCGATCGGCGAGCTGGTCTCCGGCGTCGGCATCGGCGAGCTCCAGCCCGTCGATGCGCCGGACAAGGAGGTGGTCATCCTGACCGCGAAGGACGGCGGCGAAGCCGTCCACCGCGCCCTCCAGCTGCTCACCGACTCCATCCCCCGCGCCCTCGGCATCCCCGCCGAGCAGGTGGTGCTGCTCACCCCCGGCCACGGCGGCCCGGCGGGCACCCGGGCGCTGAACGCCGCCGCGAAGGCCCGGCTCAACCCGGGGCCCGGCCGGTTCGGCGGCTTCGACCCGGGCGACCGGGTGGTCGACTCCCCGGCCCCCGGCGTCACCCGCCCGGCCCGGGTGCTGGACGGCGATGCCACCGGCCTGCACCTGGCGTACGCGGACGGCTCGCGCCGGACGGTCCCGCCCGCCCAGGCCGGCCGGCTGCGGCACGGCTGGGCGCTGACCGTCCACCAGGCACTCGGCCGCCGCTGGCCGGGCGCGGTCGTGGTGCTCCCGGAGGACGCCGGCCCGGCGCTCACCCGGCAGTGGGTCTACACCGCCTTCGGCCGCGGCGAGCGGCACCTGTCCGTGGTGCACGCGGCGGGCCCGGCGCTCGCCCAGGCCGTCACCGAGCGCCCGGCGCAGCCCCGCACCACCCGGCTGCGGGCGATCCTCGCCGAGAACGCCGCCTCGGCGTACTAGAGCCTGCGCGCCGGTCAGCGGAACGCACGGAGGGCGGGCCCCCTACAGGTGGGGCCCGCCCTCCGGGTGTCTGCACGACGAACGGTTCAGTCGTCGGGGTCCTCGTCGTCGTAGACCTCGCTCACGTCGAACCGGCAGATCAGCATCTGCGGGTCGGCGTGCTCGAAGGGCTCCGGCAGCCACTCCCCCGGCTCGGTCGGCTCCGCCGCCGCGACCCAGAGCGTCGAGTCCGCCTCCTCCAGGCCGAACTCCTCGCTGCGGGCGGCGATCTCGTCCGGCTCGTACTCGCCGAACAGCACGCCGATCGCGGCGTTCACCCCGCTGGTGCCGCCCCCGCCCGGGGTCAGCGACTCGTCGAGCCGCTCGGCCTGGGCGCGCAGCCGCTTGGGGTCGGCGACGTGGTAGTCGCGGCGGATCAGCACGCTGATCGCCTCCGGCTGTTCGGGGCCGTGGTAGCCGCCCGGACCCTCGTCCCCGGGGATCTCGAAGGGGGTGACCTCGTCGTAGACCTCGTAGAGGATCTGGTCGTAGGCGATGGCCGCCGTCGCGAGCTGCTCGTAAGCGGCGGACACAGCGGGATCGTCCGCTGCGCTGGGGCTCGACACCGCTTCCAGATGACGGTCGATGGCGGCCTTGACCGCCTCGGCGGCGGCGCGTACCTCGGCAATGGTTGGCTGCGCGGCATCAGACATGGTGCAGACGCTATCTCCCCGCGGTGTCGGTACGCACAGCGGTTGTCACCTACACCCGCGATTTCACCGCAACTTCCCCCCTGATGTCCGATCCGCGTGGTTCTGTCCCCGCGCATGCCCGGCGCGAAGGGCGTGCGGCCGGGCCGCGCGGGGCCGATCGGGTGCCGCTTCGCGCGCCGGGATCGGGGTATCCCGTCCGGAGGAACAACGGAACTGATGCACTGTCAGGCGGGTCGGCGCACCCCGGCCGGTCCGGGGCGTCCCGCCGGGTCGGACGGACGGCCGGGAGGACGACCGGAAATACCCGGGCCGACTGTCCGAGGCAGGTCGTAGGCTTGCGTGCAGGTGATCCTCAGGAGGAGAGTTTTGACCCCACCGAAGCCGGTCCGGCAACCGGAGTACGAGTACCAGTCGCTGCGCATGCCGCGCGGCACCACGCGCAATGCGGCACGCCAACTGCTCACCGAGCACGCCGAGTACGGGCACTGGGAGCTCGACCGGCTGAGGCTGTTCCCCGACGGGAGCCGGACGGTCCGGCTGAAGCGGCGGATCATCCGGCAGGTCCGGAGCTGGTGACGGGCGAGCGCGCCTGAACCCGTGAGCCCACCCGCCGCGGCGGGGAAGGGCCGGGCGGAAGGCCGCCGGACCGGGGGGCTCCGGGCCCGGGGGGCTCCAGGCCCGGGAACGCGCCCGTCGCGGTGGGGATCCCACGCCGGGCTCTCGGGCCGGGGCTCCACGCCACGTCAGGCCTTGATGCGGGTTTTCGCGCCGGATCTCCGCCCGCCCGCGGCCGCCCGTACCTCCAGGCGGCCGCGGGCGCGTCACGCTCCGGCCTCGCGCTCCGGCGGCGCCGCGGGGGGTGCGGCGCCGGCGGGGTGCGGCCTACCGACGGCTCAGCGGGCCCCGGCGCGGGCGCGGCGGTAGAGCACACCGCCACCGAGCAGCAGGGCGAGGCCGGCGGCGCCGAGCAGTTCGACGTCACCGGCGCCGGTGGAGGCCAGCTGGCTGCCGACGGCGCCGCTCGGCGTGGAGGCGACGACCGGGGCGGCGGTGCGGGCCGCGACCGGGGCGACCTGTCCGCTCGTGACCGGCGCGACGGCGGGGGCCGAGTGTGCGCCGGCCTCGGGGGTGGTGGACGGGCCGCCGTTGCGCGGGTAGCCCGGAGTCTCCCCGCCGACCTGCGGCGGAATGGACGGGCTGTGCGTCTCGGGGCAGTCGTCGGCCGGCTTCGGGGTCGGGGCGGGCTGCGCGACGTTGGCGCAGTCGTTGCCGAAGGCCGGGTTCCCGACGCCGACCACGTCGACGGAGTTGCCGCAGGCGTTGACCGGGACGTGCACGGGGGCCTGGATGCTGTTGCCGGAGACCACGCCGGGCGAGTTGGCGGCGACGCCGGAGGCGGACGCGCCCGAGGCGGAGGAGCCCCGGTCGGTGCCGCCGTTGGCCCCGGAGCCGGTGTGGGAGCCGGAGCCCACGTGGGAGCCGGAGCCGGTGTGGGAACCGGAGCCCACGTGGGAGCCGCCCGGCTTCGCGGCCTCCGGGTGGCCGCTGGCGTTGGCGCAGCGGTTGCCGTAGGCCGGGTTCAGCACGCCGATCACGTCGACGGTGTTGCCGCAGGCGTTGATCGGCACCTCGACCGGCACCTGCACCGAGTTCCCGGAGGCGACACCCGCCGATCCGGCGGCACCTCCCTGGGCCTCGGCGCCCGCGTAGGCGTAGCCGGCGGTCGAGGCCAGGACACTGCCGGTGGCCACGACCGTGAGGATCCCCTTCTTGGCTACATTCCTCATCTTTTCCCCTGACGTATCGAGAACGACGTGACGACCTTGACGTAAATACCGTCCGAAAGTCGGAATTTCCGTATATCCGGATATCCGGCAAGGTCTTCGACTGCACAGGAGTTAACGAGAGAGCGGCGGGGAGGTTGAGCCGAACGAACCAACTTCACCCGATCGAGCGATTGCCCCCTTGTTTACCTCTCCACACCCCGCTCCCCGCTCCCCGCTCCCCGCATACAAGCGGCCCCCGGGCGGCGCGTCCGCCGCCCGGGGGCCGGATGAGTCGGCTCAACGAGCCTCAGCGGCTCGGAGCGTGACTCAGAAGTTGGCGCAGTGGTTGCCGAACGCCGGGTTCAGCACGCCGATCACGCTGATGGTGTTGCCGCACAGGTTGACCGGGACGTGCACCGGGATCTGCACCTGGTTGCCGGAGACGACACCCGGGGAGCCAACGGCCGCACCCTCGGCGCCGGCACCGCCGTGAGCGGACGCGACACCGGCGGCGGCGATCACCAGGCCACCGGTGGCGGCGGCAACAGCGGCGATCTTCTTGACCTTCATCATTCCTCCTGTATGGACAACGCAACCCGTTCGGCGGGTTGCACAGGGATGAACGAGGGTGTGGCAAACGGGGTACGGAACAGATTTGCCATTCACTCGCAACGGTGATGGTCCGCACACACGGTCGATCCGCATTTCCTTGCAGGATCGTTTCTGTTGATCTCCTTCGCCCTGTCCCAAATCATTAGCTCGGACAATGCTGACGGCCCGCCCCCGGCGCTCCGGGAACGGGCCGTCCACCCGAGGTGCTCAGCAGGCGTCGAGGAACCGGTCCAGCACCCGGACGCCGAACTTCAGCCCGTCCACCGGCACCCGCTCGTCCACGCCGTGGAACATCCCGGCGAAGTCCAGCTCCGGCGGCAGCTGCAGCGGCGCGAAGCCGAAGCAGCGGATCCCGAGGTCCTGGAACGACTTGGCGTCCGTCCCGCCCGACAGGCAGTACGGCACCGCGCGGGCGATCGGGTCCTCCGCCCGCAGCGCCGTCTGCATCGCCTCGACCAGCGCGCCGTCGAAGGTGGTCTCGATCGCCTTGTCCGAGTGCAGGCTCTCCCGCTTCACGCGCGGGCCCAGCACGCTGTCCAGCTCCGCCAGGAACTCCTCCTCGTAGCCGGGCAGGAAGCGCCCGTCCACGTGTGCGGTGGCCTGGCCGGGGATCACGTTGACCTTGTAGCCGGCACCGAGCATGGTCGGCTGGGCGGTGTTGCGCAGCGTGGTGCCGATCATCTTGGCGATGCCGCCGAGCACCCGCAGGGTCTCGTCCATGTTCTCCGGGTCGAGCTCGACCCCGAGCGCGTCCGACAGCTCGTTCAGGAACGCCCGTACGGTCTTGGTGATCCGCAGCGGGAACTTGTGCCGGCCGAGCCGGGCGACCGCCTCGCACAGCTCGGTGATCGCGTTGTCGTCGTTCTCCATCGAGCCGTGCCCGGCGCGGCCCTCGACCGTGAGGCGCATCCAGTGCATGCCCTTCTCGGCCGTCTCCACCAGGTACAGCCGCACCTGGTCGTTGACCGTGAAGGAGAAGCCGCCGACCTCGCCGATGCCCTCGGTCACGCCCTCGAACAGCTCCGGGTGCTTGTCCACCAGGAACCGCGCCCCGTACGTGCCGCCGGCCTCCTCGTCCGCGACGAACGCCAGCACCAGGTCGCGCGGGGGCTTGCGGCCGGTGCGCAGCCGGTCGCGGACCACCGCGAGGGTCATCGCGTCCATGTCCTTCATGTCGACCGCGCCGCGCCCCCACACGCAGCCGTCCGCGATCTCGCCCCCGAACGGGTCGTACGTCCAGTCCGCGGCGTTGGCCGGCACCACGTCGGTGTGGCCGTGGATCAGCAGGCCCGGGCGGGAACGGTCCTCGCCCTCGATCCGCACCACCGTCGAGGCCCGGCCCTTGGCCGACTCGAAGATCTGCGGCTCCACCCCGAACTCCGCGAGTTGCTCGGCGACGTACTCCGCCGCCTTGCGCTCGCCCGGGCCGGAGCCGTCCCCGTAGTTGCTGGTGTCGATCCGGATCAGATCGCGACAGATCCCGGCGACCTCCGACTCAGCCGTCGCCCTCGGCCCCGCCGACTCGCTCCGCTCGCTCACGGTCACTCCTCGTCTTTGGCCCGCACCGACGCACCAGCGCGCCACCCCCAGGACCTGCACCCGGGCCGTACGAGCACGTACGCCCATCCTCCCCCAGCCCCCGACCCGGATCCACCCCCTGCGCGCCCCCGAAACCCCCTGGTCACGCCCCCGCCACACACTCCCTCTTGCCCCCGCCACCGCCCCCGCTCCCCCGCCCCGAACCGTTTTGGGACCCCAAGCCGATCTTTGCTACAGTTACATCTGTCAGCGCGGCCGACGAGAGAACGGAAGCCGCAAGGACAACACCCGGTCCGGGTGGCGGAATGGCAGACGCGCTAGCTTGAGGTGCTAGTGCCCTTTATCGGGCGTGGGGGTTCAAGTCCCCCCTCGGACACCAGCAAGACCCCTGTTGATACAGGGGTCTTTTGCTTTTCCCGGCCGTCGTGTGACCAACCGCGGGGCCGGCGCGTGACCAAGCGCAGGACCGGCGGCCGACCTCGTAGGGCCGGTCGATCCGACGTGACGGCGGGTCGGCCGGCCCTTGGTGGGGTCGGGGCTATCGGGTGTGGAGGCGGTGGGCGGTGCGCCGGGCCCACCAGAGGGCGGCTGCGGTGACGGCCAGGGTCCAGGCGAGTTGTGTCACCGCGTACGGGTGGCCCTGGGCCGCGGAGCGGGCGAGCGGGAACAGGAGGGTGCCGACCGCCAGCGGGCCGCGCAGGTACCAGACCGCCACCTGGCCGGGGCCGGTGTTGCCCATGGGGGTGTTGACACCGATCGTCAGGTGCATGGGCACGACGCCCCGGTAGGAGCTGACCAGCGCGGCCGCGGTGAGTGCGGGTACGGCGGCGAGGAGCGGGAGGAGTCCCGCGGTGTCCCGGCCGGCGAGCGCGCACGCCAGTGCGCCGGCTCCGGTGAGCGCGAGGAGGAGGCCGCCGGGCACCGCCGAGTGCTGGAGGGCGAGCGACTTGAACGTCCAGGGCAGGTTGGTGGAGCGCCGCTGGTCGTCGCTCTCCAGCCGGGCCGGCTCGGTGAGTTGAGCGGCCGCCAGGTATTCGGCGGCCAGGGACAGCACGACGACGATCTGCTGTGCGGTCGAGGTGAAGGAGGGGGCGGCCGCGGTCAGTCCGACGGCGAGCCCGCTCCAGACGACGGCCCACCCCAGGCGGCGGGGGTTGCGCAGCAGGCAGGTGAGGTCGCGCCACGGGACCAGCAGCAGCGGGTGCCGCGGCATGGGGAGGCGGAGCCGGGGGGTGCTGCTCCGCTCCTTGAGCCGCGGTACTCCGGAGCGGGCCTGGCGGAGGTCGAGCATGAGGACGGACGTGCTGATCTGGGCGGCGACCGTCGCGCGCAGCCTGAGGGCGGCCTGCGGGATCGCGGGCAGTTCCCGCCAGGCGAGGACGAGGGCGACCACCGGGGTGCCGACCGACAGCACCGTGCCGACGGCGCCCGCCGTACCCACGAGGCCGAGCGCCCACAGGAGCGGTTGGGACGCCCACCCCCACGGGCCCGACCAGAGCAGGAGGTCCTGCAGCCAGCCCGTCCGCCCCTGCGTCCATGCCGTCCACACGCCGGCGGCGGCGACCGCGGCGAGGAGCCACCCCGCGGCGAAGACCCCGCGGCCGTAGCGGGACATCCACCGGTCGTTGCGCTCGACCAGGACGCCGACCGCGCTCGTGGTGAGCGCCACCGAGACGCCCGTCCAGGAGCCCGCGAGGGTCAGCAGGATCCACGACTGCGGGACCAGGCCCTGCAGCAGGAAGCCCGCGACCGCGCCGGCGACGCCGCTCACCACGGTGGCCAGCGCCACCGAGGACCGCAGCCCCGGCGCGAGCAGGGCCCGCCGGTCGACGGCCGAGGGCAGCAGGAAGCCGGTCGTGGCCCGGTCCAGCAGGACCGGGCCGCGCCACATCGCGCCCCGGGCGGTGAGCAGCAGGGCGAGGACCAGCACCGCCGGGACCAGCGCCAGGAGCGTCGCGGACGCCTGTTCCCCGATCTGCACGGGTGGCCGGTCGGCCGCCCGGGTCGAACTCGTCCACTGGAGCAGGGCGGGGATGCCCCAGCAGCCGCCCACCAGGAGGACCGTGTAGGCGATGAACCACGCGCTCCTGCGCTTCTCCTGGCGCGTGCCGCTCCGGGCTTCGCGCAGGAACCGCAGGGTGTCCGCGGTGCAGTCCCCCGACCTGTCGGGCACCCGCGTCCTCGCCCCGGTCGCGGGTGCCACGCTGTCGCTCAAACCGCTCATCCTTCCCCCTGCACCGCCCCGGACGGGCCCGAGTGCCCCGCACGCGAGCCGACTTCGACGATCTGGTCCGCGACCTCGTTCAGGGCCCGGTGGTGGGTGGCCATGAGGACGGCCGTTCCGCGGTCGCGGTGCTCCGCGATCAGGCGGGCGAGGGCGGTACGGGCCTGGGAGTCGAGCCGCTGTTCGGGCTCGTCCAGGATGAGGAGGTCGTGCGGCCGGATGAAGGCGGCGGCGAGGAGCAGCGCCTGGGTCTGCCCGGAGGACAGGGCCGAGGGGAACTGTTCGGACTGCGCCGTGAGGCGGTGCGACTCCAGCGCCCCGTCGACCGCGGCATCGGCTCCGCCGCCCATGCCGTGCGACAGCGCCACGAGCCGCAGGTGCTCCCGCACGGTGAGGTCCGGATAGAACGCACCGGGATCCATCACCGACGCGACCCGCTTGCGCACGTCCAGGGAATCCTCGTGGATCTCCTCCCCGTCGAAGACGACCGATCCTGCGGAGGGTCTCTCCCGGCCGGCCGCCACGCGGAGCAGGGTGCTCTTGCCGGATCCGTTGTCCCCGACCAGGGAAACGCACTCACCACGGTGAATGCGGAGGGAGACCCGGTCGAGCACGGTGCTGTCACCGTACGCGTGTGTGACGTCGACGAGTTGCAGCAGCGGTGCGTCCGCCGCCTTGCCGGTTTTCTTTTTCAATCGACGAGCCGTCTTCTCTCGGATGATCGAAACGTTCATTTTCACACTTTTCTGAACATTGGGCCGATCATAGCAAGGCGTCCCAATCCTGCAAAGCCGACCCAAATACACCCTCCGGGCCGCCCGACCGGCATCCTCCGACCGACCCCGGGGCCGTCAAGTCAAATGGGGCGATTCGAGGCCATACGGACTGTTCGGCGGAATCCGCCGCCCGCCCGGATTCCCGATCAAGGCCTGACCTGCGATATCGGTGATCGAATACAGGAACATCCGGGGACTCCGCAACAAAAGGGGCATTGCACAGAATTCGAAGAATGTCCGCCTACAATGGAATTGGTCAATTTCTTCGAAATTATCCGCCGCCGATTCGCATTGTGCACACCATGAGCACATCAAGGGTCTTCCGATGGTTACCGGAACGACATATGGTCGAACGGCAGCGGCCGGCAGCGGACGTCGGTCCTCTGTGGGTTGGCCGCTGTCTCCACCATCAAAAGGAGAAAGAGTGAACGCCACCGAATCGCGTGTCGAGTTCGTGACCGATGCCGTCAACGCCTCGTTCGCGGAGGCGCAGGAGGGTTTCGTGAACGCACACAACGCTCCCGCGATGACCACCCCCACCATCGTCGCCGTGTGCGAGGTCGTCGTGACGGGCAGCACGATCTGCCTCGGCTGCTGAACCACTGACCCACCGGTGACACCACCCATGTGAGCAGACGGGCCGGAAAGGGGGACGCGCGGTTCCCCTTTCCGGCCCCGCTCGACTGGAGCACGAGGACGCGTGAATGCCATTCACTAAGATCGTCAACGAGCCTTCCCACCCCATATCGCGCGAGGACGCGCATTACTGGACGCTGGCCCCGGCCGCGGTGGGCGAGATCATCAGCGGCCTCGAAGCCTTGACCAGGACGGCCGCCTACGGGCCCAACGGCCTTTTGCAGGGCCTGAGTTCGAAACGCGAGCGCAGCGTGGTCCCGCAGGCCCTCCGCAAGGCGATCGACAGCCGCGGCGGTGCCGTCGCCATCAAGGCCATGGGCGTCGTCGGCGGGGCGCTGACCCTGACCGGCCGCAGGAGCCGGGCGCAGCAGATCGCCGGAGCCGGCCTGATGCTGGCCTCCAGCGGCCTGAGCAAGTACCGCACCTCGTTCGGCAGGGACGGGGCGGACCACATGGCCGCCCTGATCTGCGGCTACCGCGTGCTCACCGCCCTGGTCCCCGAGGCCGAGAAGTCGGACGACCTCTTCCTGCGCGCGGTCAACGCCCAGACCTTCATCGCCTATGTGACCGCCGGCGCGGCGAAGGCGATCTCCAGCACCTGGCGGTCGGGCGAGGCGCTGGAACAGGTCCTGCAGACCCAGCAGTACGGGGACAGCACGGTCGCCAAGTGGCTGAAGAAGAGCCCGCTGCTGTGCAGTTCGATGACGTGGTTCACCATCGTCTGGGAGACCGGGTTCCCGGTCGTCTACCTGCTGGCGCCGGCGAACGCCCGCAGGGCCCTGGCCGGCGTCAAGCTCTTCCACCTGGGCATCGCCGTGACGATGGGCCTGCCGCGGTTCTTCTGGGGATTCAGCTCGGCCCACGCGGCGGTCCTCTACGCCGTGGACCGCCTGCCCAGGAACGGGGGCCGGGGATGAGGTTCGAACGCCAGGTGGTCGCCACCTTCGGCGCCGCCGCCGTGGTCAGCGCCTACCTCTCGTACATCCGCCTGGAGGAGGAGTACACCCGGCGCAACGGACTCAAGGGGACCTCCCTGATCCAGGGCCCGGACGGCCTCGCGATCGAGTACGCGCTCGATGCCGGGGGGCTCGGCCCCACCGCCCCCGTCGCGGTCCTCGAAAGCGGCCTGGGCGCGCCGTTGGAGTCCTGGGACTGGGTGGCCGGGCTGCTCGGCCGGCGCTTCCGGGTCCTGCGCTACCACCGCAGCGGGTACTGGCGCTCGAAGAGCAGGCTGCGGCCGGCCCAGATGGTCGAGTTCCTCCTGCAACAGCTCGCGCCGGAGGGCGACGTCGTCCTGTGCGGCCACTCGATCGGCGCCCTCACCGCCATGAACGTCGCGGCGGAGTCCGCCTACGTGCGCGAGCGCGCCACCGCCCTGCACATCGTCGACGGGACCGACGCCGTGCTCCTCGGTGAGGACCGCGGGTCGAAGCGGCGGGTGGCGCGCTACAACCAGGACACCGCGCGACGGCTGCTCGGCTCGGCCCTGGGCACCACCCGCTGGCTGACGAGCCCCACCGAGCGGGAACTCGAGTACCGCCCGGACATCCAACGGGCGTACCTGGCCTCGATCTCCAGCCCCCAGGTGCTGCTGGCGGCGCGCCAGGAGTACCTCCACGAACCCCTCGCCGGCCAGGACTTCGTGGCCGCCGGGCCGTTGCGGCGCGTCGTCATCTCGGCCGCCAACAACACCGAGCAGCAGCGCAGGCTCAGCGAGCGGGTCGCCGCGGACTTCCACGTCGTCCCGGCGAGCAGCCACCGGTCCATCATCGCCAAGCCCGCCCTGGCGCAGCAGACGGCGGCGATCATCCTGGAGAACTCATGAGCGCGTGGCGCCGGACCGTCACGTCCCTGGTCAAGGCCGCCCTGGTGACGCACGTCGTGCTGACGGTCTTCGAGAACCTGCCCGACGACAAGCTGCCGATCAAGATGCGCCTGCCGTTCTTCCCCGACCTGCCGCAGTGGCGCTTCTTCGCCCCGAACCCCGGCATCGAGGACCTGTACGTCTTCTACCGCACGCGCGCGACGCCCGCGGACGGGTGGACCACGTGGGCCGACCTGGCCATGCGGAACGAGGCGAAGCCGCTCGCCGTGCTGTGGAACCCGGGGAGCCGGGTCCCCAAGGCGCTGTTCGACATGGCGTCGCAGGTGCGCACGCTCGCCTCGAACGGGGCCATGTTCGAGTGGATGCTGAACAGCGACGGGTACAACCTGATGGCCGGGGCCGTACGGGACGCGTGCAGGAGGAGCAGCGGGTCCGGGGACTACCAGTTCATGATCGTGGCGTCCGTCCCGACCGAGGGTGCCGACGGGATCAAGCCCATCATGATCTCGCCCGAACTCGCCCTGTGAACCGGGGGAATGCCGAGATGCCCGAAAACACCGAAAACACCGGAAGCGCTGCAAACACCGGAAAAACCGAAAACACCGGAAACACCGCGGGCGCCGGAAATCAGGAGATCCCCGATCTGGGCGAGAAGCGGATCCTGTTCGTCGTGACCGGATCCATCAACGCCTCGCTCACACCGTACTGGCTGCACTGGCTGCGCCAGTCGTTTCCCCGGATCACGAGCGATCTCCTGGTGACCAGGTCCGCACAGCGTTTCGTGACGCTGGACGCCCTGCGCCGGCTGGTGGACGGCGACGTGTGGACCGACGACTACGCCGACCCCTCCCTCCCGGAATCCGCGCACGTGGAGATCGGCGAACGCGTCGACGCCTTCGCCGTCTTCCCCGCGACGCTCGATTTCGCGATGCGGCTCGCCGCGGGAAACTGCAACACCCCCGCCACCATGGCCTTGCAGATCACCGAAAAGCCGATCGTGCTCGCCACCGCCTTTCCGGCCGGAAACGCCGTCGTCGAACACCACATGGAGCTCCTGCTGCGGCGCCCGAACGTCTCGGTCAGCCGGACCGTCGCGGCGTACAGCGTCGGGAAGCGAAAATGGGAGGGCGAGACCGGCTTCTACCTGCCGTCGGTCCTGAAGGAGCTGGAAGGAATGTTCGACGCGGAGGGCCGCCGGTAGCGCCCGCTCCCGGCAGCCACTCCGCCCGTGGAATCCCGCGCGGCGGACCGACCATGAACGAGGCGGGCCGACCATGAAACGGAACAGCGACGTCGCGGTCGTGGGCAGCGGGCCGAACGGCCTGGCGGCGGCCGTCACCCTCGCCCGCGCCGGGCTGCACGTGGACGTCTACGAGAGCCAGGACGAGATCGGCGGCGGCCTGCGCACGCACGCCCTGTTCGACAGCGACGTACGGCACGACATCTGCTCCGCCGTCCATCCGATGGCCGCCGTCTCGCCGTTCTTCCGCCGGTTCGACCTGTCGGCCCGCGGCGTCGACCTGCTCCAGGCGGAAGCGTCCTACGCCCATCCGCTGGCGGACGGGCGGGCCGCCGTGGCGTACCAGGACCTCGACCGGACCTGCGACGCGCTGGGCCGCGACGGCGCCGGCTGGCGGCGGCTGATGGCGCCGCTCATCGGCCGCAGCACCGAGATCGGGGAGCTCTTCCTCTCCGACTTCCGCTCCGTCCCCACGTCCCTGCGGACTCCGGCGATGCTCGCGTGGCGCTCCCTGGCCCACGGGACGGCGCTCGCCCCGCGCCGGTTCGCGACCGACGAGGCGGCCGCCCTCCTCGCCGGGGTGGCCGCGCACGCCGTCGGCAGGCTCCCCAGCATCGTCGGCGGAGCCGTGTCGGTCTTCCTCGGCCACCTGGCGCACAGTTCGGGGTGGCCGGTGCCGCGCGGCGGGAGCTCGGCGATCGCGGACTGCCTGGCCGAGGACATCCGGCGCCACGGCGGGCGGATCCACACCGGTGCGCGCATCACCGACCTGGCGCAGGTGCGCGGTTCGCGCGTCGTCATGTTCGACACCGGGCCGAAGGAGTTCTCGGCCGTGGCGGGCGACCGGCTGCCCGCCGCCTACCGGCGACGGCTCCGCAGGTTCCGGTACGGGCCCGCGGCGGCCAAGGTCGACTTCCTGGTGTCCGAGGCGATCCCGTGGCGGAACACCGACGTGGCCCGGGCCGCCACCGTGCACCTCGGAGGGTCGCAGGCGCAGATCTACCGCCGGGAGTCCGGGGTCGCCCGCGGTGTCGACGCGGGCGACCCCTTCGTGCTGCTGGTGGATCCCGGCGTCGCCGATCCCGACCGGGTCCGCGCCGGGAAGCGGCCCGTCTGGGCCTACGCGCACGTGCCCAACGGGTACGCGGCGGACCCCACCGGCTCCGTCACGGCACAGATCGAGAAGTACGCGCCCGGGTTCGCCGACACGGTCCTCGCCGCCCGGAGCACCAACGGCGTCCAGTACGAGGCGTACAACCCGAACTACGTCGGCGGGGACATCGGGGCCGGGGCCCTGACCCTCGGCCAACTGCTCATGCGCCCGACCCTCCGGTGGAACCCGTACGCGACCCCGCTGCCCGGCGTCTACCTGTGCTCCGCGTCCACCCCGCCCGGTCCGGGCGTCCACGGCATGAGCGGCCACCTCGCCGCCGTCTCCGCGCTCCGCCGGGAGTTCGGCATCGCCGCACCGCCCTCGCTCGGGCCCCGCCCGGCGTCTTTGCGACATGAACCGTGACGGCGGCGTCATCAATCGGAGAGGCTGCTCGGCAAGGGTGGTGGCGGTGGGTCCGCCCCGTGGAACCCCTGGCGTTTTTGGAGGAGACCGATGTCCGCACCTGTCCAGCACCACCGGTTCGCCGTCGACGAGGACGGCAACGACCTGGGGTACGCCCTGTCGCTGCCGGACGGGTACGACGAGGGCCCCGGGCCGTGGCCGCTGCTGCTGTTCCTGCACGGCGCCATGGAGCGCGGCGAGGACCTGGCGGCGCTCGCCGTGCACGGGCCGGTGCGGCAGATCGCCGACGGGGCGAAGCTGCCGTTCGTGGTGGTGGCCCCGCAGTGCCCGGCGCACAGCTCGTGGGTCGCGGAGGTGAGCGCGCTGGCGGCCCTGGTCGAGGACGTGGCGCGGACGTACCGGATCGACCCGGACCGGCGGTACGTGACCGGGCTGAGCATGGGCGGCACCGGCACGTGGGCGCTCGCCGCCCGGTACCCGCGCCGGTTCGCCGCCGCCGTGCCGATCTGCGGGTCCGGGCTGAGCGAGGCGGCGCCGCGCCTCGTCGACCTCCCGGTGTGGGCCTTCCACGGCGGGGAGGACGACGTCGTCCCGGTCGCCCACACCGAGCGGGTGGTCGAGGCACTGCGGGAGGCGGGCGGTCCGGTGCGGTTCACGCGCTACCCGGGGGTCGGCCACGACTCCTGGACGCGGACGTACGACGACCCCGAGGTCTACACCTGGTTGCTCGCCCAGTCCCGCCGGTCCCGCAGCGCGGGCTGAGGACGCCGACGGGCCCGGCGGACGCTACTGCTGGGGGCCGGTCGCCTGACGGGAGCCGGTCCGGGGGCGGGTGGGGTGCGGGACGGACGCGGGCAGGGTGTGCCCGGTGTGGTCGTCGGTGTGCCAGGACTGCGACTGGAAGGCCAGGAACACCGCCGCCCACCGGCTCTCCGCCGGCAGGTGGATGAGCAGCGCGCCGTCCTGGTAGACGCCGTCGTCCGTCCGGAACCGCCCGCTGTTGCCCTGGTTCATGTGCACGTCGTGCACGCCGTTGCCGGGCAGGAAGCCGAACACCTTGTCCGGGACGCCGGGTTCGGGCCCGAAGCGCTGCCCGAAGACGTACACCGCGGCCGCCGGGTCGGCGATCGCCCGCTGGACGTGCTGGTCGAGCACGTCGGCGAGGTCGTTGTCCGGGCCCGGGAGGTCGGGCGGCAGGACGCGCATCGCCGCGGGGTCGAACAGGTGCCCGCGGACGAAGTCCAGGCTCGCCGTGCCCGGCCGGGACGGCAGCGGGTTCCAGCCGCTGCCGGCCGGCGGGAGGAGGCCGGTGACGGGGTGCCGGAAGTCCTCGACCGCGAGGTAGCGCAGGTCGGCGGGGGCCTGCTGGGAGAGGACGTTGACCGCCGCGCGGTAGTCGGTGCCCCCGGCGTCGCGCAGGTGGATCTGGTAGTGCGGGGTGTCGGTGGCGCCCTCGCGGCGCCGGTCGACGGCGGTGGCGGCGAGCACGCCGTAGTCGCTGATCGGCATGGGTGTGGTTCCTCGGTTCGCTGGCTGCTGGTCCTGGTGCCCCGCCTGCCGGTCGGCCGGTCGGCCGGGGTCCCTCCGTTATCGCGCACACCGCCGACCGGGGGCCGTGGAATCCGCAGTTGTTCATCTGCCGTCCCCCGAAGGGATTTTCGCGCCGCAGAACGTTGACGTCGGGGCGCCTGCGTCCGGGGACCGGGCACGGGCTGGACGAGGGCGGGCAAGGGCTGGACGGGGACCGGGCACGGGCTCGACGAGGGCGGGCAAGGGCTGGACGGGGACCGGGCACGGGCTCGACGAGGGCGGGCCGGTCAGTCTGCCGGTGCCGACCTGCCCCGGCCGGGCACGGCGTGGACGCGTCTCGACCGCCCCCGGACCAGCTCGCCGGTGACGAAGGCCGTCACCGCGGCGACGATCAGCAGCGGCATGGCGTCGGCGGCCTGGCCGCCCAGCAGCGCCGTCGCCAGCACCGTGCTGGTGACCGGAAGCCGGGTGACGGCCGCGCCGGAGGCGGCCAGTCCGACGGCCAGCGCGGGCGCGGTGCCGAAGCCGGGCAGCGGCGCGCAGGCCGCCCCGAGCGCGGCACCGATCAGGATCGCCGGGAAGATCGGGCCGCCGCGCAGGCTGCCCAGGGCGATCCCCCAGCCGACCGTCTTGCACAGCACCAGGGCGAGCAGCGCGCCGATCGGCCAGGCCGCCGGGTCGGCCGCCAGCGCGCCCAGGGTGGCCTGCCCGGAGAGCGCGGCCTCCTCCGGTGAGCGACCGGTCAGCAGGGCGTACGCCGCGAGGCAGGCTCCGACGGCGATCGCGCACAGCACCGTCCGGACGGCGGCCTGACGAGCGGTCGGCACCGGCCGGGGGCCCGCCGGATCGCCCGTGGTGAAGCCCTTGACCCGCCGACCGAGGGTCTGCCCGGCCACGCAGACCACGGCGATCACCACCGCCAGCGGGACGCCCCAGAGGAAGTCGCCCGGGTCCGGGACGCCGCTCGCGGGCACCCGCGGCAGCGAGAGCGCGCCGATCGACAGCCCGGTCCAGTGGCCGAAGCCGGTGAAGACCAGCGCACCGACCCCGCTGGCCAGCAGGCAGGGCAGGATCAGGGCGATCAGCTGCGGGCCGCCCAGCCCGGCCGCCTCGATCATCATCACGCCCGCCACCAGCGGGCTGCCGAAGATGGTGGAGATCGCGGCCGCCGCCCCGGCCGCTCCCAACACCGGAACCAGCTCGGGGAGTTGGGACCTCCTGGCGGACCGGACGGCGAGCAGCGCGAGGCCGCCGCCGATCGCCATCAGCGGCGCCTCCGGGCCGAGCACCGCGCCGAGCGGCAGGCAGGCGAGTGCGGCCAGCACCACGCCGGGCACGGCGCCCGGCGGGGTGGGCGGGCCGCCCAGCCCGTCCACCGGCACGTGGCCGCCGTGCCCGGGCAGCCGGGTGACCACGGGGGCGAGCAGCAGGCCGGCCAGCAGCAGCGCGGGCAGCGGCCACCACCAGGGGGCGCGGTCGAAGCCGGCGGTGACCGGCAGGCTCTCCCAGACCCAGTGCTGGAGTTGGTGCTCCAGGCCGACGAAGCCGAAGGCGACCAGCGAGACCGGGGCGCCGATCAGGACGGCGACCAGCAGCAGGCCGAGGTAGCCCTTGCCGAGCAGCACCTGGCGCAGGGTGGGGCCACCGTTCTCCTGCTGGGGCGTCCCCGGCATCGCCGCTCCTTCGCGCTCCCGGGGCGCGCGGCCCCCGTCCTGCGACCGAGTCTCGCCCGGGGCCGGGCGGCCCGCACGGCGTGCGGCCCGTCAGCCGGGCGCCGGACGAGCGGAGTTGCGCCGTTCGGGTGGGAGCACCCTCCGCGGCGGGTGCCGACCGGAGCGGGTCGGCGTCGGCGTCGGCCGGAGCCGGCAGCCGGCAGCCGGCAGCCGGTTGATCGGAGCCGGCGGTCAGAGCCGGTGGGCGTCGCCGAGCGCGCTCTCGATGCCCTGGACCATCTTCCACAGCGGCGCCCGGCGGCTGGCGACCAGCACCACCACATCGTCCGCCCCGGACTCTGCGGCCTCCCCGTTCTCGCCGCCCGGGCGGTCGTTCCAGGTGCCGGTGACGAAGGCCATCGCCGCGTCGACCTCGGCCACCCAGTCGCTCTCGCCGCCCGAGCGCAGCCAGGTGCGCAGGGCGTGGTTGTGCGCGGCGACGACGGCGGCGGCGGTCACGTCGGCGCGCAGCGGTCCGTCCGGGCGGTCGGCGAACCGGCCGCGCAGGTAGGCCGCGAGCGTGTGCTCGTAGCGCCAGACCACGGAGAGCTCGTACGCCCGCAGGCCGGGGACCTTACGGGTGAGGCGGTAGCGCTGGACGGAGAAGGAGGGCTGTTCGGCGTACATCCGCAGGACGAGCCGGGCCGCGTCGCAGGCGTGCTTGACCGGGTCCTCCTCGCCGGTGCCGGACTCCAGGAACTCCGTCATCTCGGCGAGGCTGCGCTCGTGGTCCGGGAAGACCACGTCCTCCTTGGCCGGGAAGTAGCGGAAGAAGGAGCGTCGGCCGACCCCGGCCAGCGAGACGATGTCGTCGATGGTGGTCTGTTCGAAGCCGCGTTCCAGGAAGAGCTCGAAGGCCGCGGCGACGAGCGCCTCGCGCATCGCCGGCTTGGCGGGCCCGTCGTTCATGGGCAGGTCCTGCTCTTCCTTCTCGCTCATTCCCGGAACATAGCATCGGCCCCGAACGGCCGGACCGGGTGCTCGGCCCGGCCGTCGGTGCGCCTCACAGGCGGTGTTACGGCAGGTTGCGGGCCATGACGATGCGCTGGACCTGGTTGGTCCCCTCGTAGATCTGGGTGATCTTCGCGTCCCGCATCATCCGCTCCACCGGATAGTCCCGCGTGTACCCGTACCCACCCAGCAACTGCACCGCATCCGTCGTGATCTCCATCGCCGCATCCGACGCATAGCACTTCGCCGCCGCACCGAAGAACGTCAGATCCCCGTCCCCACGCTGCGACTTCGCCGCCGCCGCATACGTCAACTGCCGCGCCGCCTCCAGCTTCATCGCCATGTCCGC